>CAJOPE010000109.1 GCA_905236815.1 uncultured Prevotella sp. | reverse complement strand
ACAAAAACTTTTGGACATTCCTTCTCTTTCCTCTTGATTTTTAAGACTTTAAGGGCAAGCTATTTGCAAGTGGGAAACTTTAGTTATCCAATCTAAATAGGATGTGTCAAATAGCAGATGAACAATCTTAAGATTGTAGGAAATCAATACAATAACTATGGGCTTTTTCCGATGATTGTAGGGATTTTTCAAAACTATCAACAGCCACTTAGGGAAGAGATAAATAGAATTGACAATCCACGCGAATTATTGATCACAAATCGATGAAAAACCAATAAAAAAAATAAAATGACTTTTTATTTTTCTAACTTTTTGCTTATAAGTACCTATGTTTCAGAAGGTTTGGCTGAAAGCAATTTTTATAACTTCATTTTATACTAGAAGGAGCAACCACAACACTTTTACATTTTATTATTACAGATTTCCATCTAAACGAATTACCGGTTCTAAAGAGGCTATTTAGCACATCTAAACCGACGGTTTAGCCCTCCTATCTCGCCTATATAGCTTAGGAACATTGAAAGACTTGATCTTTTTGAGCAAAAAAGTTAAGGTTTTTCAAAACAACAGATAATGTTTTATAGTAGAAGAGTTCAACTATTGTATCCCTTCCCAAAAGGATATAGATCGTAGTTGATTACCCCAAAAACAAAAGCAAAATAATTGCTTTCAGCCAAACTCACTAAAACACAAGTACTTACAAGCAAAAAGTAAGAAAAATAAAAAGTCATTTTATTTTTTTACCAAAAACCGACAATGAATGAAATAACAAAAATACAAAGCCATTCAAATGTCAATTTTATCACAAAAGGCGTACAAAAACATCAAAAAAGGACAAAATACGCACATTTTCACCGTCCAATTTGTTCATTTTGGACATTTAGCTAAAATTTACACCCCAATAAAACAATATTTGCCACCAGAAGAATATGTATCTTTTGTATCTTTGCAGTGTTAAAAGTTAAAACATTCGCATTACATTTATTACTTACTTACGAGCTAAAACTGATTCACTGAAATCAACAAAAAAAGCTTCTCCATTTCGGAGAAGCTTTTTTGTTTTAATAGTATACTAGATCTATCTTCTTTATAGAGAGCTGCTCTTACATTGCACCATGAACCAGATATCCCATATATCCCAGGAAGAGAACAGTAAGCAAAGTACCCTCCCATCGCTCAATAGTGTATTTGGTATAAGAGAACAACCAGAGCAAAATCATACTAATTACCATCATCGACAAGTCAACAGAAGTAATCCCCTCTATTGCCATTGGAGAAATCATACCGGTAATACCGAGGATAAAAAGCAAATTGAAAACATTGCTACCCAAAACATTTCCGATAGCGATTCCACTATTGCCCTTTCGAGCTGCAACTATACTGGTGGCAAGTTCTGGCAGAGAAGTTCCTCCCGCAACAACAGTAAGACCAATCACAGCATCACTCACCCCCAAAGACTTTGCTACCTGCGACGCATTATCAACAAACAAATTTGATCCACCGATAAGACAGCCAAGACCTAAAAGAAGGAAGAACACAGCCTTCCAAGGATTCATAAAATTCTTCTGCTCCTCCACCTTCTGCGTTTCATTCTTTGCACTACGAAGTGTAAAAATCATAAAGATGATAAACATCGCAAAAAGAATACCAGCTTCCCATCGGGTAATGTCGGCGGAAGTTCCATCTACCACCATCATATAAAGGGCAACACTTGCTATAAGCGAGAAAGGAATATCCTTGCGAACTGTAGTCTTCAATATTGCCATAGGAGCTACCATGGCAGAACAACCTACAATGAGCATTGAATTAAATATGTTGCTACCCACAACATTTCCTACCGCTAAATCGGGAGTACCCTTTATGGCAGAAACCAAAGATACCATAAACTCAGGCATTGAAGTACCCATGGCCACAACCGTCAGACCAATAACTACCTGAGAAATTCCCATACGCTCAGCCAGTCCGACAGCACCATCTGTTAAGCGATCGGCGCCCCACAACACGATGGCAACGCCAACAATTAATAAAACGACATTCAAAATCATAATGGGTGCAAAGATAACAAAAAAGCCTCGAATACATTCGTATTCAAGGCTATTTTCTAACAATCACACAATAATATATACCTTAATCAACTAACCTTAACCTATTGAAATTTGACGAGCAAACTTTTTCTCCTCAACTTTTATCTTAGGAAGATCGACGGTAAGAACACCATCGGCAACTCTTGCACCTATCTTTTCCTTATCAACATCCTCTGGCAGAATCAAAGTCTGCTCATAAGAGCCATAAGCAAACTCACGGCGCAGATACTGCACATTCTCCTCCTTTTCTACGTGTTTGTTCTCCATCTTGATGGTCAAATCGCCATCAGCATTGATGTTTACATCGAAATCTTCCTTGCGCATACCAGGAGCTGCAAGCTCTACCTGATACTTGTCCTGAGATTCCTTTACATTGATTGCAGGAGCAGTAGCCTTTGTGCGAGGCATTACTGTTGTATCCAAAAAATCGTTGAACACTTCTGGAAGCCATGAATTTCTATACATAGTCATTATCTCCTATATTTAATTAAACATTCTTTTTTTATTAATTCAACCTCCGATTTTCGAAGGCCTTACACTAGGAGTAATACAATTTCCATACCAGTAGCAAAAATAATGCCATTCTGTCATAATAGCAAGACAGAATGGCATTAAAACGAATTCTGCGCATCCCTTGGGAATGCGCAGAATATATCATTATAAAATAAAAAGTTCGAAGCTTTGAATATTACTTGCGAATACGGAGAACCTCATTCTTCAAAGTAAGTTTTGCTCCGGCCTCATCAGAACTGATAACAGCATTTACAGGAACATCATTCTCAAGACCCTTCTTGTAAAGAATTACAGAATACTGTTCTGCACCAAGCTGTGCACCACCAGGAATCGCCCACTTATGGATTTCATCTGGACCCTTTGAAGTTGCAGTACCGTCCTTCTTCAAAGAGATAACCTTGCTATCATCACCACTCTTGTAATCACCAGCGATAGAATCCATTACCTGAAGAGTCACACTGTCTGGACCTTCTTCCTCCTGAGGAGCTGCCTGAACAGGAGCCTTCTTTTCACTACAAGAAGTTGCAAAAAGCATCACAGCTGCACAAGATAACATCAAAAACGTTTTTTTCATAACTTATTCGTATTAGTTTGACTAATTGTGTTTCTAGCTGCAAATATAATAAATAATTCCAATAATACCTTACAACAAGATAAATTATTAAGAATTACTTGCACATTTTTTACTCAGCAGTTTCAGCGTCCTGTCGGTCGTCAATATTGTCGCCCTCTGTTGGAGCAAGCACTTCCTTGAAGTTTGTGATACCTGCCTTTACGAGGATGTTATACCACTGAATAAGCTTTTTGATATCGCTATCGTGAACACGATCCTTATCCCAGCTAGGAAGAACCTCTGTGAACCAGTCCTTAAGTTCCTTAGCACTAGCCTTGCGGAAGTTGATCTTTGACTCACCGTTATTCTCGTGCTTACCAGCATTCTCCAAAACCTGCCACAAAGGAATATCCTCAGAGTCGGTATACATAGCGATGTCACCAAGACTTGTTACACGGTCAGTTGCGAAAGCAGGAATACGCTTATGTGTTTCATCGAGAGCCTCGACAATAAGATTCATTTTTCCACGGCTTACCAGTTTGTAAAGACCTGGCTTACCAGCAATTGAAAGAATTGTTTCCATTATATTCTACTTATTTTTAAATGTTATTATTTTAAATACTAATTTTATATTTTCTCTTCATATCCTCTAGCATCCGGTCGATTTGCTCTTCAATATCATCTCTTCCCGATACCAGTTCGTAATTGCTGCGGGCACGAACCTCCTCCTGTGGAAATTGGCGATTCATCCAGTCGAGTGTTTTCTCCCGGGTAATGCCATCACGTTCCATCACTCTCTGAATTCGTAACTCAAGAGGGGCTGTCACACAGACAATTATATCAAAATCGAGGCGTTTATCAAAACCGCTCTCGAATAGTATGGCGCTTTCCATCCAACTATAGTCGCTGGCTAGAAAATCTCTCGCCACTGCTGGATGCACGATATCACCCACCGCTTTCTGATGCGCTTCACTTCCCAGAAGATAGGTTGCCAGCACAGGCTTCTGAAGAACTCCATCAACGAAGACCTCCTCGCCCACCAACTGCTGCAAATCCTTCTGAAGTTGCACATCTGTACGCATCAAGCGTTTTGCAGCATCATCACAATCATATACCTGGATGCCTCGACGCCCCAATCGTTTACAAATCACCGACTTTCCAGAACCGATGCCTCCAGTAATTGCGATTTTTATTTTTTCCATTTCATTTTCTTTTCAGAAGTTCATCAAAGCAATTTATCGCTGTTCTAGCAGATAATCCACTTGATTTATTTCCAGACGAGCACGGCTCACCGACTTTGGTACATTCTTCAGCGTCAGCAGACACTTATCCGAAGGATGAGCGATCAAGTCCTTATAATCTGCCACCACCTTGAACATATCAGGCTGAATGGAGCGGAACTGACTTGCGCCAACAATGAATCGAACCTTCACCTTACCAGGGAAAGTGCGAAGCACCATATTCGAAGGCATATTAATGGCCACAATAGGCACCTCAATAACCTCCTCTGTGAGAATATCAGGATAGAAGCCCACTTTCACAAAGTCAGGGACTATCTTCACGCCACGAATAGCATGCAGTTTGACACGCTGATAAACAGTATCCTCCACATTCTCCATTCGAATATTCTCAGTAGTCACAAATTTCACACTATCAAGCAGTCGCTTGCTCGCATAAATCGTGACAATATCAGGAAACAAGGCCGTACGGGCCAGATAGTAGCTCTTTCCTGCCGTTATCGTTCCCCTGAAATGAACAGGCACGCGCTTGGACAAACCATAGTTGAAATAAAACTCCAGTCTATCCGGACGCATCTGAACAATTTTTGTAGAACTATAGAGCTGGGCATAAACCTGCTTCTGAATTTCCGAATTCGGAATAGTTCCACGTTCCTTATCCTCATTAGCAAAGCTTTGAAAGCGGAAGTTCAGAGGACGGAACTGATTTCCAAAAGAATAAGCTATCAGCGAGAAACCCTTATCACGCACAGTTACCCTTATGGTATCATTGACATTGGTAGTAATCACCACATTTCGTGGTGTACCAATCAGGCGCACAGGTATTGCATATTCCTTCTCGTAAGTCTCATTGAGAGCCATCAATAACCAGAAGACTCCACTTAACGCAAGAAAGAACAAAAAAATCAGAAACTCCTTGTTAAGCGAACTGAACAAGAAGCTCCTGAATAGATGCAATATTTTGCGAATGCCACCAAGCATTTACTTACTTAGCAGGCTCCTGTGCTGCTGCAGCATCAGCAAAAACGTAACCCTTATCTACTGTAATAACAACACCACGAGCGATTTCAACATCAATCTTGTTAGAAGCAAGATCAATACGCTTTACAGTGCCGTAAATACCACCGCCAGTTACAACCTTAGCACCTTCCTGCAAAGAATTCTGGAAGTTACGGATTTCCTTCTGCTTCTTCTGCTGAGGACGGATCATGAAAAGCCACATAATTGCAAAAATTGCGACCATCATAATGATCATACCCATACCTCCACCTTGTGCCTGAGCGGCAAGAATCATATTTGTCATATTCTTATTATTTTATACCTTATTATATACAACTTTATTAACGGCGATGTGGTCTAGGCTCCATTGGCTTAGTAATAATACCCTCCTCGTTAAGGAAACGGGCAATATTATCCAACATACCGTTTACATAACCACCACTACGGAATGTACTGTAGCGCTTTGCCAAGTTCACATACTCATTGATGGTTACACTAGCAGGAATGCCAGGGAAAGTGCAAAGCTCTGCAATCGCAATCTGCATCAGCACGATATCCATATATGCCAATCGACTGAAATCCCAGTTGCGACTAGCCTCACTCATATAACGCTGATACTGATCAGAGTTAAGAATAGAAGAACGGAAGAGCTTACGTGCGAAGTCACGATCCTCCTCATCCTTATATTCAGGAAGAAGTTCCTGGTCGCTCTTGTTGGCAGCCTCAAAGCGCTTGATAGTCTTGAGAACAAAAGTATCAACAACTTCCTTATCATCATTCCAATAAAGACTCTTCTCCTCAAGGAAGGCATCCAAGTCCTCATTGTTCATAATAAACAACTTATAAAGCTTGCGCCACAACTCACGATCCTCCTCATAACTATCCTCACCAGAAGCCATATACTCCTGATAAGCCTCGCTAGAAACAATCTGTGAATGAAGCTTGCGAACAAACTCAATGTTATCCTCCCAATTATTCTTCTGCACCTCAAGGAAAGAATTCAGCATTTTATTCTCCTCAAGCTGCACTGCTAATTTATTAAATGCAAACTTTGAAGACGGGATACTACCGTCACCACGCTCAGCACGAGCAGTTGCGACATCTACATGTTTTCTCTCCTCCTTCGTAATTGCAACGATGAGGTCAAGAAGCCAGTTATACAAATCATAGGCTTTTGAGAGACTGAACATAAGTTCCT
This sequence comes from uncultured Prevotella sp., assembly GCA_905236815.1. Taxonomy (GTDB): domain Bacteria; phylum Bacteroidota; class Bacteroidia; order Bacteroidales; family Bacteroidaceae; genus Prevotella. Next base: position 36,638 of record CAJOPE010000109.1, on the reverse strand, counting down.
TCTCCGCATTATCCATATTTCTATTCCCGTTTTGATAGTATGCGTAGGTTAACTGGACAATCTTAATTCGTATTAACTCCCTATTAATCATTCTCTAATGTATTTTTTGTTCGTTCTAAAATATGTAATTACGATTGCAAAGATAGATATTTTAGTTGTAAACGCCAACGATAAACAGGAAAATATTTATTTTTTAAGATAAAATTTGTGTAGTTCAGAAAAAAGTCGTACTTTTGCACCCGCTTTTTGAGCACATCCGTGTGATGGCGAATTAAGGCAAGCAAAATTAATAACTTAATTTAGAGTAACACAAAATGAAGGAAATTTCAATTTCAGGTCAGAAGCGTACAGACCTTGGCAAGAAAGCTTCTAAGGCTTTGCGTAAGCAGGGCATGGTTCCATGTAACATCTACGGTGAGGAGAAGAACGAGCAGGGTGCTCCTACTTCATTCGCTTTCGCAGCATCTTTCGCTGATCTTCGTAAGCTTATCTACACTCCACACATCTACGTTATCAAAATCACTATCGACGGTGTTGATCGTACTGCTATCCTTAAGGAGATTCAGTTCCACCCAGTAACAGACGCTCCTCTTCACGTTGACTTCTACGAGGTAAACGATCAGAAGCCTATTACTATCGGTGTTCCTGTTAAGTTGAACGGTCTTGCACAGGGTGTACGTGATGGTGGTCGTATGAACCTCTCTATCCGTAAGATCGCTGTTACAGCTCCTTATCAGAGCATTCCTGAGCACCTCGACATCGACGTTACAGGCTTGAAGCTTGGTAAGAGCATCAAGGTTGGTGACTTGAGTTTCGAAGGTCTTGAGATCGCTACAGGCAAGAGCGTTGTAGTTTGCTCTATCAAGGCTACTCGTCAGTCAATCCAGGCAGCAGCTGAAGGCGATGCAGCTGAGGATGCTGAGTAATTAAATGGAGAAATATTTAATTTGTGGACTGGGTAACCCTGGTGATGAATATCAGGATACTCGACACAATACAGGATTTATGGTATTGGACGCTTTTGCTAAAGCGTCCAATATTCGTTTTGAGGATAAGCGATATGGCTTCATCGCCGAAACTTCCATCAAAGGAAGAAAAGTCATTCTGCTGAAACCCACAACGTTTATGAATCTGAGTGGTAATGCCGTAAGATACTGGTTGGAGAAGGAGAATATCAAGCAGGAGAATCTCCTGGTGATCAGTGATGATGTGGCTCTTCCTCTGGGCGCCTTCAGATTGAAGGCTAACGGCAGTAATGGTGGTCATAATGGCCTTGGCCATATTATGCAACTCATTGGTCAGAACTATGCCAGACTGCGTATGGGTGTCGGCAACGACTATCCTAAGGGTGCTCAGGTTGCCTGGGTACTTGGTCACTACAGTGCTGACGACATGAAGGTGTTACAGCCTAGTATCGACACTGCCTGCGAAATTATCAAGAGCTTTGTGCTTGCAGGTATCAATATTACCATGAACCAGTTTAATAAGTTAGGTAAGAAATAAGATGAATGATACTGCCAGAATAGACAAATGGCTATGGGCAGCCCGTGTATTCAAGACACGTTCACTGGCTGCTACAGCATGCAAGAATGGACGCGTCACTGTGGGAGGGGTTAATGTTAAGCCTTCCCATATGATTAAACGCGGAGAAATCATCAGTGTTAAGAAGCCTCCTATCACCTTTTCTTATAAGGTTCTCGACTGCATTGAGAATCGTGTAGGTGCCAAACTTCTCATTACGGTTTATGAGAATGTTACCGACCCTAAGCAATATGAACTTCTGGAGATGAGCCGCATCAGCGGATTTGTAGACAGAGCCAGGGGAACAGGCCGACCTACCAAGAAAGAGCGAAGAGCATTGGATGCTTTTGTTGACCCTTCTCTGTTTGGATTTGAGGATGACTGGGAGGAGGAAGATTAAAATATCGAGATACTCAATAATGAAATATTGAAGTATCTAGATCAAAGAGATTTTATTATAAGAGAGATTTTATTATGACTAAAACTACCAACCTTGCTATATTTGTATCCGGTTCTGGAACCAACTGTGAGAACATCATTAAATACTTTAAGAATTCTGATAAAGTAAATGTTTCACTAGTTGTTGCCAACAAATCGGGTATTGGAGCAATTGATAAATCAGAAAAATTAGGTGTGAAGACTGTCGTTATGCCCAAAGCTGAGTTTAACGATAGTAAGAAGTTGCTTCCCCTTATGGAAGAATATCACATCGACTTTATTGTGTTGGCAGGCTTTCTGCTAATGATTCCTGATTTTCTTATCGAGAAGTTTAATCGAAGGATGATAAACATCCACCCTGCCCTACTTCCAAAATATGGCGGTAAGGGTATGTATGGTCATCATGTTCACGAGGCAATAAAGGCCGCAGGTGAAAAAGAAACAGGTATGACCGTGCATTGGGTGAGCAATGTTTGCGATGGTGGTGAGATCATTGCACAATACAAAACTGCGATATCCCCGGATGACACTCCAGATGATATCGCAGCCAAAGAACATATTCTCGAGATGAAATATTTTCCAATCGTCATCGAGAAGGTTTTAGAGGACCTATAATTATCTAGGTCCTCCAAAGCCACCTCCCATAGGTGGGCGATTTCCTCCATTTCGTCCTTCTCTGAAGTTTCTTCCTCCAAAGTCTGGACGTCCCTGAGGTCCCTGCATCATTTTCTCGCGTGCCTCCTTACTTCCAAAGATATTCAACTTATAGATAGCGTGGAGCATCACATAACTGTTGATGCTGTTATATTCGGTATCACTACGCTCCATCGCTGTCAAAGTACGGCTGATATTGCTCTGCTGACGCAGGATATCGTAGAACTGGAGACTCAATGTAAGCGCATTACCCTTGAGCAAGCTCTGAGCAATCTGTGCATTCCAAATCAACTCATTAGTATTCATCGCATTGTCGTTATAACCTCTACGGCTGTTCTGATGCAAATCAGTATTAAAGCTCATATTCCAAGGCAATGAAATATTGATGGTACCACCATAAGCGAACTGCCAGGTATCGAGATTGTTTTTCTCCAACAACTGATTGCGAGCACGTGTATAGTTCAAAGATCCATCCAACTCAAACTCCAACCAGCTGTTGCGGTAGCTACCTGCCAAACGTTCGTTGATGGTAGCAGACTTGGTAAAATTCTGCTGAAGGCTGCTGTTTTTATCAGGCTGAATATAAGCTACACTATTCTCATATCTCAAGTTGGTGAATGAGTTTACATTGAATACTCCTGCTGAGTCGATAGCTGTATTAAACATAAAGCCTGCATTGGCATTCCAATTGCCATCCACATTTATCTTTGTATTGATACGCGAACCATCCAAAGAATTATAATATACCATATTACTGATAGCATTACGAGTATTTGAATAGTTTACGAAAGTCATAATAGCACGCTGATGCTTCTCAATATATGTATTGTAGAACAATCGCAGATTATTTGTAAATGATGGTTTCAAACCAGGATTACCAACCTGAACATTCATAGGATCGGTATTATCTGAAATAGCCAACAAATCACTCATACTAGGCTGTGAGGATGTTCCACGATAATTAAAACGCAAGTTACTTACCTTACTGAAACGGTAGCGGAAATCCACTGTTGGTGAGAAGTTGGTTATCGAACGGGTTGTATCGACACTCACGCCTAAATAATCCTGAGTGAACTTAGTAGTCTGTGGTTGAACCATCACACCAGCATTCAACTGATATTTGTTTCTAATCAATCGTAACATCACATTGATGTCGTGGATATAATTCTTATATTGCGACTTTCTACTTAAGTCATTATTCTTATAGCCATCCACACTCTGGTTGTCGAGCAGATTGAAGTAACTGTCCCAACCACGATAATAAGGATTTATGCTTGCGAAATAATTCTCACCCAAGTTACTGAAATCATAGGTGGAACGATCGCTCTTATTATAATTATAGGTGAACTTATAGCTTAACTGCAGGAAAGTAGCTTTCCACAATGGCTCGCTATAGGTTGCCTGTGCGCTATAACTATATTTGGTGGTTGGGGTGAAGCTATATCGGTTCATCTGATATGTACTATCCTCACCCGATAATTTATGAAGCAGGTAATAATATACATTATCTGTTGACAGCTGCTTTGCTGTTGTCTTTCCATAAGAAGCATCTGCACGCAAAGTAAAGTTGCGGCCGTTGGTTCCTAACTTACGGTTAAACTGAAGCATTCCCTGTACCGTATTATTATCGTTATAACTGATGCCATTCTTATCTTCGGTATTCACCATCTTACCCAGAGAATCCAGTTTATTGATGTCAGTTTTTGAAAGTGGAGAAGTAACAAAAGCAAACGGATCATCACTATATTTAGCGCTTAACTCATTCGACAATCCATCAGTTATTTCCCATTTCACAGATGGACGGAACATCAAATTCGTCATAGAGTCGATCTGCCACTCCAAACGTAAACGACCATCCCAACTATTTGAACGGCTATAGTTCTGCTTTAAGCTATTTGAGAAAGCACCACCATCTTTATTTACGAAATCCTGCTTGGCACTATTAGTATAAGTGTCTCCATCAGAATGGTTCCAACGAAGGCTGGCATCCATCTTCAACTTCTTTTTCTTTTCGTAGTTATAGTTGATACCCAACATCTTATTGGCATTCAATCCCTGACGACCAGCGCCGAAGCGACCGCCTCGTCCACCACCGAAGCCCATATCATTTACGTTGTTGGCATTGCCAAAGAGCATCAGTCGATTATTATCACTCATCAAGGCAGCCATACCCTTTGCACTGTATCTATTCTCTGTACCTGCCGCAACATCGATATTTGAGAACATACCCTTGTTCATACCTCTCTTCAAGCCGAAGTCAAGTACAGTCTGCTCTTCACCATCATCAATACCTGTGATGCGGGAAAGGTCACTTTTCTCATCATACGCCTTGATTTTATCAACAATAGAAGTAGGCAAGTTCTTTAAGGCAGTCTTGGTATCACCAGTCATAAATTCCTTACCATCCACAAGGATTTTCTTCACTTCCTTACCATTGATTTTGATAGTACCATCATCACTTACCTCAGCACCAGGAAGGCGCTTTACAAGTTCCTCGATAGCAGAGCCTTCTGGTGTGCGATAAGCTGCAGAATTATAAACAAAAGTATCTTCCTTCAATACAACCTTCTGTGCCTGTGCTGTAATAGTAGCCCCCTTCAACATAATGGCATCCGAACCCATCTCCATCCTGCCCATAGCAAGATTCTTATCCTCTGAAATAACAATACGTTTTACCTGTGTTGTGTAACCAATACTTGAGATTCGGAGCAAATACTTTCCATTTTCTGGAGCCGTAAGACTAAAGATACCATTTTCATTACTAATAGTACCAGCCACATACGAACTATCCATTTTCAACAGTTGCACGGTTACCTGCATCGCAGGGTCCTTAGTGTCCCGATCTACAATCTCTCCCGAAATCAATCGATCCTGAGCTAAACCTATCATTGATACCAACGACAGAATAAAAAGAAGGAAATACTTTTTCATCAATATTTTAATTTGTTTCTGAGTAATAGACGCTATTTTAAGTGCAAAGTTTAAACCAATCGAAACATTTTTGTTGCTTTTTGATAGTTTTTCTGAATTTTGCCTTATATTTGCAAAAGGAAAATTTGTAATGAGAGAATTGATTATGGAACAAAGAGTAATAATTTCCAAGCACCTTAAAATTGAACTCGCTACTGCTATTTCAGAATGTGAACATGATAAGATTTTTGTGCTTGTAGACGAGACTACAAAAGAGAAGTGTTGGCCTGTTATCAGTGATTTCTTCAGTTTGAAGAAAGCGCAAGTCATCACAATCGGCGCTACAGATACCCATAAAGATCTTGAGACCATTGCTCACGTATGGAAATCGATGGGTGAAGGTGGCGGCTCTCGCCATTCGTTGCTCATCAATCTTGGTGGTGGAATGGTTACCGACCTTGGAGGTTTTGCTGCTTCCACTTTCAAACGTGGGGTTAATTTCATCAATATCCCTACTACTCTTCTTGCTATGGTAGATGCCTCTGTAGGAGGAAAGACGGGCATCAATTTCAATGGTTTAAAGAATGAAATTGGTGTGTTTAACGACTCAAAGTTTGTAATTCTCGATACAGAATTCCTCAAGACACTTGACCAGCCTAATATCATCAGCGGCTATGCTGAGATGTTGAAGCATGGCCTCATCTCCAACGAAAAGATGTGGGCTGAACTCGTGGACTATGATTTGCAGAATCCTGATCTTAAAAAGCTCCAGAGAATGGTTGCTGACAGTGTTGCTGTTAAAGAAAAAGTGGTTACTGAAGACCCTCTCGAGAAAGGTATTCGCAAGGCACTTAACTATGGTCACACTTTCGGACATGCCTTTGAAAGCTGGAGCTTGAAACGCAAACCTATCCTTCATGGCTATGCTGTTGGATTTGGTATGATTCCAGAACTCTATCTCAGTGTTACCAAGACTGGTTTCCCATCCGACAAAATGCGCCAGACTGTGAATTTCATCCGTGAGAATTACGGTACATTAGACATCACTTGTGATGACTATGATGAGCTTATTGAATTGATGCATCACGACAAGAAGAACCAAGATGGTATCATTAACTTCACCCTACTAGGCGGTATTGGCGACATTCGCATTAACCAGACTGCTACGGTTGAGGAGATCAAGGAGGCTCTTGACTTCTTTAGAGAAGGATAACCCCACCAAGAACCCCACCAAGCCTCCCCGAAGGGGAGGATGTTTATTCTGCGGCAATCTGCATTGCTTTAGCTCTTGCAGGTTTACCAGTTTCGGTAAGGGGAATATTATCTACATGTATATATCTATGAGGCTGCCAGTATTTAGGCAGAGCATTCATACATATTTCAGAAACTTCGGCGAGATCGTTTTGTTCTGTAAGAAGAACAACGGTTTCGCCGAATTTTTTATCCTTCGCTTTGGTTATCAAATAAGGTGCAGAAAGGAATGGCTTGAGGGTCTTCTCCACTTCCTCAATCTGAATTTTAATACCTCCACTATCGATTACATTGTCTTTTCTTCCTAAAATGCGGAATTGAACTTTGCCATTTGGAAGTGTTCTTAACTCAGCCCGATCGTTGGTTGTGAGAATGCCATCGTGCACCAAGGGCGCATCAATAACAATACATCCTTCTGCATTCAAGGAGATTCCTACTGAATCAAAAGGGGTATACCATTCGCTTGCCTCTGGTCCATTCAATCTACGAAGAGCAATATTCGACAGGGTTTCGGTCATGGCATAGGTACTCCAGACAGAATTTGGGAAGTTCTTGAGTTCTTGTGCCATATCCTCATCTACAGCGCCTCCTCCTATCAGCAAGTGTTGGATAGAGCGAAGTTTCTCACGCTCCTCTGGCACTTGCAGACTATTATAGACTTGAAGTGGAACCATAGCAGCAAGGGAAATTCCACCAGAAACCCCACCAGAAACCCCACCAAGCCTCCCCGAAGGGGAGGATGTATTTACAGATAATGGGTGGCCGGATGGTTCTTCTGCTATTAACTGCATCTTTCGTTCTATAGAGCGTACAACCATCATTTTTCCTGCGATATAGTCGAGTGGCATACATAGTAAGGCGGTATCGCCTTCCTTTAATCCAAGGAAATCGTTGGTTATGCGAGCAGAATTCAGCATTCGCTTCTTCTCTGCCCACATAGGCTTTGGCTTACCAGTACTGCCCGACGTGTGCACTAAAACCACATCGCTGCTATTGTTCCATTCCTGCAAAAAATCTTCTAAAGACATACTATCATTTACATACATAGTATCTATCAAAGACATAGTAACATAATAACATATTTTTATAACATATCGTTTATCCACTTCACATAATATTATAAGCCTATGTTAAACCTCTTATGTTATTATGTTACTATGTCTAAAATAGTTACTTTGTCTTTAAATATTTACTATGTATAACTAACTTTTATTTTGTATTATACCACAATTTATCTCCTTTGATCTCAAGTGGCATTTCGATGTTATCGGTAAAGAGCTGACCTGTGCCTAGGCCTTGTGGCATAGTGATAGCTGGTCCATAGGTCTTTGCACAGAAATGAGCGATAGCATTCAAGCCTACATTACTTTCCAAAGCTGAGGTTATCCAACTGCCAATGCCTCTTTCTTTTGCAAGATCTATCCACTCCTTACTGCCAAACATACCACCATGCAAACTTGGTTTCAAGATGATATAGGCTGGTCGAATTGTATCCAGCAAAGCCTCTTTCATACCTTTCATATTCACCCCTATCAACTCTTCATCAAGAGCGATTGGCAAAGGACTATTTCTGCAGAGCTCCGCCATTTTTGGCCATTGATGCTGCTTGATAGGCTGTTCGATAGAATGAATATCATATTTGGCGAGCGCCTCCAGCCTTGCCATCGCATACTCTGGAGTGAATCCGCCATTGGCATCCACACGCAATTCGATTTGTTCCTTCGTAAAGGCTTCTCGAATATGCTTTACCAAGTCGAGCTCCTTCTCGAAATCGATGGCTCCAATTTTCAATTTTACGCAATGGAAACCTTGCTTGAGTTTTTCCTCCAAACGAGCATACATCTCCTCAAAAGTACCCATCCACACCAATCCATTGATGGTGATGCCTTCTTCCCCTCGTCCGAATGGAGTATCGAAAAGCGCAGAAGAACCACCAGTCTGATATTGTGCCAATGCCGACTCTAAACCAAACAGCATTGAAGGGTAAGGTCGCATCATTTCGTAAGGAATACTTCCCATCTGCTCAAACATCTGACAGAAAGCCCGTAAGGTCTTCTCGTATTCAGCATCACTTGACATTGTATCACAAGACAGGTCGGGCAAGGTTGCACACTCACCAATACCCTTCACCCCAGGCTTCTCTTCCTCATTCGACAGAGTAAGATAATAAGAATGACGAGTAGTATATACACCTCGCGAAGTGCCAGCAGGCTGCTTGAAATGGAGAGTTTTCTCCTCTATATCTATTTTATACATATTAACCTCCTATATACATAGTAACTGTCAAAGACATAGTAACATAATAACATATTTTTATAACATATCGTTTATCCACCTCACATAATATTTTAAGCCTATGTTAAAACTCGTATGTTATTATGTTACGATGTCTATAAAATTACTATGTATTTGCCAGTTATTGTGTCTATAGTTACTTTGTATCAAAACTGTTTCGTATAAATTCTATATTTTCGTTTAAATTGTAATTGTGGTGAGCCAAAATTTATAAGCAATCCATCATCAATACCCGTAGCTGTAAGATAATTAACTAACTGTATCTCATTAGCAACACAAAGAGATTGAATAGCTTTCAACTCTAATATCAAACGATTTTCAACTATGATATCAGCCTTGAACTCACCAACTACAACATTATCATAAAGTACTCTAATAGGGCGCTCTACTTCGTATGAAATATTTCTTTTCCTTAATTCAACAATCATAGCATTCTTGTAAACACTCTCCAGATAACCAGGACCTAGTTGCCTTCGAATAGTCTTCACACTATCCATAATTGTCTTTATCAATTCATTTATATCCATTCAAAATCCCCTATAATAAGCAAATTTGATATGTTAAAATAAATATGTTATTATGTTACTATGTCTTTGAACCAGTTACTCTGTATTTTAAGGGAACTGAGGATATTTATCGAAGTCTGGCTTTCTCTTTTCGAGGAAGGCCTTGCCGCCTTCTTGTGCCTCATCGAGGGTATAGTAGAGCATGGTACAGTCGCCTGCAAGTTCCTGGATACCAGCCTGACCATCGAGTTCGGCATTGAAGCCGGCCTTCATCATTCTCAAGGCCAACGGACTGCGTTCCATCATGATTTCAGCCCACTCTACGCAGGTATCCTCCAACTGATCGAATGGTACCACCTTGTTTACTAATCCCATCTGCTCTGCCTCGGCCGCAGTATACTGCTTGCAGAGGAACCATATCTCACGAGCCTTCTTCTGTCCTACGATTCTTGCCAGATAGGAAGCTCCCAAACCAGCATCGAAACTGCCGACCTTAGGACCCGTCTGTCCAAACTTGGCATTCTCGCTGGCAATGGTAAGGTCGCAGACTACATGCAACACATGTCCACCACCAATAGCATAACCATTTACCATAGCGATAACAGGCTTTGGCATTCTGCGAATCTGCATCTGCACATCCAGCACATTCAGTCTTGGCACACCATCATTGCCGATGTAGCCACCTCTACCCTTCACATTCATATCACCACCTGAACAGAAGGCCATATCACCTGCACCTGTCAGGATAATAACTCGAATATCCAATTGGTCACGACAATAAGTGAAAGCCTGACTCATCTCCCATACGGTTAATGGAGTGAAGGCATTGCGATAGCGAGGACGATTGATGGTGATCTTCGCAATATGATTATACTCTTCGAAAAGTATCTCTTTAAAGTCGAAACCTGCTATGGGTTTCCATTCTCTTTTTTCTGCCATATTATCTATTTTTTTACGTATTAACTTTCTTCTTTATACATAATCACTTTCTTTGACATAGTAATTATTTTAGTAACATAAAAACATATTTTTATAACATATCATTTATCCACCTCACATAATATTATAAGCCTATGTTAAAACTCTTATGTTATTATGTTACTATGTCTAAAATAGTTACTATGTATTTAATAATTACTATGTATCCGAATTAGATACTATGTATTTCCCGCAATACTTTGTCGTCCGTCTGGGCATCTGTGAAGACCTCCAGCACTATTGGACGGTTTGTATCCATCGTCATCAGTTGAACGATGCCCAACTGCATTTCCTGTAGATTTGTTGCCTTTAGATAGCCACAATCATTCTGGGCGCAGATGCCATCGGCCTTGCTTTTATGTGTGCCTACTACCATATCCTTGGCCTCACTCTGCTTCAAGCCATCAAATCGCTCGAAGATGCTTCCCTCGCCATTATTCAGAATGATGATGCGGAGATTGCCCTTCAGATTCTTGTTCCACAACGCATTCTGATCGTAGAAGAAGGCAAGGTCGCCTGTGATGCAGAAGACTATATCCGAGGTTGCTGCCGACATGCCCGCTGCCGTACTAATACATCCCTCTATGCCATTGATGCCTCGATTACAGAATACAGGGTTGTAGGCATAGAAATTAGCCAATCGAACAGCACTGCTATTGGCATAATGCACCTGATAGTCATAGTCCATATCCTCCAGCTGCTCTGCGAAATATTTCACCACAGCCATCTCGGAATAGGCTGGTTCATATTCTTCTATGCCGAAAGAAACCTTATTTATAAGCGACTTCCAAGCGGTATGATATCCTGTATTGTCGATTTGCAAATCCATCTGATATAGGGCTTGCAAGAAGTTCTCTGCTGATGTTTCCAGAATATGGGTGGCACGCATAGTGACATCCTCTACCCTGCCCTCTGGATTTACCATCCAGATATTTTCACATTCCACTGTTCGAAGATAGGCCTTTACCTTCTTGCTTACCAGTGTTCCCCCCAAATATACGATAAGGTCGGGATTCAAAGAACCTATCTCGTCGCTCTCCAACAGGAGATCGAGTATTGGGGCATTATAACCCGAAAGTGGCCCATACAGAATCGTGAATTTCTCCTTTAATGCATCGATGAGTTTCGCAATAGTAATTTTTCTATCCTCGAGCTGGATTTCTGTCAACGGATTGACCTGTCCTATCACAATCAACGGACGAGTAGCATTTTGCAGACTCTCCTTGAAACGATTGCTCAAACAAGGGCTTTGCGAATCTTCCAATGTTATCTTCCGTTCTTGAGGAATTTGCTCTACCGTATATTCATAGAGTGGTTCTGTGATAGGTACATTGATATGTACCGGACCTTTACCACGATGCTCCACTTCCAACAAAGCTTCATTCACCAATCGATTGCAATGCCATCGTTCCTGTTCATCATGAGGCTCAGGCAAGGTAACAGTTTTTCGAACAAAATTCTGCAAAGCATTCGGTTGTACCATCGTCTGACCATCCAACTGACCAATCCACTGCTGAGGACGGTCAGCAGAGATCACGATGAGCGGAAGATGCTGATAGTAAGCCTCAGCAACTGCAGGTGCCACATTGAGAAGCGCCGATCCAGAGGTAACACAAACCACCACAGGCTCATTCTTTGTCTGAGCAATTCCCAAGGCAAAGAAGCCTGCACTTCGCTCATCCGTAACAGGATAGCACTGAATATCCTCACATTCATTCAAATTATGAACTATAGGTGAATTTCTGCTTCCAGGACAAACCACCGCATGATGAATGCCATGTTGAAGCAGTAAATTCGTAAGGATATTTACATTTATTTTATTTGAATACATTGCTAGTTTCGTTTATTTTTTTGATCATCTATCAAGGCTCGCATCGTCTTCATCTTCTCGCAAGTTTCATGCCATTCGTTCTGCAAAGTGGAATCTTTCAGTAAGCCGCCACCTGCATGCAGACAGAACTGCTTATCGAGAATCTCCATACAACGCAGGGATACATACAGATGTGTTTCCCCCTCCATTGCAAGAGGACCACAGAAGCCCGAATAATATTTTCTTGGCGAATGTTCATTCTCCAGAATAAACTGTCGGGTGTTTTCCTTCGGAATACCACATACTGCAGGCGTTGGATGAAGAATATCCAATACATCACCTATATGTTCATCCGATTTCATCGAAAAAGTAAAGTCACTTCTTAGATGAACCAGATTGCCAGCCCTTACCGTATAAGGACCATTCTCCTTGAATTCATCGGCAAATTTCTCCAGACAGTTTGTGATATAGGAAGCCACATAGCGTTGCTCCTCGATATTCTTCTGCGACCATTCCACCTGTTGCAGCCATTTATCATCCGAAGTATCATCTACAGGCCGCTGATGGAACTGCTGTTTCACCTGATAAAGTTTCCAGGCCTCCTCCACACTCTGTGTTCCGGCAAGCGCCATCGTATGCCATTCGCCTTCCTTGCCATCCAAAAGGATCTCAGGAGTTGCCATCAGCCAAGTACCTGATAATTCGGCAGATACCAAAGCAATAAACATTCTTGGATACATCTCACAAGCCTTCACAAAGAGACGTTCCAGATCATTCAGAGCCATTGCCGATACCTGCCCGATATTTTGAATTCTTGCCAACACGATCTTGGAAAACTTATTCTCCACCAACTGCTGATGGAATTTCTCAAAATCAAGCGCATAGCTTTCCTTCGCCGCTGCATCATCGATTTCTGGTAATACACTTTCTGTTTGTGGGGAGAAAGCATCCAATCCACAGATATCGATTTCATCAGGTTCGATCAGCACAATCGGGCACTCCTCGCTTTGCTCGAAAGGAGCAAATACGAAGCCTTCCTTACCACTCAGTTCGGCGATGGAATTCACCACGAGTGGTTGGCCCTTACTCTGATGGAGCAAGGTGAAATGGTCTTCAAACGGAAGTCGATAGATAGCGTAGTTCTGCATTATTTCGTGCGGGCGTTAATCACATAATTGGTGACATGGACCGTTGAGATCAATTCGCCCTCATTATTTCGAATATCCACCTGCCACTCGTGCAAGGTGCGACCCTTATGCTGCAGATGTCCATAGGCGGTAACAGTATCGCCCATCATCACAGCTTTCACATGATTTCCACTAACATTGATGCCTACACAGATCTTTCCCGGGCAAATTGACATACTGCCCACGCCTGCCACATTCTCGGCAAGTGCGAGGGTGGCACCACCGCTCAGGAATCCGAAAATCTGCTTGTTCTTATCATTGACTTTCATTTTCGCCATCAACGTATCTGGCTCAGGAGTGGAGATAAACTCCATTCCGAGTGTATTTGACAATCCGTCTTGGCTTTCTATTATTTTCTTCTGTGCTTCAATATCCATTTCTATCGTACATTAGATTTACTGCAAAATTAGAAAAAAATAATCGAAAAACAAAATGTAAAGGGGAGATAAATGGATTTATTACCATTTGTTTTTCTCATTCTCTTCAAGGGATAATATTTTCTAAAAAGACATATCGCATGTAGCCACAACAAAGACACCTCGAAGAGGCATCTAAGGCACATCGAAGATATAACTAAGACACATCGAAGATGCAACTCCTTTGCCTCTGAGATGCCTCCATTTTCAATATGCATATATAAGAACGCGCATTGCGCAGGCGCGAAGATATAGATATAGATATATATTTCTTCTAAAGAAGAAAATAAATATATATATTATGCGCGAAAGGTGGAAACGTTTTACGTTCCACCTCAGCACATTTTGAAGAAAAGCCAAGCGAAAAGCTGGGGGCAATATTTCATAAATCGCCAGCAAGATAATTGCAGGTCACCTGCATTATCATTGCAAGTCATCTGCATTATCATTGGAGGTCACCTGCAATATCATTGGAGGTCATCTGCAATGTGATTGGAGATCACCTGCAATTCATACGCTAACTGTCAATCGCAAAAAGTTATACCGTTTGTTATACCGCCAAATTTGCTTTTGGGCAAAGAAAGCTATATCTTTGCAGACAATTAGTTCAACCCATAAATTACACTCGACAATGAATTTACATCAGACCTTCCCCTATCGCGACTTCAAGAAAATAACCATGCTAGGAAATTCAGAACGCCCGATTACATAATTCTCAAAGGGGTCGAAAATGGCAATTACAGCCTTGTAAAGGCTGCATATCAGAATCCCCTGGTGTGGGAGGCGAAGCCGACGAACCTGGAGGAATCTGCTAATAAACGAAGCCGACGAACCTGGGGAATCTGCTAATAAAATAACTCGGCCCTGTAAGCGGCCGGACAACATCCACAAGTGCATCCTTGGTTTTGTGCGACACCTTACAGGGTCGAATGTTTGTAGGACTATCTACACCCCAGGTTCGTCGGCTTCGCCTCCCACACCAGGGGATTCTGACATGCAGCCTTTACAAGGCTGTAATTCCATTCTCGCCCCTTTGAGCATCCTACACTAACGGCTTTAACTTTCAAGCAAGCCTTGAAGAAAGATTGCAATACCTTGCAGCAAGATTGCAACGCCTTGCAGCAATGTTAACAATGACAAAAAGCATAAGTATCACTATCAAATTTCTCAAAATCAGCCATCAATTTAACACCAAAAGAGAAATATCTAAAGACAAAATGCTACTTTTGCAGGATAAGCAAATAAATTAAACACAGAAAAAAATGAAAAACAAAATATTAGTAACCTTTATGGCACTCTGCCTAGTGGGCACAACCCCTATTGCGGCACAAAGCAAGGAAGCAAGCGAAAACAATGAGGTCTCAGATACTTATGGTCATCATGAAATTGCAGATTCTCTTGAGCAGCCAGCCCCTGGATCAAATGATTATCTAAGAAAAACAAATAAGGTATTTGTTGTCGTAGAAAAAATGCCATCCTTTCCAGATCCCAAAGCTATGATGGAACACAAAATGTCACCCTTACAAGATGCCATAGCCCTAATGGAATTCATACAGAATAACATCCAATACCCAGAAGAAGCTATAAAAAATAACGAAAGCGGAAGAGTTGTCGTCAATTTTGTAGTTGAAAAAGACGGTTCCATATCAAATGAAAGAATTGTTCGCTCAGTAAGTCCTTCACTCGACAAAGAAGCATTACGAATTGTTAGTTCTATGCCAAAATGGAATCCTGGCAGGCAAAATGGCATACCAGTAAGGGTAAGGTACGAGATTCCTATAGGCTTCAGACAAACAGTGCGTGATAGTTCTAGAATATATGATGCCGTAGAACAAATGCCATCCTTCCCTGAAGGCAACAGTGCCCTAACGGAATTCATACAGAATAATATCCTATACCTATACGCAGAAGAAGCTATAAAAAATAACGAAAGCGGAAGGGTTATCGTCAGTTTTGTTATTGAAAAAGACGGTTCCACAACAAATGGAAAAGTAGTTCGCTCAGTAAGTCCTTCACTCGACAAAGAGGCATTACGCATAATAGATTTTATGCCAAGTTGGAATCCAGGAAAGCAAAAGGGTGTGCCAGTAAGAGTTAAATACACTCTCCCTATAGATTTCAAACTATAGGAAGAATAGCGAAACACCCACCACTGAGATTACTGCTCCAAGCACTACCTTTGGCGTAATCTTCTGATGGAAGAAATACCAGCTAGGCAGTAGGATGATGATTGGCGTTGTTGCCATCAAGGTGGAGGCTATACCTGCTGCTGTATGCTGAACAGCCATCAGCGAGAAGCCTACGCCAAGGAATGGGCCGAAGATGACGGCCATCAGCAACATCGACATACCCTTGCGATCGCGATAGCTCTTCATGAAGTTTGGTCCTTCCTTGCGCAATAGCATCCAGACAAGGAAGCAGAAGAAGCCCGCAATACATCTTATCATATTTGCCGAGAAAGGCAGATAATTCTCGATATCAGGCAATAGCGATGCAGGAACTCCTGCAGTATAGCGATCGAGACCGATTTTTGAAAGCACTAATCCTACGCCCTGTCCTACTCCTGCACCTATTCCGAAGAGCACGCCCTGCCATGGAAGGGCCAGCTTGAATTTCTTCTTTGCAGATTCATCTTCGGAATCGGCCACCCTGCTTACTACAGAGATAACGATACCCGATATCGTAACCGCCATCGCCAACAACGATTGCAGACTGAGCTGCTGACCTAATGCCACCCAGGCAGCCAAGGCAGTAACCATTGGAGCAAGAGTCATAAAAAGCTGTCCATAACGGCTTCCTATCCAAATATAACTATTGAAAAGACACCAGTCGCCAAAGAAATATCCCACTACTCCCGACAAAAGTAGCCACATCCATGTAGTACCATCGGCATAATGAGGAATAAATGTTCCTGTGAAGAACCACATGAAGGCAGCCGAACATAAAAAGGCCAGCATCATGCGCCAAACATTCGACACGAAAACGCCTAAATGCTTGGTAGCCACCTCACTTGCCATTGCGGTCAATGTCCAACTGAAAGCCACTCCTATTGATATTATTTCTCCGATATACTGCATCTTTTTATCCTTTCCTCGTTTAATTTTCCATGTTTCGGATGCAAAAATAATATTTTTTTTAGAATTTCTTCCAAAAAAATTTGGTTAATTCAAAATTAAGTATTACCTTTGCACTCGCTTTTAAGGCAATGGGTAGTTTCCAGAGTGGCCAAATGGGGCAGACTGTAAATCTGCTGCTTCTAGCTTCGGTGGTTCGAATCCATCACTACCCACAGAAGGACTTCAGAAATGAAGTCCTTTTTTTGTATATAAAAACCTCGCTGCGAATGAAAAACAAATATATTAAATGGCTAAAAACAAGCCGAACCGCATGTCTCATTGTACTTCCTGTTGCATATATCTTATCTGCTATTCTCTATTTTCTGGTAAGTTTATTTTTCGACATAGACATTTACGACAAGGGAAAACATCAAATATGGGGAGGTTGCATATGGGTGATTATTTCCACTTTTTCACTTTTCCATTGGTTCAGGTTTATTTCAGACAAAGGCTACAGAGGAGGAGTTAGAGGATTTGCCTACTTTTTATACAGTACAAGTATTGTTACAATGATGTTTACAACAAATAGTATCGCAAACAAATTGAAAAGTACAGAATGTAAGGTAAATCAAATTACAGCCGAAGCTATCGGTAACTACGATTTCATCTATAGTGCAACATCACCAAAATTTGATACCTCAAAATATGGGGTAGATTATTCGATTGAGCAAGAACATGCCCAAAGAAAAGGAGAAAAGAGCACCTTTAGATGCATTGCATATATTACCGTTCCTATCGTAAACAGCAATGGGGTGTATTATGGTTTCACCTATGGAGAAAGAGAATATATCGACGATGGAACCATCGATTATGAAACTGCCACAAAAAATCTAAGCTATGAAATTAACGAGCAGACCGTAATTGACCATATAAAGAAGAATACCCACCAGTTTCATCAAGTTCCTCAAAATATAGATACAGAGTACGTGAACTGGATGGCTGCATGCCAAAAATCCAGCCCACAACTATCCAAGCCGAAAGTTATTCTCGACAGCAAGACTATTGACTATGGCCCCAAAAACGCTATAAACGGCAATCCGATATTCATATCTTTAATACTATTAGCTGTAGTCTTGCTAATCCAAAGATACTATTGCTACAGAGAAGAAGAATGAAGCATCCTATTTTATTGGGAGTCATGAATTAGCCAATTAGGATAGCAATTTTTATTAGATAAAATGGAATTTAGGCCGCATGTGCTTTACAGCCTTCCACCAAAAGCGCATGATTTTCCGTTGTTTCTTCTTATCCGCATCGCCATAAGCCGTTGCCAATGGCTCCAAGAAGTCATTCTTGCCTGTAACGTTTCTATTCTGCATATAGAAAGAAATGCCATCCTTCACCGCATCTCTGAAATTGCGCCATCTTATTATATAACTTCTTATCATTAACTGCCGAAGGATAAGACTAGCCTCAAACGCCTTAAATGCATACTTCGAAGTTGGATTTCCCTTTAACTGCAAACTTTGAAGCGGATAAAGCTTTTCGATATCGACTGATTTCTCCAACCAGTTATCGATAAAGAGAGCTGCATCATCCATCTTTGGAGAATTAACATGATGTGTCAAATAATAAACACAACAATCAATCACCTCATCAACTGCAGCATGTGCAGAATCGGAAGATTCAAATTCACGAGGAGCAGGCACATCTGCCTCTGTATGAGGTCTTGCCATCTCCTCTTTTACTATCGCTTCACAACAATCTCTCAAGCGATGCCAAGCAAGAGGTCTAACCTGAAATATTTCATGCTGCGGACCAGATCCCAAAAGGGAAAAACGATGGTAAATTTCATGATATTTATCAATCCAATTCTCCAAGGTATCTCTTTCTGCCCTCAAATTACCTTTAGCCTTTTCTATATCGGCATAGCCATAGAGGATTTCAAAATATGCAAAATCTTTTTTATGCAAGTTCTCATAGACCGAGCGTGCTTTATTCAGATAAATCAAAGCAGAATCTTTATCCGACTTGTACAACTTCAAATAACTCAGCCGCAATAGGATGGCAGAATATACAGAATCGTTCTGATAATGATATTTCTCCCACCAATCCCTTACTTTATAGAGATCACAACTATAATCATCTTGATAGCCATAGGATTTTAGCACCCAATAGCAATCAAAACGCTGCATATATTTTGACGCCAGCAGAGAATCTCCTTCTGGTCGAATCTTCGATAGTGTATCAATTAATACTGTGAGTTTCTTTATTCCAGACTTGAAATAACACCTTTTTATTGCTTTTTGAGCAGCATTATCCATCTGCTCCAGACTCTTTTTATTTTTGGCCTGAACAGAAAGAGCGTTACCAAAGAGCAATGCTACAAATAATAATACAAATATTTTTTTCATCCTTTACTTTCCGAGAGTATCATCCAAATATTTATAGAACACCTCATTTTCTCCAACAATTGCCTTCAGCAGAGTATATAATACAACTAGCGTATCTTTCTTCACCCCATCAATTTTTCCCGACATTTTAAAGTTGTCCTTTGCGAAACAACCCAATGAAATTGCCAACAAAGCAAAACAAACTAAAAACTTTTTCATCTTACTACCTATTTACGAACACCATCCCATATATCCTCGGTCCAAAATATCATAACCAACGATAAAAGGAGATACTAAGGATATAAGTGTCCATCCTTTATGATTAATTTATTGCCTAAAATATGATTAAAAATATATTCTGATACAAAAGTAGCAAAAAAAATATCGATAGCAAAACAATCTTTTCATAAACTCTTCAAAAAACGTCAATATAGTAAAGGAAAATTAATCATTCGAAATAGTATGCAGTACCCCCTCACTTCCGTCGAAATTTAGGATAATCCCAAATCCCAAATCTCAATTTACGGGATTTAAGCTATCCGACAGTATATTAAGTGTAATAATTACTATAAATATTAGCATAAGATTCCCCCTAAATTCCCAAAATTGAGATTTGGGATTTGAGATTCAGTTTTGGGATAGCCTAAATAGCGCATTTAAGGGTGCTAAACAGGCCATTTAGCTCCCCTAAACAGCCCACTTAACTAACTGAAATAGCACAATTTCCAGCACCTTGACTATCAAACAGTTACAAACCAACAAATTTAAACAAATTCCAAAAATCAAGAACAAATTCAGCCAATTATCCCATTTTTTTCAAAGCAAAACTATATACTTCAGCCTTTACTTCTTGCAAAAAACATGTATTTCTGTCTTTCTATCCACCAAAAACCAGTCTTCAAGTCAAAAGTCCCGAAAACTGAGATAAATCAAGGAAAGCGATAAAAAAGACTAAATAGACAATGAATTTAAATATATTTTGTATCTTTGCATTCAGATTTGAAAATTTTCGAAAATTAGTATATGAATATTTTAGAGTTAAGTGAACAGGAGATTGTCCGCAGACAGAGTCTCCAGGAACTGCGCAACATGGGTATCGACCCATATCCTGCAGCTGAATTCCCAGTAAATGCCTATAGTACAGACATTATCAATGAATTCAACGAGGACGAGAAGCGCGAAGTTGTTATCGCAGGCCGTATGATGACACGCCGTATCATGGGTAAGGCCAGCTTCGCTGAAATTCAGGATAGTAAAGGTAGAGTTCAGGTCTACATCACTCGCGACGACATCTGTCCTGGCGAGGATAAGGACTTATATAATAAGGTATTCAAGAAATTGCTTGATATTGGCGACTTCGTAGGTATCAAGGGTTTCGTTTTCAAGACTCAGACAGGCGAGATCAGTATCCACGCTCAGGAGATTACTCTTTTGAGCAAGAGCATCAAGCCTCTCCCAATCGTAAAATATAAGGATGGTGTAGCTTACGACAAGTTCGATGACCCAGAGCTCCGCGCTCGTCAGCGCTATGTCGACCTCGTTGTTAACGAGGGTACAAAGAGCACTTTCCTCAAGCGTGCAATCGTATTGCGCACCATGCGCCGTTTCTTCGATGAGCACGGCTATACCGAGGTAGAGACACCAATTCTGCAGAGCATCGCAGGTGGTGCCAGCGCCCGCCCATTCATCACCCATTTCAATGCGCTCAACATCGATATGTATATGCGTATCGCTACCGAGCTCTATCTGAAGCGTCTCATCGTAGGTGGTTTCGAGGGTGTTTACGAAATCGGCAAGAACTTCCGCAACGAGGGTATGGACAAGAACCACAACCCTGAGTTCACCTGTATGGAGCTCTATGTTCCTTACAAGGACTATAACTGGATGATGAGCTTCACCGAGCAGTTGCTCGAGACTATCTGTGTTGCTGTAAACGGCAAGCCAGAGGCTACCTATCCTGATGGCAAGACTATCAGTTTCAAGGCTCCTTTCCGCCGCCTTCCTATCCTCGATGCTATCAAGGAGAAGACTGGCTTCGACTGCAACGGCAAGAGCGAGGACGAGATTCGCGAGTTCTGCCTCTCTAAGGGCATGGAGGTGGATGAGACCTTCGGTAAGGGTAAGCTCATCGACGAACTCTTCGGAGAGTTCTGCGAGGGTACCTACATCCAGCCAACCTTCATCACCGACTATCCTGTAGAGATGAGTCCACTTACCAAGATGCACCGTTCTAAGCCAGGACTTACCGAGCGTTTCGAGCTGATGGTAAATGGTAAGGAGTTGGCAAATGCTTACTCAGAGTTGAACGATCCAATCGATCAGGAGCAGCGTTTCATCGACCAGATGAAGCTTGCCGACAAGGGTGACGACGAGGCTATGGTAATCGACCATGACTTCCTCCGCGCACTTCAGTATGGTATGCCTCCAACATCAGGTATCGGTATCGGTATCGACCGTCTCACCATGTTGATGACAGGTCAGGAGTTCATCCAGGAAGTAATGCTCTTCCCTCAGCTTAAGCCAGAGGTGAAGATTCCACAAAGCAGCATTCAGGAGTGGGCTGAGCTGGGCGTAGCCGAGGACTGGGTATATGTTCTCCGCAAGGCAGGTTTCAACCTCATCACTGACATCAAGGAAGAAAAGGCTCAGGGCCTCCAGCAGAAGTTGGGCGAGATTGTAAAGAAGTACAAGCTCGACTATACTAAGCCATCTGTAGAGGATATCCAGAGCTGGATTGATAAAGCCTAAATACCCACCTCCGACTCCTCCCCAAGGGAGGAGAGGTTGATATCCTTTTTCCGCTGTATTTGCGGATAGGCTCGTTCTTCGAACTTTGCCATTGGCATTTTGAGGAATTTACTTATAAAAACGATACTTAAAAAATTAGTGGAAATACTTTTTGATAGTTTTTCCTTAATTAAAGGTTAGTTGATAAAACATATTGAAGTATGAATCGGTTTGAAACTACGGATGGAGCAACCTATAGACTACTTCACGAGAAAGCCCTTGAGATGAGAAATCATCCTACAGAGGCAGAAAGTTATCTTTGGCACTATCTTGTGGACAACCAAATGGGAGTACATTTCAGAAGACAACATCCTGTTTATGGATATATTCCCGACTTTGTATGTTTGAAATATAAGTTAATCCTGGAAATAGACGGAGGATATCATCTGGAAGGAGAGCAGCCAGAGAAAGATCAAGAAAGGACCTCATGGCTGCAAAAGAGGGCTATACGGTTATAAGATTTACAAATAAAGAAGTTCTTCAAGACATCGAGGAAGTACTGAATAAGATTTCCGAAAAACTAGAAGAGCTAGATAAATAAAAAAGCACATCAACCCCTCCTCCCCTCGGGAGGAGACGGAGGTGGGTTTAGATTATGTATAACGTAGGAAAGATAGCGATAATAGGTGGCGGCAGCTGGGCTACAGCCATTGCCAAGATTGTGGTGAGCCATACTCATCACATCGGATGGTATATGCGCCGCGACGACCGTATCGAAGACTTCAAGCGATTGGGGCACAACCCTGCCTATCTGATGGCAGCACGCTTCGATGTGAATGAGATTTTCTTCTCTTCCGACATCAACAAAATCGCAGAGGCCTACGACACGCTGGTATTCGTAACCCCTTCGCCATACCTGAAGAATCATCTCAAAAAACTCAAGACGAGTCTTCGAAACAAATTCATCGTAACGGCCATCAAAGGTATCGTCCCTGATGAAGACCTCGCCTGCTCGGAGTATTTCCATCAGGTGTATGACGTGCCCTACGAGAATCTCGCCTGCATCGGCGGTCCTTCTCATGCCGAGGAGGTAGCCATGGAACGCCTCTCCTACCTCACCGTAGGTTGCGAGAACCAGGAGAAGGCAAAGGCATTTACCGAGGTATTGACCTCAAACTTCATCAAAACAAAAACCTCAAGCGATGTTATAGGTATCGAATATTCTTCTGTATTGAAGAATGTGTATGCCATAGCAGCCGGCATCTGCAATGGTCTGCAATATGGCGACAACTTCCAGGCGGTGCTCATCTCGAACGCCGTACAGGAGATGAACCGATTCCTCAACACCGTTCATCCTATCGACCGCAACATCTACGACAGCGTCTATCTCGGCGACCTTCTGGTGACGGGCTACAGCAACTTCAGCCGCAACCGCACCTTTGGAAACATGATAGGTAAAGGATACTCTGTGAAGAGTGCCCAGATTGAAATGGAAATGATTGCGGAGGGCTATTTCGGAACAAAGTGCATGAAGGAAATCAATCGACACATGCATGTGAATATGCCTATTCTTGATGCCGTTTACAATATACTGTATGAACGCATCAACCCACAGATAGAAATTAAACTGTTAACGGATTCATTCCGCTAAGCAAATAAATAACTATAATGAAAAATATCAGCTTAGACATTACAAAGGCTGCCCAGTTTCTTAAGGACGGCGTAGTTAAGGCTTACGAGCCAAAGGTAAAGGCTGCTCAGGAAGCATTGAAGAATGGCACCTGTCCAGGTAACGATTTCCTCGGATGGATCAACCTTCCATCAGAGACAACAGAGGAATTCCTCAACGAAATTCAGGCTACAGCAAACACTTTGCGTGAAAAGTGCGAGTGCGTAGTGGTTGCAGGTATCGGTGGCTCCTATCTTGGTGCCCGTGCCGTAATCGAGGCTCTCGGTAACGCTTTCGCATGGCTTGTTAACGACGACACAAAGAATCCAAACATCCTCTTCGCAGGTAACAACATTGGTGAGGACTACCTCGCTGAACTTACCGACTATTTGAAGAACAAGAAGTTTGGTGTTATCAATATTTCAAAATCAGGTACTACTACCGAAACTGCCCTCACTTTCCGTCTGCTCAAGAAGCAGTGCGAAGAGCAGCGTGGCAAGGCAGAGGCTAAGGACGTTATCGTTGCTGTAACCGATGCCAAGAAGGGTGCTGCACGTACTTGCGCTGACAAGGAAGGCTACAAGACATTCGTTATTCCAGACAATGTAGGTGGTCGTTTCTCTGTTCTCACTCCAGTTGGCTTGCTCCCTATCGCAGTAGCAGGTTTCGACATCAAGGCACTTGTAAAGGGTGCTCAGGATATGGAGAAGGCTACAGGCTTCGACGTTCCTTTCGAGGAGAACATCTCTGCTCAGTATGCTGCTATCCGTCAGGCTCTCTATAAGGAGGAAGGCAAGAAGATCGAGATCATCGCCGACTTCCAGCCAAAACTCCACTACATCGCTGAATGGTGGAAGCAGCTCTACGGAGAGAGCGAGGGTAAGGACAACAAGGGTATCTTCCCTGCTGGCTGCGACTTCACTACCGACCTTCACTCTATGGGTCAGTGGATTCAGGAAGGCGAGCGTTCTATCTTCGAGACTGTTATCTCTATCGAGCAGCCTAACAAGAAGTTGCTCTTCCCTCACGACGATGAGAATCTCGATGGCTTGAACTTCCTCGAGGGTAAGCGCGTGGATGAGGTTAACAAGATGGCAGAGCTCGGTACTCGCTTGGCTCACGTAGATGGTGGTGTTCCTAACTTCCGCGTAAGCTTGCCAGAGCTCAACGAATACTACCTCGGTCAGCTCATTTACTTCTTCGAGATGGCTTGTGGTATCTCTGGTAACATCCAGGAGGTTAACGCATTCAACCAGCCAGGTGTAGAGGCTTACAAGAAGAACATGTTCGCTCTTCTCAACAAGCCAGGTTACGAGGCTGACAGCAAGGCTATCCAGGAAAGACTCGCTAAGGAGAAATAAATCCAGCCTCATCGAAGGATGAGTGAATGGAAAATGATAAAGTGGATGTGTCTTTTCAAAGGGCACATCCACCTATTTATATATAAAGGACGCAATCGCCTTTTCAGGTAAAAAGATGAGTAGAATAAAAGAAGCAATCGCTAAATACAACAAGGACCATAGCAAATCAAGTAATCTCCCTTTCAATTTCAACCCAAAGGTAGTTCTCTTTGATATGGACGGTGTGCTCTATAACAGTATGCCTAACCATTCCATTGCATGGCAGCAGTCTATGAAAGAATTCGATATCCACATGACCGCAGCCGATGCCTATGCCACCGAAGGAGCCAGAGGTGTTGATACCATCCGCTATTTCGTAAAGCAGCAGCAAGGAAGAGACATCGACGAGGCTGAAGCCCAGAAAATGTATGATGTGAAGACACAGCATTTCCATAAACTACCTGTTGCTGAAATCTTTGATGGAGCTATCGACTTGATGAGAAAAATCAAGGCAAGCGGACTTCAGATCGGCGTGGTTACCGGAAGTGGTCAGCGACCTCTCATCAACCGATTGCTTAATGACTTTGGTGAATTCCTCGATGAGGATCATATCGTTACCGCCTACGACGTAAAGCGAGGCAAGCCAAATCCTGATCCATACCAGATGGGCCTGAAGAAAGCCGGCAACCTGATGCCATGGGAAGGAATCGTTGTAGAAAATGCTCCATTGGGAGTGCGGGCTGGCGTTGCTGCTGATATATTCACAGTAGCTGTGAACAGCGGACCTCTGCCAGATACAGCCCTATCGGATGAGGGAGCAAATTTACTCTATCATAAAATGACAGAATTTGTCAATGAATGGGATGAACTGATTAAATAAAGTTCATCCCATTTCTATAGAATATAAAAAAGAACTAATAATACGTTTTTTCATACTTAAAAACTTGCATAGTACGATTTTTCGTATTACATTTGTAACCAACAAGAAAATGACAATATATACATTAGAATTGTCAGAAAAGGAGTTTGACTTTATAGAAACCCTACGCAACTATAAACGTAGTTATCCTAACGGAGAACCCAACATACGTTTTTATCTGAATATGCTATATGCAGAAATGTTGGATGAACCTCTTGAGGATTAATTATAACTAAAAACGGAAAATTATGGAAGCTATTTTAGAAAAGAAAAATGTAAGTATGAAACAAAAAATGGCAGACGTATTAGTTGCTGTTTCTTGGTCAGATATTAGCAGAACTTATTTTGGGAAAAGTAATAGCTGGCTATACCATAAAATGAACGGTATCGACGGAAATGGTAAACCTACCAACTTCTCAGAAGAGGAACTTGCAACCTTGAAAGGTGCTCTAATAGATCTATCAAATCGTTTGCGTAACGCAGCCGATTCTATATAATAACATTCTAATCAAAACACAACTATGGTTTATTCAACAACCCCAACAATCGAAGGTCACCCTATTTTGGAATACAAGGGTGTAGTAACTGGTGAAACAATTATTGGTGCCAATGTTTTCAAAGATTTCTTTGCAAGCATTCGAGACATTATTGGTGGTCGAAGTGGAAGCTATGAGCAGGTGCTTCGCGAAGCTAAGGACACTTCGATGAAAGAGATGGGCGAACGTGCTGCCGCTATGGGAGCTAACGCTATCGTGGGTATCGATATCGACTACGAGACTGTTGGCCAGAGTGGTTCCATGCTGATGGTTACTTGCTCAGGCACAGCAGTAAGATTATAATTAATAGACAAAACCGTTATGAAAGTTTTATTGGTAAATGGAAGTCCCAACAAAGAGGGAAATACTTATACTGCACTTGCCGAGGTAGCTAAGACACTCGAGGCAGAAGGCATAGAAACCGAAATCGTAAGCATCGGCAAGAAGGTAGTTCGCAACTGTATCAACTGCGGTGCCTGCAAGAAGAATGGCAATGGCCGTTGTGCTTTCGATGATGATATCTGCAACACCATATCGGCTAAGGCCGAGGAGGCTGATGCTTTTGTTTTTGGCTCTCCAGTTTATTATGGTGTGCCAAATGGTGCCGTTTTCTCCCTCTGCCAGCGACTGCTCTATAGCAATGGTGCCAACTTCAAGTACAAACCTGTAGCTAATGTTGCCGTTTGCCGTCGTGGTGGTGCGGATGTTGCTTATCAGACAATGAACATGATGTTCGAGATGATGAGCATGCCGATTGTCACCTCTCAGTATTGGAACATTTCTTATGGTGCTGCTCCTGGTGAGTCGGCACTCGATCGTGAAGGTATGCAGACTATGCGCACTCTTGCCCACAACATGGCTTTCATGCTGAAGAAATTCCATGCTAATGGCGCCAACGACAAGCCTGAAGCCGAGGATGGCTGGGACAAAATGAACTTTATCAGATAATGAATCAATTTACGAATAAGATATCGGGCGACCTCAATTTGGTTGCCCGAAATGTTGATGCCGTTCTCTCATTATTGGATGAGGGAGCGACAATTCCTTTTATCGCTCGTTATCGCAAGGAGAAAACTGGCAATATGGACGAGGTGCAGATTGCAAAGATCTCGGAACTCAATGACAAGCTGAAGGAACTTGCCAAGCGTAAGGAAACTATTCTGAAGTCGATCGAGGATCAGGGAAAGCTGAAGGATGAGTTGAAGAAACGCATCGAGAATTCCTGGGAGTCTAGCGAGTTGGAGGATATCTATCTGCCTTACAAGCCAAAGCGCCGCACTCGTGCGCAGATTGCAAGAGAACATGGTTTGGAACCTCTGGCTATGATGATTATGCTCAACCAGGTTAGAGATGTTGAAGGCTCTGCTGAACGCTTCGTGAAAGGTGAGGTAAAATCTGTTGATGATGCCATTCATGGTGCAGAGGATATCATTGCCGAAATGGTAAGCGAGGATGAGCGTGTTCGTCAGAGTGTCCGCTCTGTATATCGCCGAGAGGCAATCATCACATCAAAGGTGATTGCCAAAATGAAGGAGGATGAGAAAGCACAGAAATACAGCGATTATTTCGATTGGAGTGAACCGTTGAAGCGTTGTACTTCTCATCGTCTGCTGGCTATGCGTCGTGGTGAGAACGAGGGCATTCTTCGTGTTAGCATCTCTGCAGATGACGATGAATGTACCGACCGTATCAAGCGAAACTATAAGTATAATAAGTATGTGAGCGAAGCAATCGAAGACTCATTCAAGCGTCTCATCAAGCCATCTATGGAAACCGAGTTCACTACTTCCAGCAAGGAACAAGCCGATGAGGAAGCCATCGAGGTTTTTGCAGAGAACTTGAAGCAGCTTTTATTAGCAGCTCCTCTTGGACAAAAACGAGTATTGGGTGTCGACCCAGGTATCCGAACAGGTTGCAAGATTGTGTGTCTGGACGCTCAAGGCAATCTGCTGCATCACGAGGTGGCTCACATCGCACGTCAGCCTGAAAGCGCAGGTAAGCAACTGCTTAAATTGGTAAAGGACTATAAACTTGAAGCCATCGCTATCGGTAATGGAACTTACTCTCGAGAGTCCTCCGATTTTATCCACAATTTGACCTTTGATCACGAAGTTCAAATCTTTGTGGTCTCTGAGGATGGTGCTTCTGTTTATTCAGCATCAGAGACTGCCCGAGAGGAATTCCCTGAGGAGGATGTAACCGTGAGAGGTGCTGTGAGCATCGCCAGAAGATTGATGGACCCTCTTGCCGAATTGGTAAAGATTGATCCAAAGAGCATCGGTGTGGGACAGTATCAGCATGATGTGGACCAGTCGCAGTTGAAGAAATCGCTTGATACAACGGTGGAACTCTGCGTGAACTCTGTTGGCGTGAACGTGAATACAGCCAGCAAGCATCTGCTTACCTACGTCAGTGGTTTGGGTCCTTCCCTAGCTCAGAACATCGTTAATTACCGCAAGGAAAATGGAGCTTTCACTTCCAGAGCCCAACTCAAGAAAGTACCTCGCTTAGGTCCTTCTGCCTTCGAGCAGTGTGCAGGTTTCCTTCGAATTCCAGGAGCTAAGAATCCACTCGACAACTCTGCTGTTCACCCAGAAAGCTACAAGGTAGTGGAACAAATGGCTAAAGACTGTGGATGCAAGGTGATTGATCTTATCAAAAATGCTGAGGAGCGAAAGAAGATTGATATCAAGAAATATGTTACTGAGGAGATAGGTATCCCTACTCTAAAGGATATTATGAAGGAGTTGGAGAAACCAGGATTGGATCCACGCGACAAGATTGAGGTATTCGAATTCGACAAGAATGTGCATACTCCTGAGGATTTGATTCCTGGTATGGAATTGCCAGGTATCATCACCAACATTACCAACTTCGGTGCCTTTGTAGATATCGGTGTTCATCAAGATGGACTGGTACATATCAGTCAGCTGAGCGACCACTACGTAAAGGATCCTACCGAGGTAGTGAAACTACATCAGCACGTTAGAGTGAAGGTGGTGGAAGTCGATAGTCGTCGTCATCGCATCAGCCTCACTATGAAAGGGTTATAAATCAGTTATTTTGCCTTATAGACTTTGATACCTACTCTACAGGTATAGATAAGCAGACCTACTAATATTACAAAAAAAACAGGCAAGCTTATACTATGAGGCAAGAACTGAGGAACCATCATTATGCAAACAGCAGCAAACATCACTAACAACAGATTACTTAAACCATATAAGGAGTCTGTTGTTATTTTTTTCTGTCTATCATTCATATCATCAAAGGTAAGATTGTTGATATGCAACCAAGGACCAGGGTGCTTGGCGCTTGCAAGAAGCAGAATTGAAGTCAAAGAGGCTATTCCTGCAATCACCAGCATAATCCAAGCAGGGGCAGGATGATAACTTTCAGACATATAGATAGCACCCTCCTGCACAACAGTTCTCGACTGATCATACAGATAGGCAATAAGCATCCAAAAGCCAACCATCAAAGCTATACTTTGAAATAATTTGTTATATTCGTTATTCGGTTTATTTAAAACAGGTTCGCTATTCATATTTCGTTGATTTTGAGTTCACGACAAAGGTAACAAAAATATTTAATATCTCCTATTCTTTACATTAAAATTGTGTATCTTTGCAAACGAATATGATAAATTACGAGGAATTAAAAGATAAGAAGATTGCGGTGCTGCTTTCGGGCGGTGTCGATAGTTCTGTTGTGGTGTATGAATTTGCCAGTCATGGACTTCATCCCGACTGTTTCTATATCAAGATTGGTCCTGAGGAGAAAGAGGAATGGGACTGCAGTTCTGAGGAGGACTTGGAGATGGCGACAGCTGTTGCTGCCCGCTACAAATGCAAGCTCCAGGTAATCGACTGCCATCAAGAATACTGGAACAACGTAACAAAATATACGATGGATAAAGTCAAGGCTGGCTTTACCCCAAACCCTGACGTGATGTGCAACCGCCTCATCAAGTTTGGTGCCTTTGATGAGAAAATGGGACATAACTACGATCTCATCGCAACGGGACATTATGCCCAGACGGAAGTCATCGATGGGAAAAAATGGCTGGTAGCAAGTCCAGATCCTGTAAAGGATCAGACCGATTTCCTTGCCCAGATTTATCAGTGGCAGCTCAAAAAGGCTATATTCCCTATCGGTCATCATATCAAGAACGAAGTTCGCGAGATTGCCGAACGAGAGCATCTCATCAATGCAAAGCGCAAGGATAGTCAGGGAATCTGCTTCCTTGGCAATATCGACTATAACGAATATGTACGTCGTTATCTTGGCGAAAAGATTGGAGATGTCATCGAACTGGAAACAGGAAAGAAAATCGGCGATCACAAGGGTTTGTGGTTCCACACCATCGGACAGCGCAAGGGATTGGGCTTCGGCGGTGGACCTTGGTTTGTAGTAAAGAAGGATGTTGAGAAAAACATTCTCTATGTTAGTCATGGCTATGATCCAAAGACTGCCTACAAGAGCGATTTCCCTATCCATGCATTCGATTTCCTGACTGAAGGCATCGAGGATTTACCAGAAAAGGTAACATTCAAGATCCGTCATACTCCAGAATATCATCCAGCCACAGTTGAAAAAGCCGATGGCAAATATATCATACATAGCGAGCAGCCTATTCATGGTGTAGCTCCAGGTCAGTTCTGTGTGATTTATGATGAAAATCACCACAAGTGCTACGGTTCTGGCGAAATCACTATCTAATAACTTGAGAACGTGGAAAACAAGAAAGCAATTATCGTGGGTGCCAGTTCGGGCATCGGTTATGAGGTGGCAAAAATCCTCATAGAAAAAGGATGGACTGTAGGTGTTGCTGCCCGAAGGGTGGAACGTCTGCAAGATCTCAATGCTGCTCTAGTTAAGCAGATTGATGTTACATCAGAAGATGCCGACTATCAACTGCGCCAGATGATGGTCGAAATGGATGGCATCGACCTCTATTTCCACGTTGCAGGTATTGGCAAGCAGAACAGGGAACTTCAAAGAGATATCGAACTGAATACGGTTAATACGAATGGATTGGGCTTTACCAGAATGATTGGCGAGGCATACCGCCACTTTGCCGAGAAAGGACATGGACATATTGCCTGCATCTCCTCGATAGCAGGTACCAAAGGTTTAGGACCTTCGCCAAGCTACTCTGCAACAAAGGCAATGCAGAATACATACATTCAGGCATTGGAACAATTGGCTAATATTCAGAAACTCGACATTCGCTTTACAGATATTCGTCCTGGATTTGTGGATACCGACCTGTTGAATGGTGATTTCAAATATCCATTAATGCTCAAACCTACAGATGTAGCAAAGGAGATTGTCTGGGCTATAGAGCATCACAAGCACATTCGCGTTATTAATTGGAAATGGCGAATCATCACTGCTTTCTGGCGCAGAATTCCTAGGTGCATCTGGAGAAAAATGAAGCTTTAATAAAGGAATAGCCAAGTTTGGTTTTACAAACTTTGGAGTTATAGTAACTTATGAATTATCCAGGCAAACGTAGGATTATAAAATATGAGCCATTTCTAGATTTAATTACATCTAGAAATGGCTCATATCATATATAGTTTTTACATTTCGCTCAAATCAACCATTTCTCCATGTTTGATTCTTCGCTCCTTTATCATATTAATGAGTTTTTGCTTACGCTTTGGCTGAATCATTCTTCTCACAAAGATATTCGGAATAGCAACTCCTGCCGCGATAAAGAGAATAATGAGTCCAGCATGAACGGCATAGTTAAAGGCTACTGTTAACTCACCTACTACACCCTGCATATCAATGAATGCAAACAAACTGCGATACATCAGCACTCCTGGTACCATTGGGATAACACAAGGGATGGCTATCACCTGATGAGGGATATGATGCCAATGAGCCGACTTGGTAGCAATCAAACTAATGAGGGCTGAGCCTATGAATGAGCCAACAATAGGTCCCCAGTCCAACCCGATATTTCCAGTACTTGGTCCTAAGTTCACAAAGTTTCGGGTACATACTGCTATGATACCTCCTATCGCAAGTACAGGAAGAATGCGTCGAGGAGTATTATAAATAGTAGAGAAACCCATCGCTGAAATAGCAGCAGCTACCGCATACGAAATATAACTATGATGAGGAGTCATACTCAAATCCTTCACGAAGTTGTCAATGCCACACACCTGAATGGCCAAGGCAATACCAAATGCCATCGCTAGAACTGTCAGCAGTGTGGTCATCGCTCGGGTGAGGCCCACTTGAACATAATCGCTCAACATATCACTCACAAAATTGATAAGCGGTACGCCTGGAACGATAAACAGCATACAAGCCATGAGCGGATGCCAAGGCGTGGATGTCACCATAAAACTAGGAACAACGCTACTGATGGCAGGGGTAAGCGAAATGAAAGTTGAAAGCCAGGCAAGTAAGGTAGCCACAAAGGCTGAAATACCGATACCTACATAGGCATTCATCTTCTTCTCGCCCAAGAACATCTTGAGACGGAATCCCAACATCGCAGCAAGAGAAGCATAGAAGAAAGCAGTCCAGTCGCAACCAAACTGTATACAGAATCCACCACAGGCAAAGCCGGCAGCTGCAGCAATCTGCCAATGGGTATAGTTTTTCTTGATATTTGCCAGAGAGTTAAGTTCCTCCTCGTATTTATCCAGCGACCAGTCCTCGCTGATAGCCGTCCAAAGCATCTTGCTCACCTTCGAGATAATGGAATATTCCACACAATGCTTCTTGCATCGCTGATACTTCGAGAACGAATGTTCCGAATCACTCAAGTTCACCATGATGATGTTGTAATTCAGATAGATATGCACATTCTCCTCCGGCAATCCAAGGTAAGCCTCAGCACGCTGCATATTTCGGAAGATTCTTGCACTATCGGCATTGCTCTCCATCAGCACAACACCTGTTCTTACCAATAAGTCGAGCTTTCGTCTTAGCAATCGCTCAGCATCTGTACTTTCATTGTTTTCCATATACACTTATGTTTAATGATTTTTTCTCAACACTATCAAGATCACGGCAGAAAGGATGAGTACAATTCCCACTGCCAGACGGAAAGTAAACAATTCACCGAAGATGAAAACTCCGATGACCACAGCTGTTACTGGTTCGAGTGCACCCATAATGGCACTCGGAGTACTTCCGATATTCTTAATGGCAATCGTCATGAAATAAAGACTCAAAACGGTTGGCAGCAAAGCCAGTTGGATGCCACTTGCCCACTCTTTCCAACCATGAAGCAGTTGGATGGAATCGCCTGCAATTCCGCAATATACCACTATCGACAACCATCCGAAGAAGACCACCCAGAATGTGAACTTCACCGGAGAGTAGCTGGTGTGAAACTGATTTACAGAGATGATATAGAAGGCGTATAGCAGACTTGAAAGGAGCACAAGAATGATACCCATTCCACTCAAGGTAACATTGCCATCTCCCCGATAGAGCAAGGCAATACCTGCGACGGCGAGGGTGATCGACAAGGTGGTTGTCCAGGTAACACGCTCATGGAAAAAAGCCACCATCAGCACCGCCGTCATTATCGGATAAGAGAAGAGAATGGTACTTGCCACACCAGCATCCATATAATGGAAACTCACATAGAGTGCCACCGACGACATCGCCATAAAAGTGCCAAGCACTGCAAACTTAATAGCATGCCCCCATTTGATGCGGAAATCCTCGCGGGTAACAAGCATCCAAGCCGCAAACATCACAACGGCTAAAATATAGCGATAGAACAAAACAGAGCCAGCATTAATGCCATCGGCATAAAGAGTAAGAGTGCCAAGGGGATTGGTACCGTAGAAAATCGCTGTAAGAATGCCAGCAGCATATCCTTTGATCTTATTCGAATTCATTTTCCTAAGAAAACCCAAACTGATTTCCAACTAATTTCGTTGCAAAGGTACGAAATAATTCTGTTTCAGATTTCCTAATTCATAATAATTTTCTATCTTTGCACTATATTCTGAAAACTATAGAAAAATGGAACAAATCAAGAACGACAAACTAACGGTTACTATCAGCAACCATGGTGCAGAATTGCAGAGTATTAAGGACGCTGAAGGTAAGGAATATCTTTGGGATGGTGATGAGAACTTCTGGAATCGCCACTCTCCTATCCTCTTCCCTATTGTATGCGGACTTTGGAAAGACACTTATCGCACTGAGGGCAAGGAGTTCAAGCTCGGCCGTCATGGCTTTGCACGCGATACCGACTTCCAGCTAATCATCGCTGGCCAGGACCGCATCACTTATGCGCTCACCGACAGCGAGGAAACTCTGAAGGATTATCCTTATCACTTCAATCTCGCCATCAGCTATCGTCTTGAGGGAAACAAGCTCCACGTCATCTGGCACGTTGAGAATACTGACGACAAGACCATCTACTTCCAGATTGGCGGTCACCCAGCATTCCGTGTACCAGGTATGCACAAGGGCGATTACCTCAAGGGTAAGTTGCGTTTCGACAACAAGGAGCCTGAGCGCCTCTATGGAAATGTAGGCGGCTGCATCACTCCAGGCTACCACAAGGTAGAAACTAAGGATGGCGTATGGGAGTTCAACGAGGACAGTTTTGCTGATGATGCTGTTATCTTCGACCGCAGTCAGCTCAAGCACATTGAGTTGCTCGACCAGGAGGAGAAGCCTGTAGTAACCCTCGATATCAAGACTCCAGCAGTGGGTCTTTGGAGCCCTACCGGCAAGCACGCCCCATTCATCTGCATTGAGCCATGGTATGGCTTGCACGACTGGGCAGAGTTCGATGGTGAGTTCAAGGATAAGTATCTTATGAATCAGTTGCTTCCAGGAGCAAGCTTCATGAGTGAATATACCATTACAATCGGCGAATAATTTCACCCTATAATATTACAGAAGGCTCAAATTCCGCAAGGTATTTGAGCCTTTTCTTTGGGAAAACAGCAGAAACATCGATTTTTATTTTGCCATTTCAAGAGTTTGCATTAAATTTGCAAACAGAAAAGGTATACGTTACCACGGGCTTGACTGGATTTGACGGCGAGACGAAATGGTACGTAAGCATGCAGAGTCTCGATGGCTAGCTCTATAATCCTAGTGATCAACAATTAATTGGCGAAAATAATTACGCTCTCGCTGCCTAACCGAAGTACAGTAGGTTACTGGCTTTATTGCGTCACAAGGTGACGCAACGAGACATCGCTCAGCGGATGTTGTTCCGAATCTTGCTGGTCAAGCGGTGCAGGTAAATCGGAAATAGTTTCTGCAGGCCTCGATGCTGAAATGAAACTTTAGAGGATAAGGCATTAGTTGGTGGTCCAGGTCTTGCTAATGCTCGAAAATTCAAGGCTGGAATAAGCATGTAGAAAGCGTATGGTTTCCTTGTGCGGACGTGGGTTCGAATCCCACCAGGTCCACCCGGAATCATTTGAAACTCTTTAGGTAGAAATACTTAAAGAGTTTTTTCTTTTTATATAATATAAAAAATACTTTTCAAAAACTATTCACCATTTTCTATATATCATTGATTTACAGCAAATTAAATTTAAATGGTTTTACTCTCTTATTCTTATTTCTCTCTCTTTGAAGTTCAATCCATTTCTTATTTTCTGTTCTTAGTCATCATTGAAATTCTAGAAAAAAGGATTATTGGCGAAATATTGGCAAACAATATCAGTTTAACCTGTATAATTCATAGAAGGATAATCTTACCATACTTCTCCCCCTGCTCGCGGGGGAGATTGAAGAGGGTATGCCCCTAAATTAAATTCCAAGACTAATTATAATTAATGTGAGTTCGGCGAAATATAACTGGTTGAAATTTAATGATTAGAGAATATAGTTGAAATAGCCAACGTAAATGCACCATTTAGAGGTCGCAAACCGTCGGTTTAGACCACCTAAACCATTGAGTTAGCTTTTTTAACATTTCAACGCATCGACGTAACTACTCAGCACCCCATGGCATGAATAGTTATCCTACTGTTGAACAACAGCAAGTATTGCATTGAATTTAGAGTTGCCATTCTT
>CAJOPE010000108.1 GCA_905236815.1 uncultured Prevotella sp. | reverse complement strand
GTCTTAAATCTTACTCAGCCTAGCATAAAACGGGGTACTCGAAAGTACTCTGTTTAAAGCTGATAAGCAACAATTGGACGTTTACTATTCTTTTCAGTGATAGTCTATTTGTTATCAGGCATTAGTTATTCCTACCAAGGCTCGGAAGGCGATAAGGTTTATATTACTGGCACAGATGGCTGTTGGACAACTTTACGAACTTGCGAGGTAAAGGGCATGTACTATCATGTTTTAAGCGAACGAGAGGGTTTTTCTCCAGATATTTAGTCTTTGTCAGAATTATTTATAAAGGTTTTATTCTCAAGCATTTGTGGAAATTTCAAAAAGTTTATTTGTCTAGCATTTCTCCCCCATTTATGGGGGAGATCAAAGAGAGGGTATACCACGATCATTGTTTATTTGCTTATTATAAGATAGATTTTTAAAATTGAGATTAACTATCTGGGCGCTAGGGGGGGTGTCAGCTTGTTAATATCCGAGATGTGTCGGTGCTGCTTGAGAATGATCCCCATTCGGGCCGGTATTACTATCTCTTCAACGGTCTTGACAATAGTTCAAGGGCTATTGATGTTATCGATAATGTGCTTCTTGGCAACTAATTTTAGGGTTTAAAGGTTTTTTAACGGGTGATGTTGAAGATTGAAGTGATAAATTGTTACTTTTGCGGCATAAAACAATACGCATTATTCCATTTATTACTTATAGACATCATGAATGAAATTAAAACCCCTAGAAATGCAGGCACTATTGTAGCCGATTCTATCAAGTCGATTGGAGAATTTATTTTCCATGTAGTAGGACTATCTTTCATGTCAATCTTATGGGTTGTATTTAAGTTTGTCTCCTTTAGCCTGCCAAAATCATATTATTGTTAATTGCTGATTATCCAATAGGATTATTCCCTATTACGAAGTATACCGACGTTGGAAGTGTTGATTATAATTCGAATTTCCAACGTTTTTTTTGTGGGCTAGATTGATTTGCCAAAGCCCCCTTTCTCGTGGTATACCTTCTCTTTGATCTCCCCCATAAATGGGGGAGAAATGCTGGAAATACCATTTTCTCGGTATTAGACAGGGCCTTGGACAAGTGGTGCGCTGGCCCAGGCCGATGGTGACAAAGGTAGCTGGGATTTTGAATCTCTCTCAAAGAAAAATCGCACCAAGAAAAACTTGATGCGATTATTTTATTTTATCCACGAAGAACATCCTCCCCTTCGGGGAGGCTTGTTGGGGTATTACTTATTGCAAGGAGTCCAAGGCTTCAACTGCTTGAAGAAGTCGTTGCCCTTATCATCAACGAGGATGAATGCAGGGAAATCCTCAACCTTGATCTTCCAAACAGCCTCCATACCGAGCTCTGGATACTCTACGCACTCAATGCTCTTGATGCTGCTCTGAGAAAGAACGGCAGCTACACCACCGATAGTTCCAAGATAGAAACCACCATGCTTCTTGCAAGCCTCGGTAACAACATCGGTACGGTTACCCTTAGCGATCATTACCAAAGAACCACCATTTGCCTGGAACTCATCTACGTATGGGTCCATGCGGTTAGCGGTTGTAGGGCCCATAGAACCACAAGCATAGCCTTCTGGAGTCTTAGCTGGTCCTGCATAGAGAACAGGGTGATCCTTCAAATACTGAGGAATACCCTCACCTGCATCGAGACGAGCCTTGATCTTAGCATGAGCGATATCGCGGGCAACAATGATAGTACCCTTCAAGCTAACGCGAGTAGAAACAGGATACTTGGTGAGCTCAGCGCGAACCTTATCCATACCCTCGTCGAGGTCGATTTCGATACCCTTAGCGCCCTCTCCTGGCTTGCGATACTCCTCAGGAATCAACTCTGAAGGATTCTCATCCATCTTCTCAATCCAGATACCATCCTCATTGATCTTAGCCTTGATATTGCGGTCGGCAGAACAGCTTACACCCATACCGATAGGGCAAGAAGCACCATGACGAGGCAAACGGATTACACGGATATCGTGAGCGAATGCCTTACCACCGAACTGAGCACCCAAGCCAATCTTGTGAGCCTCTTCGAGCAACTTATTCTCGAGGTCGATATCGCGGAAAGCGCGACCGGTCTCATCACCAGTAGTAGGGAGATTATCATAATACTTGATAGAACCCAACTTCACGGTAAGGAGGTTCTTCTCGGCAGAAGTACCACCAATAACGAAGCAGATGTGGTAAGGAGGACAAGCAGCTGTACCTAAGTGCTTCATTTCCTGAACGAGGAATGGAAGAAGAGTACCCTCATTCTGGATAGTAGCCTTTGTCATAG
Source organism: uncultured Prevotella sp. (assembly GCA_905236815.1). Lineage (GTDB taxonomy): Bacteria > Bacteroidota > Bacteroidia > Bacteroidales > Bacteroidaceae > Prevotella. The sequence goes on along the minus strand of CAJOPE010000108.1, from coordinate 20,654 downwards.
GGTAGAAATAAGTCTTGTTGGCAGAACCACCACCCTTAGCAACCATGATGAAACGATACTCAGCACCCTCGGTAGCCTCGATATCGATCTGAGCAGGAAGGTTGCACTTAGTATTCACCTCATCATACATGTTGAGAGGAGCATTCTGAGAGTAGCGAAGATTCTCCTGAGTGTAAGTATTGTAAACACCAAGAGAAAGAGCCTCCTCATCCTCGAAGCCAGTCCAAACCTGCTGACCCTTCTCGCCATGGATAATAGCAGTACCAGTATCCTGGCAGAAAGGCAATACACCCTTAACAGCAGTCTCGGCATTGCGGAGGAACTGGAGGGCAACATATTTATCATTCTCGCTAGCCTCAGGATCGTTGAGGATAGCAGCAACCTGCTTGTTGTGAGCACGACGGAGCATGAACTCGCAATCGTGGAAAGCCTGCTGAGCAAGAAGAGTGAGGGCTTCTTTGCTAACTTTGACGATCTTCTTTCCTTCGAACTCGCCAACACTTACTCCTTCCTTGGTGAGGAGGCGATACTCTGTATCGTCCTTACCCAGCTGGAACATAGGAGCATACTTAAAATCTACGTTTGCCATATTAATCTTTTTAATCCACCTTAAATCCCCTTCAAAGAGAGAATGCCTTCATCAGCTCTTCTGCCCCCTTTCGAGGATTTTTGATGGAATTAGTTATTAATTATATATTAATGTTTTTGTATCTAAGTCTAAATGAGATTCACCCTCCAGATTGTCCTGCCTTAAATTCAGCAGATAATCAAATCAACCTCTCCTCCCTTGGGGAGGAGTTGGAGGTGGGTTTTCTTAGAACCCAAAGATCTCTTCGGTAGAAACTCGCTTGATCTCACCAATCTTCTCCAAAGCCTTCATGTCGAGATCCTTCTCGTTTCCGAGGATGATATACTTATAAGGCTTGTTGGAAATGCGCTCCTTAGCATAGTTCACCAGGTCGCTGAGCTTGAGATTAGGAATCTGCTCATAGATCTTCTTGTTGATATCGTAGTCGAGACCCAACTTCTGCATATAGAGATAATAGATGAGTGCGCTGTATTTGTTATAGCGCTCAGTAGCGAGCGTCTTCATCAAGCTCTGCTTAGCAAGGTCGAAACCAGCCTGACGAGCAGGCATATCATTGAGCAAGTTGTTGAACTCATTGATACAATCCATCATCTTGTCGCTTTGAGTGATGATGCCAGTATTGAAGTTCTCCTTGTCGCCCTTGCGACTAGGCTCGTTATAGCTAGCCCAAGCAGAATAAGCCAAACCTCTTGCCTCGCGAAGTTCCTGGAAAACGATAGCGCCCATACCACCACCGAAGTAGTTGTTGAAGAGACTATTGATAGGAGCATTCTCCACCTTCCAGTCGCGGTTCTCGTTATTATACTGAATCATATAGATATTCTTTGCATCGTATGGTGCAAGAAGAATCTCTGTCTTAGGAGTAGTTTCGGCGATGTAAGGCTGAGCAGCACGATCGATAACGATATCGCTTGGCTTGAGGCCATTCTTGGCAATCTCCTTCTTCAAGTCCTTCACCGAAGTTGGTCCATAATATAATAAGGTATATTGGCCAAGCATCTTCAACTTGTTGAGCAATTCCTGAGGATTAGCCTCCTTCAGCTGAGCCTCACTCATCTGGTTGCGCATGCTATTGTATTTGCCATACATACCATATTTCTGCAAAGCCTGGAAATTAGTACGCTGATTAGCCTTCATATCGGCGCGAGACTTCATAATGAGGCTAACAAACTTATCATAGCTCTCCTTATCGGCCTTCGCATTGGTAAATACGTTGGTCATCAACTGCAAAGCCTTGGTGAGGTTGCTGTTCAAACCCTTTAAAGTGAGGCGAGTCTCATCCCCTCTTACACTGATAGAGAAATCGCAAGCCAATTTATAGAATTGCTTCTTCACTTCGGAAGCACTCATCTTGTTGGTGCCCACATAGTCGAAGTAGCCGGCAGCCATATCGATGGCATTATCGGTTTCTGTTCCGATAGGATATACGAATGTCAATGTGAAGAGATCATCCTCAGTATTCTGCTTGTAGAGCAGTTTGCTGCCATTCTTCAACTTGTCGGAAGTGATATCCTTCTTGAAATCAACAAACTCAGGCTGAATAGGTGTTGGCTCTGCATTCACCATCTGCTTGAGGAAGTCGCTCTGCTTATCGTTGTTGGTAGGAATTGGGGTGATAGATGGCTTTTCAATCTTGTTGACGCTCTTATCCTCGCCCTGCTTCTTATAAACGCAAACATAGTTGTCGCCAAGATACTTGTTGGCAAAGGCTACCAAATCCTTCTTGGTGATCTTGCCCATACGGTCGAGCTGCTCTACAGCATCCTTCCATTCCACACCATTGATGAAGGCATCCTTCATCATCTCGGTACGCTTTCTGTTCTTGTCGAGACCCTCGAGGAAGCTGCGTTTTCTGTTGGCAACTACACTCTGAATGAGATCGTCGTCGAATTCACCCTTCTTGAGCTTCTCGATTTCGCCAACAATCAAGCCTTTCAACTCCTCCAGACTCTGTCCCTCTTTAGGCATAGCCTCAATGAGGAAGGTTGAATAGTCGGTCATCGATTCATTATAGGCATAAGCGCCCATCACCTTCATAGGCTGAGAAAGGTTTACGTCGAAGAGACCAGCCTTGTCGTTGCTGAGAACATCAGCTATGACATCAACGGTATCGTTCTGATGAGAAGAAGCCTTATCAAACTTCCAACCCATAATGAGATTTTCAGCCTCCTTGCCAATTACGGTAGTATCGACATGAGCCTTGAGGTCGGCTACTGGAGCATATTCAGGACGAGTAACTTCCTTCGCTGGTTTCCAATCGCCGAAATACTGGTCGATGAGAGCAATAGTCTTTTCAGGGTCGAAATCGCCTGCCATACAAATTGCTACATTGTTTGGCACATAATAGCGCTTGAAGTAATTCTTGATATTTACGATAGAAGGATTCTTGAGATGCTCCTGCGTACCGATTGTAGTCTGAGTACCATAAGGATGAGTAGGGTAGAGCTTCTTGTTGAGAGCTACCCATTCCTTGTTGCCATCATTAGCCAAACCGATATTGAACTCCTCGTAAACAGCCTCCAACTCAGTATGGAAGCCTCTGATTACCATATTCTGAAAGCGGTCGCTCTGAATCTTAGCCCAAGTTTCGATTTCGTTGGATGGGATATCCTCGATATAGCAAGTAACATCATTGGAAGTATAGGCGTTAGAGCCCTCACTACCGATAGCCGACATCATCTTGTCGTACTCATTTGGGATGTTATATTTAGCAGCCAACTGAGAAAGGGAATCAATCTGATGATACCATTTCTTGCGCTGCTCATTGTTGACGATATAGCGATAGCGCTCGAAGCGATTCTCGATAGAGTCGAGCAATGGGCGCTCCTTCTCCAAATCGCTAGTACCGAAATGGGTAGTACCCTTGAACATCAAGTGCTCAAGATAGTGAGCCAATCCGGTTGTTTCCTTAGGGTCGTTTCTTGAACCCGTCTTTACAGCAATGTAAGTCTGCAAACGTGGTTTCAGTTTGTTTACGCTCATATACACCTTCAGACCGTTGTCGAGGGTATAGATGCGTGTTTGTGTAGGGTCACCCTTTACAGTGGTGAAGTGATAATCCTTGGCAGAAGCAGTGGTTGTTGCTAGAGCAAGGATTGCAAGTGCTAATTTAAATTTCATCTTATTTTTTACATTAATCCGTTTTCTATTTACTCTTAAATATTGAATTTATTATCGAATGCCTTCGAGGAAGGAATTCAGTTCTTCTTCGGCTACATCGCCCATTTGGAATTCTTTCTCGGCATCATACTTGATGGCATTGAGCCATTCGGTATAAGTAGGCTCGCATTGTGCCTTGATGCGGTCGGCATCCTCTTGTGTGAGCTGCTCGAGATTGCAGATGTTGCAGATAACTCGATAGGTGAATGCCCATCGATAGGTAGCATAGTCCTGATGAATCTCCTGGAACTTCTCGGCGATATCGTTGATATCACTCAAATTGCCATCCTTGATATCGTTTACTAGCTGGCGCTCCTCTGTATCAGGGAGATACATACCCGAAAGGTCTATCCACTCGCCTGTGCCAATGCTAGTGGAAGGAAGTCCCACCTCCTTGCATTCGCATAGTGCCTGATAGATATAAAGTCGGATAGCCATCGAATAAAGCTTGATTCCTCTCTGCAAACTCTCGTTGCGGATAGTACAGCCATTATAGGTATAGCTGGCCACATTCTCGCCCTGCTCCTTTCGAAGCTGCTCGAGAAGGGTACGGCCCTTGATGCATTCCAAAACCACCAAAGGAGAAAGCCAGTCATAGTTCACAATGCTCTGTCGGCCGATGCGAGGACGCATATCGCGCTTAGGCCATTTCTTGATGTCTCGCCAGGTGCCCACCGTAGTGAGGTTTCTGCCAGGAACGAGATAAGTGGCATCGCCCACGCCGAAGATATAGCTGAAAGGCAAAGCCTCTACATGTGGATGGCTCTGAATCTTGCCCATACACATCGAGAAAGTACCGATAGTGGCAGGCCATAGGATATGGGCACCACTTGCTGTCTTGCTTCCTCGCTCCATAGTGCCCCAATGGATAGGACCCATCTTGTAGGCGTGGTTGCTGAAGTTGGTGTTGCTGCCAGCATTGTAGAAAGAATAGGCGCCACCGATGAGCAGACTGCTCTTGTGATGGCTAACGGTGAATGGACCGCAGAAGGCGGCACAGGTCTCACCATTATCGAGATAGCTGTTGGCGAAGAAGAGAGAAGCTTCGGCTGAGGCTCCCTTACCGATATGGCAAGCCTCGCCCACAAAGCAATTATCCACCTTGGCACCATCGAGCACACTACTGCCTGATTGAACAATCGTAGAGTCGATGATGACATCGTTGCCAATGAAAGTGCTGGCTTCAGAAGTACTCATGAAAGTACAATCACTGATGCGAGAGGCCCCACTCACCTCGCAATCATCCATAATGATGGTGTTGCTGATATCGGTAGTGTTGACAATCTTCACACGATAGCCGATCACACCTCTTTCGGGCTTCTGATTGCTGATATATGCTCGTATAGAGTTGCGAAGCGCCTCGCTCAGTTCCTTGTCGCTTGCATGAAGAATCATGAAAGCAGCCAACTGGGAAGTGAGTGCGTCGAAGATGATGACATTGCCATCACCTCCCTCATTCTGTACACTTACCAGATTTCCCTCGCCAAAGGTGGCATCATTGGTGGTACAGATTCTGCCTACATTCGAAATATAGCATTCCTCGCCAATCTCGTAGTTGCAGATGAAGTTGTGGACACCCTCTATCAAACAGTTATCGCCGATGGTGACATCCTTGAGTACAGCATTTCGGATACCTGAATGCTTGGCAAAGCCCTCCTCAATCTCGATGTTCTTCTCGAAGACACCTAAAGTGATGTCACCATAGAAACTTGTATTTTGAATATATGCGGCCTCAAAATCCTCGCCCACATTGATAGCGGTCCAGTCCTCGGCACTACATCCCTGTTCTTGCAGGGTGATGATTTCTTCCTCAGTTAAGCTTCTCATAGTTCCTATTCTAAGTTATGTTTATTCATCAATTTCCGGATAGAGGAAATCGTTGTATGGATATTTCTGAACATGCAATTCTCTCACTTTGGTGTAGAGCACCTTACGGAATTCGTCCACATTATCCTTCTCCTTTGCAGAGATGAAAAGACAGTTCTCGTTGAGGCGGGCCATCCAGGTGTTCTCGAGGCGTTCGAGTGAGATATTCTCCTTGGTTTCAGGAGTGAGATCGTCTTCCTCCTTTTCCACCCAAGTATAATTGTCGATCTTGTTGAAGATGATCATCGATGGTTTGTCGCTCACGCCGAGTTCCTTCAAAGTGGTGTTTACCACCTCGATCTGCTCCTCAAAATCAGGATGCGAGATATCCACAACATGCAAAAGCAGGTCGGCCTCTCTCACCTCGTCGAGGGTAGATTTGAAAGAATCCACCAGGTCGGTAGGCAATTTGCGGATAAATCCAACGGTATCGGCAAGAAGGAAAGGAAGGTTTTCCACCACCACCTTGCGAACGGTTGTGTCGAGGGTAGCAAAAAGTTTGTTCTCGGCAAACACCTCGCTCTTCGCCATCAAGTTCATGATGGTAGATTTACCCACGTTGGTATAGCCCACCAAGGCCACACGAATCAGTCTTCCGCGGTTCTTGCGCTGAGTAGTCTTCTGCTTGTCGATTTCCACTAGACGCTGTTTCAGCAAACTCATACGCTGGAGAATGATACGGCGGTCCATCTCGAGCTGAGTCTCACCAGGTCCACGAAGACCTACCGATCCTTTACCACCGCCCGATCCGGAGCCACCACCCTGACGCTCAAGGTGAGTCCAAAGACGTTGCAGTCGAGGGAGCATATAGCGATATTGCGCCAGCTCCACCTGCGTCTTAGCATTGGCAGTCTGCGCGCGCATCGCAAAAATGTCGAGAATGAGACTCGTACGGTCGAGGATCTTCACTCCCAGTTCCGCCTCAATATTCTTGAGCTGCTTAGCCGAGAGTTCATCATCGAAGATCACCATACCGATAGGCTCCTCCTCGTCTTCTTTCATTTTGATATATTCCTTGATTTCCTCGAGTTTACCCTTGCCCACATAAGAAGTCTGGCTAGGTCCATTCACTCTCTGAGTGAACCTCTTGACAGTAACAGCTCCCGCCGTATCTGCCAGGAATTCAAGTTCATCGAGGTATTCCTTAGTCTTAGCCTCGTCCTGCTGCTTGGTGATAAGAGCCACCAGAATAGCAGTTTCGGCTTTAGCTTCGGAGATTACAAATTCTTTCATTAAATTCTTCTATTATTAATAATGTATGCAAAGTTAATGAAATTATTTGGTAAACCCTAAATAAATTCAAATGGAAATCTGTAAAAATATAAAATAAGGGTTTGTAAGATAAAATTGTGTCCGCACACGGCGTAAACGTTTTCGTAACTTTTTACGTGAAAATTAGACAATTATTTGATTTGCATCAATTTTTGATTTACCTTTGCCAACGTAAAAAAGAAACTGATTTTCAAAAATAAGATCATAACTACATAAAACACAAACTGCTGAAACATTCAAAACAAACAACAAAAACTGCCTCGACGAGATGTCGGGGCATTTTTATTTGGTTACATATCGTTTTTTATTTGTAACATATCGCACTTATGCTTTGGTAAATTAAAAATTAATTGTATATTTGCCAACAAATCACAATAACCTAGTATTCCTACTAATGAAAAAAGTATTTTTAATGTGTTTTAGCTTGCTGTCAGCTATGGGCTTGTCAGCTAAGGACTATGTAGTTAAGTCGCCAGATGGTAAACTGGTTGTAACTATTTCAGATGAAAATCAGAAGATGACCTATCGTGCTGAGTATGAAGGAAATAAAGTGATGCTTCCTTCTTCTCTGGGTTTGAGCACCGACATTGAGAAATCGGCCGACAATGGTTCTTTCACCAATGCCGAGGAAAAGCAGGTGGAGAAATCCTATGCGCTCAAGACCATCAAGACCTCGCAGGTGCATTATGTTGCCAATCAGCTTCGTCTTGAGGTGGAAACACCAAACAAGCACAAGTATTTTGTCAACTTCCAGGTTTCCGACAACAATGTAGCTTTCCGCTATGAACTCCCTGAACTCAAGGACACCAAGGTGGTAAAGGTGTTCAGTGAATCCACAAGTTTCCGCATGCCGGATGCAACCACCACTTTCATTTGTCCTCAGATCGTTCCAATGGTGGGCTTTGCCCGTAGTAAGCCTTCTTATGAGGAGGAGTACAAGGCAGATGCTCCTATGAATGTAAAGTCTCAGTTCGGACAGGGTTACACTTTCCCTTGCTTGTTCAACCTCTCTGCTACCGTAGCAGGTAAGAAGGGCGAGCAGTTGTGGGCTTTGGTATCCGAGACAGGTACTACTTCTAATTACTGTGCTTGCCGCCTTTCCGATTTTGATGAGACTAAGGGCTATACCGTTTTGTTCCCTCAGGAGGGTGAGAACAATGGCATCGGCAGCACAATTCCTGCATTCTCTTTGCCAGGCGAGACTCCTTGGAGAACTATCACCGTGGGTTCTTCGCTCAAGCCAATCGTAGAGACAACTATTCCTTATGATGTAGTTGATCCTCTTTACGAGGCTTCTCAGGAGTATAAGCCAGGTCGCTATACCTGGAGCTGGCTCATCTGGCAGGATAACTCTTGCAACTACAACGATCAGGTAACTTTCATCGACCTTGCTAATAAGTATGGTTATGAGTATATTCTTGTGGATGCCCTTTGGGATACTCAGATTGGCCGAGACAAGATGGAGCAGCTTTCAGCTTATGCTCAGTCAAAGGGTGTGAAGTTGCTGGTATGGTATAATAGTAATGGTATTCAGAACGATGCTCCTCAGGGACCTCGCAACATTATGAGCAACAGCATTGCCCGCAAGAAGGAGATGAAGTGGCTCAAGAAATTGGGTGTTGCCGGCATCAAGGTTGACTTCTTCGGAAGTGACAAGCAGGAGACCATGAAACTCTATGAGGATATCCTCAGCGATGCCAATGAGTATGGCATTCAGGTAATCTTCCATGGTTGTACTCTTCCACGTGGTTGGGAACGTATGTATCCTAACTTCGTAGCAAGCGAGGCTGCATTGGCTAGTGAGAATGTATTCTTCTCAGAGCATCATGCCAAGATGGAAGGTTTCGAGATGACCATGCATCCATTCTCGAGAAATGCTGTTGGTAGCTTCGACTGGGGTGGTGTCATCATGAATAAGTTCCTCAGCAAGGATAACAAGAGCCGTCATAAGCGTTATACTTCTGACATCTTCGAGTTGGCTACAGCCATCACTAACCAGACAAGTGTGAACTGTGTTGCTGTAACTCCTCAGGCGGATGAGACACTTGCCGATTGGGAGCGTGATTTTATGAAGGAAATCCCTACAACTTGGGATGAGGTGAAGTATCTCGATGGTTATCCAACAAAGTATGTGATTCTTGCTCGTCGCCATGGCGATACCTGGTATGTAGCTGGTATCAACGGTACGAATGAGGATCTCAAGGTAAAGGTTAATCTCGACTTCCTTGCAGGCAAGAAGGTTGCCTTCTATTACAAGGATGGTGTGAAGGAGGTAAAGGCTCCAAAGACCTTGAAGCTTACTATCCCTGCAATGGATGGATTTATCATCAAGTAGGATTTTCTTACCAATTTACAATCTTCTCCCCCGTGAAGCGGGGGAGATAAGAGAGAGGGTATACCACGAGCAACGTTTATTTGCTAATAAATATTAGTATTGTTGCTTAATTTCGTGGCATACCCTCTCTTAATCTCCCTACGAGTGGGGGAGAAATTTTCCCTAATAGCATTTTTGTTGTAAAGATATTCTTCTCCCCCGTGTAATGGGGGAGATAAGAGAGAGGGTATGCCACGAGCAACGTTTATTTGCTAATAATATTAGTATTGTTGCTTAATTTCGTGGCATACCCTCTCTTAATCTCCCCCACGAGTGGGGGAGAAATTTATCCTAATAGCATTTTTTGTTGTAAAGATATTCTTCTCCCCCGTGTAATGGGGGAGATAAGAGAGAGGGTATACCACGAGCAACGTTTATTTGCTAATCACAGCCCGTACCGGTAGGGGGCTCAAAAGTTGAGCAATAGATAGTCAAAGCCCGATAAGGGCGACCTGTGCGAAACCCCATGCGTGGGAGGGCTTTAGCCCGACAAGCTTGGGGGTAAGCCTGCCCAATACTACTCGGCCCGATAAGGGTCGCCCCTAGTCGACAAGCCTAGGGATATCAAGTATATCCTATCCCGCTCGTCCCCCGTATCTGGACGTATGCTGTGAGAGGGCATTTACCCCAAGGTTTGTCGGCTTCGCCTCCTACGCGTTGGGTTACTTGGGACACCCGTAATCGGGCTTTCAGTTTTGAGCATCCAACTGCTAGGGGCGACCCTTATCGGGCCGAGTAGTGTGGGGGATAGGCTTACCCCCAAGCTTGTCGGGCTAAAGCCCTCCCACGCATGGGGTTTCGCACAGGTCGCCCTTATCGGGCTTTTAGATGCTTTCTTTCAACTTTTGAGCACCCTACCGTACCGGGCTTTTTCATCGATCATCAATCACCAATCATCAATCATCAATCACCAATCATCAATCACCAATCATCAATCTTTAATCATTAATCTTTAATCATTAATCTTTAATCATTAATCACCAATCATCAATCATCAATCACCAATCATCAATCTTTAATCTTTAATCATTAATCTTTAATCATCAATCACCAATCATCAATCACCAATCATCGATCATCAATCATCAATCCCCAATCATCAATCCCCAATCCCTATTCCACTTTAGCCGTCCATCCGCCGCCTGGTGCGAGATGGATCTTCATCTGCAAATTTTCCAGGTTCATAGTTTTTCGACTATAATCGGTAGCTTCCTTGTCGGCATTGATGCCATCCTCGAAGATGACAGCATATTTGCCAAGATTTGGAATCTTACTCAAGTCGAGGGTGATATCCCTTGCCTCCCAGTTGGTCATGGCAGCGATATACCAGCTGTTGCCTTTTCTTCTTGCTAAGGCTACATACTTGCCAATTTCTCCACCAAGCGCTATCGTTTCATCCCATACCGTTGGCACATCTGCTATGAACTCGGTACATTCCCTATTCTTGAGATATTGGGTAGGGGAGTCGGCCAACATCTGCAGTGGGGCGTGGAAGATGGTGTACATTGCCATCTGATGCACTCTTGTGCCTTGACTCATAGGATGGTCGTTATTTCCGAAGAACTGACTCTTTACGGCATTGTTCATAGCTCCAGGGGTGTAGTCGAGTGGACCAGGTATCATTCTGAGATAAGGAATTTCGCAATCATACATCGGCTGGTCGTGCAGAGGTCCATCGCCCACTCTTGGCTCCCATTTACTGTTCTCCAGACCCTTCACACCCTCGAAATTAAGGATATTCGGATAGGCAAACTGAATGCCGAAAGGCTTCAAACCATGATAGTCGAGCAGCAGATGATACTTGGCAGCAATCGCAGCCACCTCCCATGCCGAGTTGATAGCCACCTGGTCGTCGCGGTCGAAGAAATCCACCTTGAATCCCTTGATGCCCTTCTCTGAATAATGCTTCATAATCTCCTCGGTTTTAGCCTTTCCCTGTTGCGATAGGTTGCGCCAACTACTCCAGAGGATGATGCCCACATTACGGTTTTTGGCATAAGTGATGAGCTGGTCGAGATCGATTTCCTCATTCATCTTGTAGAGATCCTCCGGATCGCTCCATCCCTCATCGATGATGATATATTCCAGATGATTACGGGCGGCAAAGTCGATATAATATTTATAGGTAGGCGTGTTCATGCCACTTCTGAAATCCACCCCCGTAATATTCGTATTGTTCCACCAGTCCCATGCCACCTTTCCAGGTTTTATCCATGATTTATCTTTTATCATACTATTGGGAGCCAGACGTTGAGCGATGTTGCTGGTGAGCAGGTCCGTATCCTTGTCCGACACGAGAATCACACGCCATGGCAGAAAGCCTCGATCGTTCATTTTGGCAATATAGTCGGCCCGCTTGGTAGGCATTAAGTTTAAGCGGGCATATCCACCGATTTCCTCTTCGAGCGGATAAGGAGCAAACTCAGCAGTTAATCCCTTCTCCCCATTTTTCTTCAGAAACATACCAGGATAATCGCGAAGTCCAGCCTCCATGATCACCGCCTTTTTCCCGTCAGGCAGACAGACGGCGAGTGGCGAAATGGCCAGCGAGTCGGCATACATTTCCGATAGTTTCTGCTTATCATAGTAAGATTCAAACGAATAGCAATAGCGCTCACCCCCTCGGTTGTCGTTCACATAAGGGATGAAAGCCTTGTAGTCATCGGCGAAATTATATTCCGAAACCTCATTCTTGATTTCGAAAGGCAATTTGGCGAGATTCACAAAGCGATAGGCAGCCGCATCATCGTATGCCCTGAATTCCAGGTTCATATCGCCCGTAAGTTTCAGAATTACACTTTGGAAATCCTTCCCCTTTTTGGTAGAGGATGCAATCACCCTGTCGGGTTGCAACCCTTTCTTCACGATTCTGCTGATAGCGATAGAGGAGGGAAGAGTAACGACGGTGTTGCCCGATTTCACACTCCATTGAATGCCCGCATCATCCGAGATTGTAATCTCGAGTTTCTCCGAAGGCGATTTCACAATATACTGTCGGGCATCCGTTTTGCTAGCAATCAGGCAAATAGCCCCAAGAAAGATAAAAAGTTTTTTCATATATTTTTAGGTTCTGTCCAATGCTTGCAAACTTACAAAAAAATATTTGAAATACCTTGGGATGCATCGCTAAATAACTTTTATTGGCGACAAGATAACCATTTCTTCGTCTTTTATACAAACAAATCTAGAAAATATACAAAATGAAGAATCACCCGATTTCAAAGCATATCCTCGCAGGATTGCTGCTTTCGATAGCACCCTTGAGCACTTCGGCCCAAGGACTCACCGATATGCGAAATTCCAAGATGGCGATTATGGAGAATACGCCGATGGGAAGCGTGAAGTGGACAAATGGCTTCTGGCAAGACCGCTTCGATGTGCTTTCTGGCACCTCTCTGTGGGATATGTGGAAAACCTGGAACGATCCTGATGTCTCTCACGGCTTCCGCAATTTCGAGATTGCGGCAGGCAGTGTGAAGGGCGACCATAAGGGTCCTCCTTTCCACGATGGAGATATGTATAAGTGGCTCGAGGGATGTGCCGCAATCTATGCCATCACCAAGGATAAGAAGATTGATGAGCTTATGGATAAGTTCATTGCCGAGGTGGCGAAGGCACAGCGTGGCGATGGCTATATCCACACGCCTGTGGTCATCGATGAGCGCAATAAGGGCATCGATTCTCATTCCGTCGATAATACCGTTATCGGCATCACGGTGGGCGATAAGAACCAGAAGGGGGCTTTCGCTTCCCGCTTGAATTTCGAGACCTATAATCTCGGACATTTGATGACGGCCGGTATCGTGCATAAGCGTGCCACCGGCAAGGATAATTTCTTCAAGTGTGCCGTGAAGGCAGCCGATTTCCTCTATAATTTCCTCAAGAACGATCGCGACGAACTGGCCCGCAATGCCATCTGTCCTTCGCATTATATGGCCGCTTTCGAGATGTATCGAATGACCGGCGACAAGAAGTATCTCGAGCTTGGACAGGAATTGATCAACATCCGAGATCAGGTGAAGAATGGCGAGGATCACAACCAAGACCGCATCCCATTCCGTCAGCAGTATGAGGCGATGGGCCATGCCGTTCGTGCCAACTACCTTTATGCCGGAGTGGCCGATATGTATGCCGAGACCGGCGAGGCACAGCTGATGAAGAACCTCACCAGCATTTGGGACGATATTACTAACCACAAACTTTATATAACCGGTGGTTGTGGAGCACTCTACGATGGTGTGTCTCCCGATGGAACCACTTATGATCAGCCTTCTATTCAGCAAATTCACCAGGCCTACGGACGAAAGTTCCAGTTGCCGAATGAGACCAGTCATAACGAGACTTGTGCTCAGATTGGTGAATTGCTCTATAGTTGGCGTTTATTGGCGACAACAGGCGATGCGAAATATGCCGATATGGTGGAGAACGAACTCTACAACGGCATTCTTCCAGGTGTAAGTCTGGATGGCACGAAATATTTCTATACGCAGGCGCTTCGCAAGAACAAGGATTTCCCTTATGTGATGCGCTGGCCGAAGAAGCGCGAGAAGTATATCAGCTGCTTCTGCTGTCCGCCTAACACCTTCCGCACTTTGGCCGAGGCGCAGGAGTATGCCTATAGCTTGAGCAAGGATGGCAGCATTCTCTATGTGAATGTGTTTGGTGCCAACCGATTGAAAACCAAGAATTTGGATATCGAGCAGATCACCAATTATCCATACGATGGCAAAATCTCTTTCAACCTCCGCAAGGCGAAGGGCTTGAAGGAAATCAAGGTGCGCATTCCTGCATGGTCGGGTAGAGGCGAGGGATGGCAGACCTTCGACCTTTCCGCTCCTGAAATCAAGAAGTCGAAGAGCATTTCGCTCGAGTTCCCGATGAAGGCTCGTCTGATTGCTTCCAATCCGTTGGTGGAGGAGAACAAGAACCAGGTGGCCATCAAGCGTGGACCGTTGGTATATTGTCTCGAGGGCAGCGATATCGAGGGAGGTGCCAATATTAATAATGTGCTGATTCCTTCCGACATCCAGTTCAAGGAGGTAGAGACCGAAATCGCCGGCACGAAGTTGGTGGCCCTTGAGGGCGAGGCATTGCTTTCCGCCGACAAGGCATGGGGCAAGGATGAGCTTTATCGCGAGATTGCTCCAGCAAACAAGAAAGTGAAAATCCGTCTCATCCCTTATTTCGCCTGGGAGAACCGAGGTGAGCAGGATATGACGGTTTGGATGAATTTGAAGTAATACCCCACCATATGAGATATAAAATAAAAACGATCATCCTCGGCATGCTGCTGTCCTCAGCCGCCGCCCATGCCGCAGCCGATACCACCATAGTGGTTTCCCCATCGCAGGGCGAGGAGGCATTGATGGATGCCCTCCAGCAGGCGAGGGAGTATAAGCGCAAGCATGTATCCGCCGATGCCTATCAGAAGTTGGATAGCATGGGCTCCTATCCTTGGGTGGATATCCGTCTCAAGGCAGGCACCTATCGCTTGTATCAGCCGCTGCAGGTGCGCCCTGAGGATTCCAACCTCCGCTTTGTGGGCGAGGCGGGAGCGCATATCGTGGGCTCCCTGCCCATTACCAAATGGCGCAAGGAGGGCAAATACCTGGTAGCCGATGTACCCGAGTTTAAGGGTCGTCCTTTCGACTTCCGTCAGCTGTGGGTGAATGGCAAGAAGGCAGTGAGAGCCCGCAGTGTCTCCGATTTCGAGAAGATGCCGAGAATCGTCAACTATGATAAGAAGAACCGCATCCTTTGGGTGCCGGCAAGCGCAATTCGTAATGCACAATTCTCACTTCTCGATGCTAAAGCCCATGCGCAGCATCTCGAAGTGGTTCTTCATCAGATGTGGGAGATCGGCATCCTTCGCGTCAAGGATATTCAGGTGCAGGGCGATAGTGCCGCCCTCACCTTCCACAATCCCGAGGCCCGTCTGCAGTTCTCGCATCCATGGCCATCGCCGATGTATAACAGCAAGCACAATTCCCCTTTCTATTTCGTCAATGCGCTGGCCTTGCTCGATGAGCCGGGCGAGTGGTATCACGATATTCGTGAGGGCAAACTCTATTATATGCCTCGCAAGGGCGAGAAGCTGGACAATTTGGTTGCCGAGGCTCCTGCGCTCGAGACCTTGGTGGCGGTGGAGGGTACTCCCGACCGCCGTGTGCAGAACATCCGTTTTGAGAATATCGGTTTCCACTATACCAGTTGGATGCGTCCTAGCTTCGAGGGCCATGTGCCTTTGCAGGCAGGCATGTATCTCACCGAGGCCTACAAGCTTCGTCCGCAGATCAACCGTACCAACAATCACAAGCTCGACAATCAGGGATGGCTGGGCCGGGCCAGTGCCGCCCTGCAGATCAGCCATGCCGACCATCTCGATTTCACGAATTGCCGTTTCGAGCATCTCGGCGGCAGTGGTCTCGACTATGTGGAGGGCTGCGGCTATGGCAAGGTGGAGGGCTGCAACTTCCAGGATATCGCCATGAATGGCTATGTGGCTGGCAGTTTCTCGCCATCGGCGCTCGAGACCCATCTCCCTTATCGTCCTGCCGACCTTCGAGAGGTATGCCATCATCAGCAGGTAGTGGGCAGCACTTTCAGCGATGTCACCAACGAGGATTGGGGCTGTGTGGCGATAGCGGCGGGCTATGTCAGCAATATGTGCATCTCCAGGAATACCATTCACGACATCTCTTATACGGGCATCAGTCTGGGGTGGGGATGGAACCGTGATAGTGTGTGCATGCACGACAATCATGTTTCCGAGAACGTCATCTACAACTATGCGCAGCACATGTACGATTGTGCGGGCATCTATACACTCGGCAATCAGCCGGGCACGGTGATCGAGAAGAATGAGGTGAGGGATATCGCTCATCCGACGTATGTTCACGACCCAGAGCATTGGTTCTATCTCTACACCGATGAGGGAAGTAGTAACATCACATTACGCAATAATATCACTCCTTCAGAGAAATTTCTGAAGAATGCGACTGGTCCTAACAATGTTTGGGAAAACAATGGACCAAGAAGTGATACAAAGTAAATTTTATGATTATTAGGAATTACATTGAGGCAGCTGGGATTCGCATCGGCTGCCTTTTTTTGGCTCGACATAAGAACTTGTTTTAGACATAAGAACTTATCTAGACATAAGAACAGGAGTACATAATACATAGTAACATAATAACAGACATAAGAACATACAAATAAAGACATAGTAACATAAGAACAGATAAAAAACATAAGAACAGATAAGACATAATCACCTATTTTATTCAAAATTTTTTGAAAACAAAATCCCCTCCGATTAGGAGGGGATAGTAAGATAGTTAATACTTTCTTCTGATTTCAAGGGTAACTCTTTCGCCCTTCTCGAAGGCTCGCTGCATCCACTGCATAATGATCTTTAAAGCCTTTTGCGAATCCTCCACCGTTCCCTTGTGGCGGTTCCAGCCAGGCAGGATGCACCCTTCGGTATCTTTAGGATAATTGCCCCCGTGGATGCGAATGCCCGCATAACCTGGAACGCCAATTACCTGCGGCAGCCACTTGCCAAACTTAGGTGATTTGGTGATGAGAACAGGGTAGTAGCCCATCAAACCTTCTGATTCCCGCTCTTGAGGTGAGAGCATATCCACATCGGTGGTAGGGATAGCACAAGGTCCAAACGCCTTCTCCTTAGCCTCCTTGATGTCGTGAACATCCCAGTTGCAGGTGAAACCTGTGTCGTGAGGTTCGAGAGTGTCACAAAGGTACAGACCTCTCTCCCCGCTCTCCCCTTCAGGGAGAGGGCCTTCGTTAGCCCGATACAGTTTACCGATACAATAATTAGCACGATTTGCGATTCTTTCTAATATTAATTTCATTTTAAATTTCCTTTCTTTATCCTTTTCCTCTTTTGAGAGGAAATTTTGATCTTTTCCTCTCCCCCGTGGAACGGGGGAGATAAGAGAGAGGGTATACCACATTTTTGTGATTTGTGATTTATGATTTGTGATTTATGATTTGTGATTTATGATTGATGATTGATGATTTGATGTTTTCAGCTTGCTCGTGGCATACCCTCTCTCTAATCTCCCCCACAAGTGGGGGAGAAGTATGTTAAAAAAAATATGTTATTATGTTACTATGTCTCTGAAAAGATACTATGTCTTTGAAAAGATACTATGTCTTTAAAAAGATACTATGTATTAAATGAGCATACCTTTATGTGTTTTTTTGTATAAAACAGGGTTTACTTCTCTTATCCATCCAGCACTAAGCCATTGGCGAATAGCCTCCGTTACTTTGTCCTCCTCCTCATCAAACACCATGTTAGCATCGTGCTTGTAAAACTCATCAGGCAGCTTGCGGAATTCCTCGACAGCAGGCAACTCAATCTCAAACTCCATTTCCACCTCAGCCTCGAAATGCCCCTTTACAGGAGTAGGATCGGGCAAAACAACCTGCTGCTCAACAGCAGAAAAAGATGAAACACCATAGCCAAAAGGCAAAGAAACGATACCCATCTGGGTAGTAGTTGATACAAATATATTTTTCATTATTCTTCAATTTTTATTTCCCCCAAAGGGGGAAGTATGTTAAATAAAATTCTGTTATTCTGTTACTATGTCTCTAAAGAGTTATTATGTCTTATGTACTCTTGTTCTTATGTCTAAAGAAGTTCCTATGTCAAAAGCTTATTCAGGACATTCGGACATTCGGACATTCGGACATTCGCGAGTAGCTTTTCTATATAAACCATGTCTAATCTTTGTAACCCATCCCTGGTTTTCCCATGAGCGAATACATGAATTAAGCGTTTGTCTAGGAGCATTATATCCCTTTATAGCCCTTAAATCTTTGGAAGAGAACTCCTCTGGTAGCTGATCGAAGATAGTTGAATTTTCAGTCTTTCGCTCACACTCACCAATTGCAGAAATGGTATTGTCCATCAGCAGCGGACCGAAGCACTTCACCTGCTCCTCCATTGTATATTGGGCAATGTCAAGAGCGAACTTTATTACATCCTCTGTCTCCTGCTCATTGTTGAGAAGAAAAGCGATAACACCCGCTCTAAATCCTATCACCGCAGAACGCTTTCGGAATACACCTCTAGGATTATCCAAATTCTTCTCGGCAGTAACTCTCACATTCTCCTGCCAATTATAAATGGCCTCTCTCAACTTAGGGGTATCGAAGAAACCCTCCTTTGATCGAAGAATCTCACAAGCCTTGTCGATCTCCTCCTGAATGGTAGGATCCTCGGTGGTATATTGCGGCATAGGAGCGAAAGTCATATCTGGCATTTCGGCGACTAAGACACGAGAAGATAAACCATTCTCAATATTATCCTTTCGGAAAAGCTTGTTGAATTGTCCCCAAGTTCCAGTCACCATCCAGTTCCACCTTACATGCTTTACGTTGATAGATACTGATTGTGTTCCTGCCATATCTCGCTTATAGCGGCCACCATCAAAGCCCAATCTTGCAAGCGGCATCTTGTTTCCTAAAGCACCCTGGTTAGACATTACCAGGTCATCCAACTCCTCACCCGCAGAACAAATTGAGTGACCATTTGCATCGTTGATACGCTGACAAAGCTGTGCCTCTGAAGCCTTGAATGCTTCGATATGAATTGGCTTATGATCGGTCTCAACACCTCGCTCATTCTGTCGCTTGTTCTTGTTCATAATCTTGATGGCCTGCTCTTCCGCAAAGTTTGCATCATCCTCTTCGTAAAAGATTCTAGCCCACTTGCCAAACACATCCATGCAGACTGACTTACCTGATGCCATAGCACCCACGATGATTGACATGAGCTGCAGCTGCTGCTTCTTTCCATCACAATAGCGAACGGTTACTGAATCGGCGTATGTTGCTGCAATAGGGAGGGCTGCCACAATAGCAGGCCACTTTAAATTATCTGGAACTCCTCGAACTGAAGCCTTGAAACCGATAGGCAAATGCTCCTCATCTATCTTTGGTATCTTCACCTCATAAGGCTCGAGATCATCCTCGTCATCCTCTATAGCATTTAGAGTTTGTGGGGTAGAACCATGGAAATTCATAACCTTGGCATGAATTTCTCTCAATGCCTGCGACATCACCTTGGTGGTGTTATAATTGGTATAAAAATCATCCAATAGCTGCTGGATATTCTCATCATCCCAATTATTTGGCATGTGAAGCTTAAGGACCTCATTCATTAGATCTCTTGCTATTAATCTTGATGCACCAACTGAAAGGATAGAGAGAAGTGAATTATGTCTAGCACCCTCTACATTTAAATCTACTTCGTGTAGCTTTGCCTCCTTCATACATAAGTTGAAAGCGTAGTTGGCCTTTGAGATTTCCTCTTGAGAGTGGGTCTCTTGTGGCATACCCTCTCTCTTATCTCCCCCACGAGCGGGGGAGAAGGTGTTTTCAGCAGCAGATGCTAATTCTTGTCCCTCGCCCGTGGAACGGGAGAGGTTAGGAGAGGGTATACCACGAGCCCCCTTTCTTTCAGGGGCAGAATACTCACGATCCTTAAACAGCTCCTCGTTGTTGATATAAAGGATGTAATCACGAGGCACGGCAAATGAACATCTAGCAGGGTCCTTGGTAGTGGTATCAAACTCGCATCCCAACTGCTTTCCCATCCACTCCAGCGCTTCGGCATAAGTCTTATCGGCAGGAGTAACAAAGATAATGTGCAAACCTTCCTGGGATGGTGAAACATGCACCAATACAATCCCTAGCTCCTGAACTTTAGGCTCAATCTTTTCCTTGAAGAAAAATTGAGGATCTCCAGTCATTCCGTCAATATCAAAGATTGAAAGACCAGAAGCCACAGCGTTCTCATTCTTCCTTATACCATTGGTATAATGTGACATAAAGGTAAACACTGGCAGCTTAATCTTAGCTGCATTCTTAGCCTTCTTAAAATCTTCCTTAGGCAATTCGCCACGCATCTTCTGTTCGCGCAGATCGGCGATTTCTGCACAGATGTTAGATACCATAGTATCATCAATTATTCTATTGAAATCATCAGCAGTACAAATCTTCATACCCACTGATCTTCTAGCATTTTTACCAAAATCAAACATAAGAAATATTGAATTAATGAATTAATGAAATATTATTTTTTTAGCCACGGATTTCACGGAATATCACTGATTTTATAATCTCACGAATTCCCGTTCACCGATTCTCACAAATTTGTTGTAAGTTAGCTGTATCTTCTCGCCCGTGAAACGGGAGAGATAAGAGAGAGGGTATACCACAAAAGGTAACTTTAATTAGGTGATTGATTGCCAGTTGCAGCTGATGTGCTGCTTGCTCGTGGCATACCCTCTCCTAACCTCTCCCACGAGTGGGCGAGGAACCTTTCCTAAAGGCCCTCTCCCTGAAGGGGAGAGCGGG
>CAJOPE010000107.1 GCA_905236815.1 uncultured Prevotella sp. | reverse complement strand
ACCTGAGCACCACCGAATGAACGGTTAGCAAGCATACCACCATATTCACGTGCGAAAGGAACACCCTGAGCAACACACTGGTCGATGATATTGTTAGAAACCTCAGCCAAACGATAAACGTTAGCCTCACGAGCACGGTAGTCACCACCCTTTACTGTATCGTAGAAAAGACGATAAACAGAGTCACCATCATTCTGATAGCACTTAGCGGCATTGATACCACCCTGGGCAGCGATAGAGTGAGCACGACGTGGAGAATCCTGAATACAGAAGTTCAACACGTTGAAACCCATCTCACCGAGAGAAGCAGCAGCACTTGCACCAGCAAGACCTGTACCTACAACGATAATATCGAGCTTCAGCTTATTCTTTGGGTTCACCAGACGCTGGTGAGCTTTATAGTTAGTCCATTTCTCGGCCACTGGGCCTTCTGGAATTCTTGAATCTATTTGCTTTGTCATAATATTATTTAATTATGAATGATAATTGGTAATAACGGATTAAGCAGCACAGCAGATGCTAGGTGCAAAACCGAACCAGAATGAAATAACGAGAAGAGCGAATACAGCCATCAACACTGTAACGTAGCATACGCCGATGCACTGCCAACGCTGAAGCCATGTCTTACCACTCCAACCAAGAGTCTGCATAGCGCTCCAGAAACCATGAGTAAGATGGAACCAAATTGCTGCGAACCATACAAGGTAGAGAATTGAATAAACAGGCTGCTGGAAAGTGTAAACCATCCACTGGAAGCCCTGTGTTGCTCCATACTCAAGACCCTCAACACCTGCCAACTCAGCAAACATCATCTTGTACCAGAAATTTGCAAGGTGCAAACCAAGGCCAACAACGATAATCAAGCCAAGAACCAACATGTTCTTTGATGCCCAGCTAACCTTCTCGTAACTTGCGGTTACTGCATAACGATTGTTACCACGTGCACGGCGATTCTGTGCAGTAAGAATGAAAGCATAAACGATGTGACAAACTGCCAGGAAGGCCAAACCAGCTGTACCGATAAGGGCATACCAATTTGTACCAAGGAACTCACATACTGTGTTGTAAGCTTCGCCTGAGAAGAATGCAGCAACGTTCATTGCGCAGTGGAAGGTAAGGAAAAGAATAAGGCAAACACCCGTTAAGGACATTACCACTTTTCTACCAATAGGTGAATTGATTAACCACATAAATGATTGAATTTTAATTATTTAACTGTTAGAAACTATTTTCATATTTATTTACATAATAAGAGGCAACGAATAGTATTTTTCAACTTAACAATACCTATTGTTAGGTAATATCCATCCTCGAATGCTTGCAAAATTACTACATTTTGGTGATAATTCAAAGTGTTTTCCTTAAAAATTCGATTTAATTTCTTACTTTTGCGGAAAATTACAAAGAAAGGTATTCATGATTTTTAAGTATGATGTCATTGTTATCGGCGGCGGACACGCCGGATGCGAAGCTGCTGCGGCTGCTGCAGGCATGGGTGCAAAGACCTGTCTGATAACAATGGATATGAACAAGATTGGACAGATGAGTTGCAATCCTGCCGTGGGTGGAATTGCTAAAGGACAGATTGTACGCGAAATCGATGCACTTGGTGGACAGATGGGTAAGGTTACGGATAAAACTGCTATTCAGTTCCGTATGCTTAACATTGGCAAAGGTCCGGCTGTGTGGAGTCCTCGCGCTCAATGTGACAGAGGCAAGTTCATTTGGGAATGGAGATCTACTCTCGACAAAATTGAAAACCTTGCAATTTGGCAGGACCAGGCTGATGAACTTCTGGTCGAGAACGGCGAGGCTGTTGGTGTAAAAACGGTATGGGGAGTTGAGTTCTATGCGAAAAGCATTGTTGTTACTGCAGGTACTTTCCTCAATGGCTTGATGCATATCGGTAGAAAAATGCTCGAGGGTGGCAGATGCGCTGAGCCTGCTGTTCACAATTTCACAGAAAGTATTACTCGATGGGGTATCACTTCTGAAAGAATGAAAACGGGTACTCCTGTGAGAATTGATAAGAGAAGTGTTCATTTCGAAGATATGGAGGAGCAGCCTGGTGATTCTGATTTCCATCAGTTCTCTTACATGGGCGAACATCATACGCTTCCTCAACTTCCTTGCTGGACTACTTATACAAATAAGGAATGTCACGATACTTTAAAGAGTGGATTAGCCGACTCTCCTCTCTTCAACGGACAGATTCAATCTACAGGTCCTCGTTATTGTCCATCTGTAGAAACTAAATTGGTTACTTTCCCTGATAAAGATCAGCATCCTCTCTTTTTGGAGCCAGAAGGTACAGATACTAACGAAATGTATCTAAATGGTTTTTCATCAAGTATGCCGATGGATATTCAGTTGGAAGCTCTTCGAAAGATTCCAGCTTTGAGGGATGTCGAGATTTACCGTCCAGGTTATGCTATTGAATACGATTACTTCGACCCTACCCAACTAAAGCATTCGCTGGAATCTAAAATTTTACCAGGATTGTTCTTCGCAGGACAAGTAAACGGAACAACAGGTTACGAGGAAGCTGGTGGACAAGGAACGGTTGCCGGAATAAACGCAGCAATCCGATGCAATGGAGGAGAACCTTTTGTTATGCATCGTGATGAAAGTTATATTGGCGTACTTATCGATGATTTAACAACAAAGGGTGTTGATGAACCTTATCGAATGTTTACCTCAAGAGCAGAATATAGAATTTTGCTACGCCAGGATGATGCTGATGCACGTTTAACCGAAAAGAGTTACAACTTAGGTCTTGCAACAAGAGAAAGATACGACTGGTGGTTGGAGAAAAAAGAAGCTATCGATAAATTGATAAATTTCTGTAAAGAGACTCCGATTAAACCAAAGAATATAAATTCTCAATTGGAAGCACTTGGAACTACTCCACTCCATGCTGGTTGCAAACTTATCGATTTAATTGCTCGTCCTCATTTGAATTTGCAAAATCTCTCAGAGATAATTCCAGATCTAAAAGAAATGATGGAATCGCCAAAGAATCGAAAAGAAGAGATTGCGGAGGCTGCAGAAGTCTTGATGAAATACAAAGGATATATTGATCGAGAGAATTTGGTTGCCGACAAAATGCGCCGTCTTGAGAACATAAAAATCAAGGGAAGATTTAACTACAAGGAACTTCACGAAATCTCCATCGAAGGAAGACAAAAACTCGAAAGAATCGACCCAGAAACTTTGGCTGAAGCAAGCCGAATTCCAGGTGTAAGTCCTAGCGATATTAACGTGATGCTAGTGCTCCTCGGACGCTAGTTTCACAACGTATCTCCCTAAAATCTTCAAATGTTTCACGTGAAACTATGCTTATAATAAGGGGTTGATTCCCAACAAGTTAAGGTTTAAAGTAGAACGTAAAACTTCGAAGAAATCGAGTAATATTATATGTGAAACACATTGATGTTTCACATATAATATCGAGAGGAAAAGCAAGGATTAGAGCATAGGAAAGTAAACTCAAATGGAAGCAAAGAGCTAATGAAAATTAGCCCTAAAGATAGAAGGGAAACAGACTCGAAGAAACGATAAAATCTAGCTAGAATTTGGCCTCATTTTGGAGCTAAAGAATATACCAAAACAAGTATGCTCTCCTATCCTATCAAGTCTAAAATCGAAAGAAATATTAAAGATTAGAAGGATAGAAAATTCGAAATGATCAATAAGATATTTCTAGATTACGAAAGATAAATAGGCTTGTTTTCAAAAGGAAAAAGGCTTGAAAATTTAAAAAAAGTAGCAAAATTCCTAAGAGGAAACTAGAATTATAATATAAAAATAAAACCAGAAAAGTAGATCAAGAATCTATATTCTGAGTTGAAAACTGAAGAAATAAGGTCACTTGAGCATGACAAATATGGCCTGAATAATCCATTTGAAATTGAATTAAAGAGCCAATAACAAGCAAAAAAACGGGGAAAAACATAAGGAATGGCTAAGATATAATATTAAAATTAAAGCCATTTTCTAGTAAAACCCCTAAATAAAACAAGGAAATGAGCGTATAAACTACCAAGAAAAGGATGAAAAAAAACTATTTCAAAGGTAACTAGAAAACAAATATAAGAGGTAAAGAAAGCTTCAAAGGCAAATACATATCCCCTATTATGCCAATCAAAATAAAGTTCTTAAAACAAAAAAAAAAGAGATAAAAGCATATATAAATACTAAAGGAATAGCAAAATAAACAAAAGAATATTCCGAATTGAACATAAACTAAGACTGTTTTTCCACGAAATTTAATAGAATATTGGGCAATAATAGGCCGATATAGCAAAGAAAAAGAAAAGAAAAAATACTGATTTCTCGAATAGAGAACAACAATATAAGATTAAAAACGAGGTAAAAATTGGAGATTTCAGGGTTGATTAACCGAAAAAAGTAGGCTATCAATCCTACCAACGAAAATAAGGAAAAGGGGTAAATCTTTCCAATATAAATACTCAAAAACAAGAATTTAAGCAATAAACACAGAAAACATATTGAGATTACACCTTATATAATATAGGAAATCTCAAAAATACAAATAAAACAGAAACATAGAATTAAATAATAAATATAGTAAAATGAACAACGAATTATTACTAGAGAATCTGAGATGTATCCCAGATTGGCCTATCAAGGGAGTAAATTTCCGAGATGTAACTACCCTATTTAAGAATCCTGAGGCACTTCAGGAGATTACAAATGAGATGTACAATCTCTATAAAGACAAGGGTATTACTAAAATTGTTGGTATCGAAAGCCGCGGTTTCGTGATGTCTTCTGCAGTAGCATGCAAACTAGGAGCAGGAATTGTTCTCTGCCGTAAACCAGGAAAATTGCCTTGTGAAACAGTTCAGGAAAGCTATGCAAAGGAATATGGCATCGACACTATTGAGATCCACAAGGATGCAATCGACGAGAATGATGTTATTCTTCTCCACGATGACTTATTGGCAACTGGTGGCACAATGGAGGCTGCTTGCAAACTGGTAAAGAAGTTCAATCCAAAGAAGATCTACTGTAACTTTATTATTGAGTTGCATGAGGAGTTTCCTAATAGCCGAAAGATATTTGAGGATCATGGCATAGAGGTTACTTCTTTATTGAAGTTCTAAACCATGGAATTACTCTAGAAAGTATTTCTAACACATTCAACTGTTAGGGAGTGGGACTTCTCTTTCTTTATAATCAAAATAGATAGATCTGCAAATCAAAGCAAGAAGAAGAAAAGTCACACTCTCTTAACAAAGAGAATACTTTTGAAGCGAAAGTTCCCCACTCATTAAGACTTAGTATTATACTATCTTAGGAGTAAATACCAAGAGGATTATACAAGCTTATAAACACTTGCAAACTAGTAAATTAAAACAAGAAATAAGCTATTATCTTCCTCGAAAAGACAGTCAAGAAAGAGAAGAAAACAAAGCGATAGATCAAAGTTTAAACTTAATGTTTCACGTGAAACTTAAACTTATAAAGTACCTATAAACTAGGAAGTTACGGGATATGAAGAAAGAAGAAAATGAAGAAAGACTAGCCTATTTAAAAGGTATAGTATTGAGTATGCCTCAAAAACCTGGCAGCTATCAATATTATGATCAAAGAAGAGAGCCTGGAAAGAATCCAGACCCTAAGCATATTATATATGTCGGAAAGGCGAAAAGTCTAAAAAATCGTGTATCTTCCTACTTTCATAAGGAGGTTGATCGCTATAAAACTAAGGTTCTTGTATCCAAAATACAGGATATTACCTATACTGTAGTTAACACAGAAGAGGATGCTTTACTATTGGAAAACAGCTTAATCAAGAAGTACAATCCAAGGTATAATGTTTTATTGAAGGACGGTAAAACCTATCCAAGCATCTGTGTAACAAATGAATTCTTTCCTCGCATCTTTAAGACTAGAACCATTAACAAGAAGTTTGGAACTTTTTATGGTCCCTACCCTCATATATCTTCTATGTATGCAGTGCTGGATATAATTAAGAGGGTATATAAACCTAGAACTTGTAGATTTCCACTAAACGAAAAAGACATTAATGCTGGCAAGTATAAGCCTTGTTTGGAGTACCATATTCATAACTGTGGGGCTCCTTGCATCAACAAGCAATCCTACGAGGATTACCAAGCCAATATCGCTATGGCAAGGGAAATTCTGAAGGGAAACACCCGAAAAGTAGGCGAACACTTATTTGAATTGATGCAGAAGAATGCACAATTACTGAAATTTGAAGTAGCCGAGGAACTTAAAAAGAAATACCTTCTCCTACAGGAATTTGTATCTAAAAGCGAGGTGGTTAGCCATACTATTACTGATGTTGATGTATTCACAATAGTGGATGATGAAGGTAATAAAAATGCTTTTGTAAACTACCTACATGTCACCAATGGTACTATAAATCAGAGCTTTACGTATGAATATAAGCGTAAATTGGATGAAACCGACGAGGATTTGCTGTTGACAGCTATTCCTGAGATAAGAGAAAGATTCAATAGTCATGCCAAGGAGATTATTGTGCCATTTGAAATCAACTGGAAGATTAAGGATGCAGAGTTTTTCGTACCCCAAAGAGGAGACAAGCATCATCTGTTGGAGCTATCCGAAATGAATGGCAAACAATACAAATTCGATCGCCTGAAACAGGCCGAAAAGCTTAATCCCGAACAACGACAGACTCGCTTAATGAAAGAGCTCCAGAACGCTTTAAAACTAGATAAAATGCCTTATCAAATAGAGTGCTTTGATAACTCCAACATATCTGGTACTGATGCTGTAGCAGGATGTATTGTTTATAAGGGTATGAAACCTTCTAGAAAAGACTATCGAAAGTACAATATTAAGACGGTTGTAGGTCCTGATGACTATGCTTCCATGCAGGAGGTTGTAAGAAGAAGATACACTCGTATGATGGAAGAAAACACACCTCTACCCGACCTTATCATCACAGATGGTGGTATGGGCCAAATGAGCGTAGTAAGAGAGGTTGTAGAGGGCGAATTACATCTAGATATACCAATAGCTGGTCTGGCAAAGAACGACAAGCACAGAACTAACGAATTGCTATATGGATGGCCACCTCAGACAGTTGGATTAGATGTAAAAAGCGAACTATTCAAGATTCTCACACAGATTCAAGACGAAGTTCACCGCTATGCTATCACTTTCCATAGGGATAAGCGAAGCAAGCATGCCCTCCATTCAGAGCTGGATGACATCAAGGGTATAGGTCCTAAGGCGAAAGAGGATATTATGAAAGCTTTTAAAAGCGTAAAGAAAGCTAAAGAAGCTGACATACAGAGCCTTACAGAGGTATTAGGACCATCTAAAGCTCAATTGCTATATGAGTATTTTCATAAAGCTGAATAATTAAATAAATCAACAGAAATTCAAGTTCTTCAAAGATAATTACTATATTTGCAGTATGAGAATTGTTATACAACGTGTGAGTCATGCCTCTGTAACGATTGAAGGCAAGGTAAAATCAAAAATCGGTAAAGGCTATTTAATCCTTTTAGGCATCGAATCATCTGATACAGAGGAAGATATCGACTGGTTAGTAAAAAAGGTTATCGGTCTTAGAGTCTTCGACGACGAGAATGGTGTGATGAATTTGCCTATCACTGAAGTAGATGGCGAAATCATAGTGGTAAGTCAGTTCACCTTAATGGCAAGCTATAAAAAGGGCAATCGTCCTAGTTGGATTCGTGCAGCCAAGCACGAAATCTCCATCCCACTCTATGAAACCTTCTGCACTCGCCTTTCTGAGGCTTTAGGAAAACCAGTAGGAACAGGAGAATTCGGGGCAGATATGAAGGTGGAATTGCTCAACGATGGTCCTGTAACGATTTGCATGGATACTCATAATAAGGAATAAGATGACGATAAAAGAAGCACAAGAAGCTGTAGATCAGTGGATTAAAACATACGGTGTTCGTTATTTCAGCGAACTCACCAATATGGCTTGCCTCACCGAGGAAGTAGGCGAACTAGCTAGAATTATCGCCCGAAAGTATGGCGATCAGAGCTTCAAGGAGGGCGAGAAACCTAATCTTGGAGAGGAAATGGCAGATATACTATGGGTATTGATGTGCCTTGCTAATCAAACGGGAGTCGATCTCACTGAAGAACTTCAGAAAAGCTTCGACAAGAAGACCAAAAGAGACGCCACTCGACATCTCGACAATCCGAAATTAAAAGCATAAATCAAATATAAAAACATAGATAATTATGGCAGAAAAAAAGAGTATTAAGGATATCGTGATGAATGATATCGACGAGAAGAAAATCAAAGAGGAAAGCAAGTACGAACAGGCGCTTGCTAAGTATAATACCAACGTTGATGAGAAGGAAGTAGCCGAGGCTATTAAGAAGCTCATCATCGAGAAAGTTCCTGAGAATGATAATGTTGAGGTAAAGAAGTTCCTCCTCGGAAGTGTAGAGCTTACATCCCTCAGCACAACAGATACTGAGGAGAAAATCCTCGCTATGACCGAGAAGGTAAACCAGTTTGCTAATGACTACCCTAACCTTCCTCACGTAGCTGCTATTTGTGCTTATCCTGTTTTCACAGAGCTTATCAGCGATAGCCTCGAGGTAGATGGCGTTGAAATTACCAACGTAACAGGCAATTTCCCTTCATCTCAGAGCCGTATGGAGGTTAAGATAGCAGAGACATCACTCTCTATCCAGGATGGCGCTACAAACATCGATATTGTAATGCCTGTAGGTAAGTTCCTCAGCGAGGATTACGAGGGTATGTGCGACGATATGCAGGAGCTGAAGGATGTATGTGGAGAGGTGCCTATGAAGGTGATCCTTGAGACTTGCTGCCTTGGCAATCTTAGCAATGTTAAGAAGGCTGCTATCCTCTCTATGTATGCTGGCGCTGACTATATCAAAACTTCTACAGGTAAAGAGAAGGCTGGAGCTACCCCAGAAGGCGTTTACGTGATGTGTCAGGCCATAAAAGAATATTATGAGCAGACAGGTATCCAGATAGGTATTAAGCCTGCTGGAGGCATTAATTCTACTATGGATGCTATCATCCTTTACACTATCGTTAAGGAAGTCCTCGGCGAGAAATGGCTAACTAATTACTGGTTACGCTTGGGTACAAGCCGCTTAACCAACCTTCTTATCAGCGAGATTGAAGGTCAGGAGATTAAGTATTTCTAAGCCATTAAAGGCAGATGAACAATGTGAAACGAACGTTTGACATAATATGAAACGATCGTTTGATATAATGTGAAACGGTCGTTTAACATAATATGAAACGGTCGTTTCACGTTACATAAATAGCAAATACAAGACAAAAGAAAAACCTCAGCAAGCTGAAAATCAGGCCTTTGCTGAGGTTTTATAATAGAATTAAAAATGTTCTTATAGATTTCTTTCGATAACGAAATCGAGATAGGCTTTCAAAGAAGCCTTAATTGTTGGATCAGAAGACTGACTATCAAGGAATTCCATACATTCCTTATGGAAGTTCCACATGCACTTATCTGCATATTCAATACCACCATTTTCCTTTGTGAAAGCTACGAGCTTAGCAATTTCCTCTTGAGAAACATTGCCATCTTTCACCTTTCTGGCAATGGCATACATTTCCTCATTACCTGTAGAATTCAAAGCAAAGATCACAGGAAGTGTAAGTTTGCCTTCAGCCATATCATTCCCAGTAGGTTTTCCTATCTTGTCGGAATCATAATAATCGAAGATATCATCTCTAATTTGGAAGATAATACCGAGATTTTGTCCGAATTTTCCCGCAGCCTTTACCTGCTCATCAGAAGCTCCAGCCGACTCTGCTCCAATAGTAGCACAAGCCTCAAACAAAGCAGCTGTTTTATTCTTAATAATCTGATAATAAACCTCTTCAGAGATCTTCTGATTAGAAATATTACTCAACTGAAGAATCTCTCCATTCGAAAGAGTTCTACCTAGTTCTGCCAAATATCTTACGATTTTTTCAGAATGAGTGAACGAAACATTCAAGAGAGCTGTTGAAAGCAGATAGTCACCTACCAGAACAGCAACCTTGTTATTATATTCAGCATTCACACTGCTCTGTCCACGACGCTCATCGCTCTCATCTACCACATCATCATGCACCAAAGAAGCTGTATGCAAGAGTTCCAAACCCACCGCAGCATGCTGAGTAACATCTGAAACCTTACCAAAATTTCTCGCCATCAACAGGATAAGCATAGGGCGCATGCGTTTTCCAGCTCTTGACTTGATATGCTCAAGAACCTGGGAAAGAAGGCCATCTGTATGGGATAGCGACTGGTTGAAAAGATCTATAAAGTCTTTAAGCTCGCCCTCGATTGGCTGCTTAATAAGCTGTAAATAATCCATCCTATTTATAAATTTGATACAAAATTAGCGAAATTATCGGAGATGAGAGAATTTTTTCGTAATTTTACACGATAAATTAAAATAATTATGGATAAACTGTTTCTACTAGACGCATATGCGCTCATATATAGGTCTTATTACGCCTTGATTAGAAATCCAAGAATAAATTCTAAGGGACTAAATACTTCGGCAATCATGGGATTTTGCAACACCTTGAATGAGGTGCTGACAAAGGAAAAGCCTAAGTATCTTGGTGTGGCTTTCGATCATGGAAAAACTTTCCGTCATGAGGCTTTTCCTGAATATAAGGCACAGCGTGAGGAAACTCCAGAAGATATAAAATTGAGTGTTCCAATTATCAAGGAAATCCTTGAAGCCTATCACATTCCAATCTTACAAGTAGATGGTTTTGAGGCAGATGACATCATCGGAACACTTGCTACCAAGGCGGGCGAAATGGGTATTGAAACCTATATGCTCACCCCTGATAAGGACTATGGTCAGCTCATCCGAGAGAATGTATATATGTATCGCCCTCAACATGGTGGTGGC
Organism: uncultured Prevotella sp.; assembly: GCA_905236815.1. Classification (GTDB taxonomy): domain Bacteria; phylum Bacteroidota; class Bacteroidia; order Bacteroidales; family Bacteroidaceae; genus Prevotella. The sequence continues at coordinate 28,776 of CAJOPE010000107.1, read as the reverse complement.
TATGAGACATTGGGCGTTCAGGAGATTTCTGCTAAATATGGTATCTCCTCCCCTACCCAAGTCATCGACCTCTTAGCATTAATGGGCGATTCTGCTGATAACTTCCCTGGCTGTCCAGGTGTGGGTGAAAAAACAGCAGCAAAACTTATCAATGAATTTGGAAGTGTCGAGGGATTGCTTCAGCATACCGATCAGCTGAAAGGTAAAATGAAGGAAAAAGTGGAAGGTGCTGTCGAGGACATCAAGATGAGTTACTTCCTTGCAACCATCCGAACGGATGTTCCTCTTGGCGACATCACTTTGGAAAAATTACAAGTTGAGCAACCTGATGAGGAGAAGCTGAATGGAATTTTTACAGAATTGGAATTTAAATCATTCAAAGACCGAGTTCTTAAAAAGTCTGAACCAAAACAAAAAACTGTAAACCAACAGCTCGATCTCTTTGCCGTAAACACGGGCGATGGGCAAGAAACAATTGAAAATACAAATTATGAGACGATAAAAACAAGGTCTCATAATTACAAATTGGTTGATAATCAAGAGGAAATAGAAAAGTTATCTGAGTTTTTATTGACAAATAAAATTCTCAGTCTAGATACAGAAACGACTTCAACACATGCTGTAGAGGCAGAATTGGTAGGTTTAAGCTTCTCTGTGAAGGAAAATGAGGCATACTATGTGTCAATTCCTGCTAATCGTGAAGAAGCTTTAAAAATTGTATCAATTTTCAAACCTATCTATGAGAATGAGGAAATTCTCAAAATTGGTCAGAACATCAAGTATGATTATGAGGTACTGAGAAATTATGATGTTGAAATTAAAGGTAAGCTATTCGACACTATGATTGCTCACTACGTCATCCAACCAGAGTTACATCACAACATGGACTATATGGCTGAGGTGTATCTCAACTATCAAACTGTTCACATTGAAGAGTTGATTGGTCCAAAGGGAAAAAATCAGAAATCGATGCGCGATCTTGAGCCTTCACAAGTTTATGAGTATGCAGCCGAAGATGCCGACATCACTCTCCGACTCTACCAAGTGCTCGAACCAAAACTGAAAGAGTATAATGTCGAGGATCTTTTCTGGAATATTGAGATGCCTTTAGTTCCTGTTCTTGCAGATATGGAACTAAACGGAGTTTGTCTCGACACTGAAGCCTTGAAGGAAACTTCGGATATCTTTACTCAGCGAATGAACGAGTATGAGAAAAATATCTATAAGGAAGCTGGCGAGGAATTCAACATTTCCTCTCCAAAACAGGTAGGCGATATTCTCTTTGGCAAGATGAAAATCATGGAGAAGCCAAAGAAGACACGTACAGGTCAGTATGTAACTTCCGAGGAAGTACTACAGAGTTTGAAGTCAAAAAATCCGATTGTAGATGAAATCCTCAACTATCGAGGAATGAAGAAGCTGTTGAGTACCTATATAGATGCTCTTCCAAAACTGATAAATCCTAAGACAGGAAGAATTCATACATCATTCAATCAGGCACTTACAGCAACAGGACGCCTATCATCAAGCGATCCAAACCTTCAGAATATTCCAGTAAGAACTGATGATGGAAAGGAGATTCGAAAGTGTTTCATTCCAGAACCAGGATGTCTGTTCTTTTCTGCCGATTATTCACAGATAGAACTTCGCATCATGGCACACCTTTCTGGAGATGAGAACATGATAGAAGCCTTCAACGAAGGACAGGATATCCATCGTGCGACCGCTGCAAAAATCTGGAAAGAAGAGATGGAAAATGTCAGCGATAGTCAGCGTAAAAAGGCCAAGCAAGCCAATTTCGGTATCATCTACGGCATCACCACCTATGGTTTGGCACAACGCATGGAGATTCCAAATGGAGAGGCAAAGGAAATCATCGATGGATACTTTGCCACCTTCCCTAAGGTGAAGCAATATATGGAAGAATCTAAACAAATTGCAAGAGAAAAGGGATATGCCGAAACTGTCTTCCATCGTCGTCGCTATCTGCCGGATATCAACAGCCATAATGGAACTGTAAGAGGTTTTGCTGAGCGCAATGCCATCAATGCCCCTATACAGGGAAGCGAGGCCGACATCATCAAGGTAGCTATGATTCGCATTTGGAATCGTTTCCGCAAGGAGAATATCCGAAGCAAAATGATTCTGCAGGTACACGACGAATTGAACTTCTCGGTATATCCAGAGGAGAAAGAAAAAGTTGAACAGATTGTTTTGGAAGAGATGCAGAAAGCTTATACGCTCAAAGTTCCATTGACAGCAGATGCAGGATGGGGCAAGAACTGGCTGGAAGCTCATTAAAATATGAATAAAAGAAGACATCAAAAGGAGGCATAATAAGGATAAGAGAATAATCGCTTTAGAATAAAAGCCAAATATCTGGAAATCAAAATGGCTCTAATTCCTTTATTCTCTTATTCCTCACAGCTTTTGAAATCCCCTCTTCATAATTAAAATAGAATAAAATATATAGGGATATTCCACTATCTAAAGATAAATCACTAACTTTGCAAGCAGAAATTTAAACGTTTAAATAAAATATGGCTTTAAAATGTGGTATTGTAGGTCTTCCAAACGTTGGAAAATCTACACTATTCAATTGTTTGTCGAGTGCAAAGGCACAGTCGGCTAACTTTCCTTTCTGTACTATCGAACCAAACCTAGGCGTCATCACCGTTCCTGATGAGCGACTCAATAAACTTGCCGAGATTGTTCATCCAGGCCGCATCGTTCCTGCAACCTGCGAGATCGTCGACATCGCCGGATTGGTAAAGGGTGCAAGCAAGGGCGAAGGTTTAGGTAACAAATTCCTTGGCAACATTCGTGAGTGTGATGCTATCATCCATGTTATCCGTTGCTTCGACGATGACAACATCGTTCGTGAGGGTGGTATGGCTGTAGATCCACTAGCTGACAAGGAGATTATCGATACTGAGTTGCAGCTAAAGGACCTTGAGACTATTGATTCTCAGATGGCTAAGCAGCAGAAGATGGCTGCAGCAGGCAACAAGGACGCAAAACTGATGGTTAGCGTTCTCGAGGCTTACAAAGAGGTTTTGGAGCAGGGTCGCAATGCCCGTGAAGTTACTTTCGAGAGCAAGGATGAAATTCAGGCTGCTCACGATTTGTTCCTTCTCACCACCAAGCCAGTACTCTATGTTTGCAATGTAGATGAGACTAGCGCTAAGACTGGTAATGAGTATTCAAAGAAAATCGAGGAGATTGCTGCACGTGAAGGTGCAGAGGCAATGATTATTGCAGCTAAGACCGAAGAAGACATTGCTTCTCTCGAAAGCTATGAGGACAAGAAGATGTTCCTCGACGAGCTCGGTTTGGAGGAGAGTGGCGTTAACCGCTTGATTCAGAAGGCTTATCACTTGCTCAACCTTCAGACATTCATCACCGCAGGTGAAATGGAAGTAAAGGCTTGGACCTTCCACAAGGGATGGAAAGCCCCTCAGTGTGCAGGTGTTATCCACACCGATTTCGAGAAGGGTTTCATTCGTGCCGAGGTTATCAAGTACGAGGATTACATCCAGTATGGCTCAGAGGCTGCTATTCGCGAGGCTGGTAAGCTGGGTATCGAAGGCAAGGAGTATGTTGTGCAGGATGGTGACATCATGCATTTTAGATTCAACGTCTAAAAATGGAACATTTTTTAAACTACATAACCTGGAATCCGGACCCAATTCTCTTTCATTTGGGTCCGCTTGCCATCCGATGGTATGCCATCTGCTGGATTATCGGTCTGGCTTTGGGATACGTCTATATGCAGAAGCTCTATAAGGAACAGGGTATTCCTGATGAGAAATTTGAACCTCTTTTCCTTTATCCTTTCATTGCGATTCTGGTAGGAGCTCGATTAGGACATTGCTTATTCTATGAGCCAGAAGTATGGCTGCAGAATGCAAAGACAATGTTTGAAATTGTAGTACCTATCCATATTTTCGACGATGGTAGCTGGAAGTTTACTGGTTATCAAGGACTTGCCTCTCACGGAGGTGTAATCGGACTTTTGATTTCCATTGCACTCTATTGTCGCAAGTATAAGGTAAACGGTTGGGTATTGCTCGATAATATGGGTATTATATCTGGTATTACCGCCTGCTTTATCCGATTGGGAAACCTGATGAATAGCGAGATCATCGGTAAGGTAACTGATGTGCCTTGGGCTTTCATCTTCTTGAGAGATGATGCACTACCACGCCATCCAGGCCAATTATATGAGGCTATAGCCTATATCTGCATCTTTGCGTTCATCTACTCGATCTACAAGAAGAAAGGCCCTCAGAGCGTAGGAAATGGCCTTTATTTCGGATTATGCCTCACACTCATCTTCACTTTCCGCTTCTTTGTAGAATATGCTAAGGAAATTCAGGTGGCTTCAGAGGCTAATTTACCAATCGATATGGGACAGATTCTCTCTATTCCATTCATTCTTATTGGTTTGGCAAGTATCTGGCATGCCTATTCTGTTTCTAAGAAAGAAATTAATAAATAAAAAAAGGGGGAATTTATTTCCCCCTTAATATTGTCTTGATATCATTTAACTTATTCAATGCCTCCACTGGTGTGAGGTTATTCACATCCAATTCCAATATCTCATCTCGAATCTGCGTCAAGATAGGATCATCCAACTGGAAGAAACTCAATTGCATACCATCCTGATTATTATCGATTTTCGAAGTAATTGGCTTTCCTGCACTTCCTACCCCAGCATTGTCCTCCTCCAATTGTTTAAGGATGACATTAGCACGCTTCACAATGCTTCTTGGCATACCTGCGATTTCGGCTACATGAATACCAAAAGAGTGCTCAGAACCTCCTCTTTCGAGTTTTCTCAGGAAGATAACCTTACCGTCAACTTCCTTCACACTCACATTATAATTCTTAATTCTAGGGAAGTTCTTCTCCATCTCATTCAACTCGTGATAATGGGTGGCGAAGAGTGTACGAGCTCTTGACTTTCCATTCTCGTGAAGATACTCCACAATCGCCCATGCAATTGAAATACCATCATAGGTAGAAGTACCTCTACCCAGCTCATCAAAGAGCACCAGCGACTTCTGAGTAACGTTATTGAGAATATTGGAAGCCTCTGTCATCTCAACCATAAAGGTAGACTCACCCAGCGAGATATTATCCGAAGCTCCTACTCTAGTGAAGATTTTATCCACCAGACCGATTCTAGCGCTCTCTGCAGGCACAAAACAGCCTACCTGACCCAAGAGTACTATCAAGGCCGTTTGACGCAGCAGAGCTGATTTACCGGCCATATTTGGACCTGTAATCATCATCACCTGCTGTTTCTCTGTATCAAGTTCCACATCATTTGGAACATACTTCTCCCCTATCGGCAATTGAGTTTCAATAACCGGATGGCGGCCTTTCTTGATGTCGATCACCTCGCTATCATCCACAACCGGACGAACATAGCGATGTTCCTGCGATGTCTTTGCAAAACTCAGCAAGCAGTCGAGATTTGCCAAAAGATTGGCATTAATCTGAATCTGAGGAATAAACTCCTGCATATCCTGGATAAGCTCACCAAAGAGACGAGTTTCCAAGGCAAGAATCTTCTCATCTGCACCAAGGATTTTCTCCTCATATTCCTTCAGTTCCTGCGTGATATAGCGCTCAGCCTGTGCCAGCGTCTGCTTTCTAATCCATCCCTCAGGCACCTTGTCCTTATAGGTATTGCGCACTTCGAGATAGTAGCCGAATACATTATTATAGCCGATTTTCAAGCTGGAGATACCTGTTTTCTCGATCTCCTGCTCCTGAATTTTCATCAGATAATCCTTGCCATTACGGCTGATGTTTCTAAGTTCATCGAGTTCCTCGCTATAGCCATCAGCTATCACATCGCCCTTGTTCACCAACTGTGGTGGATCGTTCTGAATCTCCTTGGCAATGCGCTCCTTCAAGCTCTCGCAGAGATTGAGCTGCTCCCCTATCCGCTTCAAGGCATCATTCTTGGCATAAAGGCAGGAAGTCTTGATTGGATGAATGGCTTCGAGAGCTATCTTGAGCTGAACCACCTCTCGAGGCGATACTCTACCCACTGCCACCTTCGAGATAATACGCTCGAGGTCGCCAATGCGATGCAGCTGCTCATCCATCAACTCGCGGAACTCAGGCTCCTTGAAGAAATATTCCACGATATCCAGTCGACGATTGATAGGCTTCACATCCTTCAGAGGGAACACCAACCAACGACGAAGCATACGGCTTCCCATTGGCGTAACCGTTCTATCGACAACATTCAGCAGACTAGTTCCCTCTTCGTTCATTGGAGCAATAAGCTCCAGACTTCGAATGGTGAAGTTATCCATACGCACATACTTCTCCTCCTCAATTCTAGCAAGCGAAGTGATATGCGAGATATGCGTATGCTGAGTAATTTCGAGATATTGCATGATGGCACCACTTGCGATGATACCATTCTTGAGATGCTCCACACCAAAACCCTTCAGGTTCTTAGTGCCAAAGTGCTTCAACAACTTCTGACGGGCAGTCTGATCGGTAAATACCCAGTCATCCAATTCGAAAGTACAAAGTCGAGTACCGAAATACTTCTCGAAATCCGCTTTCCTTGCACGGTCGAAAAGTACCTCCTTAGGCGAGAAGTTGCCGATGAGTTTCTCCACATAATCGAAGGTGCCCTCCCCTGTCAGGAACTCACCCGTAGAAATATCAAGGAAAGAAATACCACAAGCCCCCTTTCCGAAGTGAACAGCTGCAAGGAAGTTATTCTCCTTATAGTTGAGCACATTATCGCTCATGGCGACACCAGGCGTAACCAGCTCAGTGATACCACGTTTCACCATCTTGTCCATAGCCGAAAGGCCCTTCTTGCCCTTTATCGCCTCACGCTTCTTCTTTGGATCTTCCAACTGGTCGCAGATAGCCACACGTTTGCCAGCGCGAATCAGCTTAGGCAGAAAGGTATCCAGGGCATGATGAGGGAAACCTGCCATCTCGGCACCTCCTACATTACCTCCGTTATTACGCCTTGTAAGCGTAATACCCAAAATGCGGGAAGCCTCGATAGCATCCTCGCAATAAGTTTCGTAGAAGTCGCCACAACGAAACAGCATCAAAGCATCGGGATGCTGAGCTTTCATCTCGAAAAACTGTTTCATCATTGGGGTTAATCCCTTGGTATCTTTGTCTATTGCCATAGTTGTTTTTATTAAAGCATACAAAATTAGCAAAATAAAGCCGGAAATCAAAATTTAAAGGTCTAAAAAAAGAAAAAGGCACTGATCAGTCGATCAATGCCCAATTTCCTTGTTAAAAGTTCAATGTCAAAAAGTTCAAATGAAACTAATTCTACATACAACATTCGCATTCATTCATTACATTACTTACAATCGACATAGGAGAGATCTTGAAGAAAATGGAAGTCTCCTCACGGAGAACTCTCCATTTCTTATTAACGTTAAATTAATACAACCTCTGTCCTATTATTATACCTTATTAAATCTACTGATTAGCTCTAAATTATTGTTTAATTGAATCTAGATGTTTTAACCGTATTCGGTGATTTTTTATGCTGCAAATATCAAAAAAAATCAATTCATGAGGTGGACAAATGAAAAAATTTAGGTGGACAAATGAAAAAGCCTGCCACAAAAGTGACAGGCTTAAACAAATAGAAAAGAATTTGTTACTTTTCGAAAAATCCTTGGAATGTAGTTTGATAACTAACTAGTGCACTTTTCAGTTTAGTGTCTAATGCAGCATCATGTGCATCACTTCCTGTATTATCCTCAAATGTCCACTCGAAATCTCCATGATTGATGCGGCCTGCTCCATAATTTCCTGTTACAATTCCAGGAACCAACTCTGGTGCATCAGGTGTAGAAGTGTACATAAGGGTATTATCGGTATCCCAATTGTCATAAATTCTTCCACCCTTCTTTGCTTTCACATCTGCAGGAACTTTATCATTTCGGTTGGCAACTTCATAGGCATCAAACTCTACATTATTTTCAGCATAAGTTACATAGCGGAAGTTGGCAATGCTCTTGTCCATATAGTTGTTATAGGCCTTAATCATACCACCATTCTCGCCAGAGAATGTTCCCTTAGGATCATTGGCTATATCCGTACCCTGAAGAGAAATCATCATAGGATGCTTTGTCTTGTAGAAGTAGTTGTTCTCTACAAAGGCATTACTGCTTTGGGCAGCCCCTACTCCATATTTGGCAATGTTATCGTAGTAGTTATTGAATACATGCACACTCATTGTGCGGATTCTTGGCAGACGGCTATCGGCATGGTCGAACCAGTTATGGTGATAGGTTATCCAGTTAGGACCACTCTCGCTTGTCATTCCGCAAAGACTCGCCTTACCGCTATCCCAGAAGCGATTGTAAGAGCAGGTAATGTACTTTGAGTCTGCCTTGAGGTCTAAACTTCCATCACCCTTCGCCTGATCGCTATCGCCACCTGTACTTCCATAGAAGATATCGAGATTGTGAATCCATAAATTGCTGTTATTAGTATCAATAGAGACACCATCATCCATAAAGCACATAATACCAAGATTTCGCATCTCAACGCCTGCCACATTGCGCAGAAGGAAACCAAAGCCCCAGATGGTGGCATCCTCGCCAATACCCTCGAGGGTGATATTCATTGGCTGATAGGCAGAAGCACCCTTTATCTCGAGACCCTCGGCTGAGCTGTTAATCTTGTCGAGATCTTCCTTGGTGAGCTTTCCGATGATTCGGATGTCGAGTGGAGTAGGGTCGAGACCTTTCTTGTAGCCCTCGATAATGGTTTGAAGGCCTGTAAGGGTTTCCTTCTTATTCTTACTACCAGTAATCACCTCTGTGGAAATGGTCTTGGCATTATTTGCAGTGATATAAAGCACCTTAGCACCCTCTTTCAGAGAGCCATCGTCTTTGTAGGCACCAATACCATCGTTGCCCTTCTTCTTCCAGTCCCAATGAGCGAAACCAGTTCTATCGTGAGCCTGAACAGCAAGATTGGAAATCTCGCTAGCCTTGCCTTCAACACCCGATGCTACAGGAACAACCTTGAGAGAATAGCTGCCTGCCTTCAAGCCAGGAACATCCACACGACCATAATCGGCATACTTGCGGATAAGTTCATGGTCAACTTCAGTATAATCGGCATACTGTCCGCCCTTGATATACACCTTATAGCTGGTAGCCTTGTCGGAGAGTTCCCATTTAGCATAAACAGTCTCGAGCCATCCGGCAGCTTCCTTAATCTGCACCTCGGCATTCTTAATCTCGCTGGCATCTATCGCCTTGGCGAAACTCAAGTTCTTCACCGACTGATAGAAGATATCATTGCCCTTGGAAGTTGTGATAGTGATAATGCCCGAAGCATCATCTACGGCCACCTTCTTCACATCGGATGAATTATAGTAAAGCACATCCGCATCGCGTGAAAGCACCATCTGGTTTACCAGCACATTCTTCGAAACAGCACCATTCACCACATCCTGGGCCTTTGTATCGCCCTGAGAAGGATCGTCGGATGGAGTAGGAGTATCGCTAGGATCGGCAGCTGTAGCGCCATAATATACCACCATCTGAGAGATTTTCAGCTCGCTTGAGCTGGCATTCATAAAGGTGATGGAAGAAGCATCGCCTGTCCACACATTCGAGGCAAAGGCACCCTTGCTGCAGGTGAAGTCGGTAGAAGAAGGATTTCCCTTCACCCAAGTGAACTCGATTTTGGTGATATTATTCTTCTTGGCCTGGATGGTGAAGCCACAAGTGCCACCCTTCGGCATTTTAAGATTGCCGGAGCTCGACAAATTAGCATCGCCGATAGCAGTAAAGCCACAATTCTCGGTACCCTTCTGAAAGCTCTTATCGGCAGCTGTGAGCGTTTCAACGGTTTGAGCCTGCAATCCCATAGAGATAAGGAAGAACAGAGCTATCAAATTGAATAATCTTGTTTTCATCGTCTTCCTTATTTTTTCTTGTTAAACTTCTTTCCATTCTTAATCACAACGCCCCTGTAATCCTTTCCTTTAGGCTTTCCCTGAAGATCGTAGGCAGCGCCATCGGCCTTGGAAGCAGAGTAGGATAGGGTAGAGACACCCGTTGTTGGGCTTACCTTGGAGTAATCGAAACTTACGGAAAGGTTGGCCAAATCGACCAGCTGAGTAGATTTATCAGCATAAATGATGTTCGCATTTTCGCCTTCGATAGAGATAGAGGCGATGTTCTTACCAACTTCAGCTCCATTGATGGTCACCTTCTGCACGGTTTGTGCCATAACAGAAGCCGACGACAGAGCCGTCATTGCAAAGGTTAAAAGTAATTTGTTCATTGTACATTAAATTTTAGGAATCAATGCAAAGATAGCTCAAAAAGGAATAGGGTACTATCCGATATTTATCAAAAACAACGTAAACGTTTGCGAAAAATGCATTCGATGGGAATATTTAACATTGTTGGAAGGGCAATAAAATTCGACGTCCTCACCGATAACCCTAACCAATATAATTCGACTAGCAAAATATCGTAGTTATCGATTGCTAATTTGGGATAATCCCAAATCCCAATTTCATTTTTAGGATTTCGGGGATATAATAGAATATTAAGTGTAATAATTACTATTAATATATAGCATGAAATCTCCAAAATTCCCGAAATTGAGATTTGAGATTTGAGATTCAATTTGGGATAACTAAATGGCCTGTTTTGAAGTGCTAAATGGGCCGTTTTGCTCCTCTAAACAGATGGTTTAACTATCTAAAATATAGCGATTTATAGTTACCTGATACTCAGCTGGTTACAAAACGTCCTTATTGGAAGATTTTGAGGATTATCCCTCTTTTATATATCATTATACCATTTTTTTATAGGTAGAAGAAGGCAAAAACCTCAAATATTGCACTATTTTTTGAGGTTATCATATAAAAATGGCATCGCTTAAAATAAAACGGGATCGCTTTGAAAAAAATGGGATAACTCAAAATATGGTAGAAAAAAGAGGGAACTAGCATCACTGCCCATCCCCCCCTGACTTGTTTTATTACTTACCTAAAATCAAATATCTTATTCCTCCCAGGCATCCCAGGTGTTTACGCCTCCTGACCATGTGGGAGTATTTCCTTTACTTTGAGTTCCTTCTGGAGGCATTGAATTTCTAGAATCAACTTCAAAATCTCCTTCTCTATCAGAAACTCCCATCAAGTTCGATTTCTCCTTTATCCTAATAATCTCTATTTTGGGTTTGATATATTTCATTGTCATGTTCATGCGATTATTAACTACTTTACAATATACTTTTTACCATTGTGGATATAGATACCAGACTTGGTTGGCTTAGCAATCTTAATACCATTCAATGTATAATAACCATTATCCTGTGAGGTTGTATTATCCTGCTCCTCAATATCTGTAATGCCTGTGGTATTATCATCCTCCATTGGTAAATCCTCGAATACAATTGTCATATTCTTAGCGAGATTGGTTTCGCCTCCAGGCTCATAATCTCTAACCAGATCATTGAATTCCTCCTCATTCAAACGGAGATAGCATCTACCGCCAGGGACCGTTCCAGAACTACCATAACGAAGGAACTTGCTATTGTAAAGTCCAAAGGTGTAATACTTTTCACCATTGATAGTCTGAACAGGATCCACCTGAGTATCATAGATACAAGGAATCAACTTATTAGAAGCAAGAACCTCATCATCTACACCCGCATCTACAGGCGCATTACCTGCATTAACATAAAGACAATAGATATCTCTTGCATATCCCTTCAAGAATACAGCCGTATTAGCAGGAATATTCTTAATCTGCTGCATGTGAACCTTATTGTTCTTATAGCCATAATAGTCGCAAATATAAGCCTTTACAGCTGTCTGACCCTCCAAAGAGATATTCAATCGGCTACAAACAGTAGCATATCCATAAGTTGGAGCATTATCAGCAGATGCCTTACCTGCACCGATATTCAAGAAACCATAAGCTGCAGGATAACCCTGAATGACAGAGCGGATATTTACAGCTTGGTTATCTGCCTCAACACCTAAGTCTGGCTGCTGCTCAGCAGTAGTCTTTGCGAGGAATACATTGGTACATCTGTTATGCTGATATTTAGTTCCATCAGGATCTTGAGGATCTTTATAGCTCTTTGGGAATATAATATCAGCAGGCTGAGTGGCATTCAAGTCGGAGGCATTCTGCAACCAGTCGCCTTCCCAAACACCTTGTTTATTCTGAACCATTCCATGATTATCAGTAATGAAAGCAACCGTCTGGCCATATTTGAGGTTTCTTACGCCTAAGAATGTTGCATTTGGTTTATCCAAAGAGATTCTATATTTACCAAAACTATCATCAAAACTTGACTGACTATTGAAGGTCAATTTACCGTAACTTTTATTTTTTGTTGATGTATTAAATGGTTGGAAATACAACTCTTTTGTCAATGAAGTTGGGATATCATGGTAAGTTTTGGTCATATTATTTGTGTTACCAGCATTTGCTGTAAACGAATAACTACCATCTCCATTAGATGTCCATTCTCTTTCTTTCAAAATATTAATATCATCCTGGGTAAATCCACCAGTAAAGTCCCAAACATGATAAGTAATGCTGCTCAAATCATATTTGATCAATGGCACTACAAGTTTGAATGTTCTGGTGGCAGTTGACATATAACTACCATTACTATCCTGTGCCTTATTCATCTTTACTGTTATAGTACAAGTTCCAGGCAAACGAGTATCAATACCACCTTGTTCATTAACACGAGCCACAGTAGCATCAGAACTCTCAAATGAATAGAATAATTTTGCTATTGTAGTAGCAACTGTATTATTATCTAAATAAGACTTATAAGTATTTTTTTCATGATAGATCTTTGTAGGATTTGTCACATTAATATTATTAGCAATAATATTCCAACCAGCAGTACCTACAGGAAGCTCTACCTCTGAGTTTATAACATTAAATACTGGTGCTGCTGCCACTACTTTTAAAGTATAAGAAACAGTACCTGTGAAGTATGGATTACCATTAGGATCTGCAGTAATTGTTGTTGTACCTACCTTTACAGGAGTAACATCACCAGTTGATGCATCAACAGTTGCAACATCTGGGTCTTTACTGGTATATGTTACGCCTTCTACATTATAGTTCAGTTTAGGCTCTACAAAAAGATCCTTTTCATTAAGAGATACAGTAGCAGACTCTTGCATGAATTTGAATGAAGACTTGCTATAAGTTATCTGAGCTGTTGTTTCTGACTTGTACTCTGTTCCGTCATCTGCCTTATGAGTTATTACACCATAAATAAGGCCATAACCATCATTTTTAAAGGTAATATCTCCAGAAGTAAACCCTACAGACATATTTTCAGAACGAGTGTAATATCTCACATCATCATGTGTTCCCTCCATCAATCGTGGTGTATTCTGAGCATTGTTATATACCTCTACACCCTTAATAGAAGCACCTTCTGAAGGCCACATATTGCTACCTACAGATTGAAGGAATACTGGGATAAACTTAAATCCATGGATATTCAGTGCCCATTTGTCAGTGCTACTACCTGCATTATAGAAATAATAGCGCTGACCTGCCTTCAGAGGTGTATAGAAAGTTTGATTACCAGATTCTGCACCATCTGAAGATATATAGTAATTAACAACTTCTTTAGTATCTCGATTAACAATTACAAACTTCTGTCTCTGGAAATATCGCGCATCAACTTCAAGTAAACCATTCACAATAGGCTTAAACACCATATAAGAACCACCTGTTGGAAGGCCATCAGAATTAAGACTTACAGGAAGAGCTTTTCCATTAGCATCTACACAACTAGCACTAATCTGAATGCCTGTATTACCATCTTTATAATTAAAGCCCTTAGCTCCATCGTAATCATTCACCTTCCATTGAGTACCAACAGCACCGAATGTAACAACTACTCCAGGTACATCATGTACCTCTAGTCCTCCAACAACATCACCGGTAGATGTGAAGGTAAATCTATTAGCATTATTTTCTTTAGTAATTGCCCACTTTGCAGGATTAGCAGAAGTCTGCTGAGCAACTACAGTAAGATTATAAGATGCACTATTAGATAAATAATTTCCCTCACCGTTAAAGGTTGCAGTAATAGTCACAGTTCCAGGCTTAAGCATAGTAACCTCACCCGTACTTGCCTCAACAGTAGCTACAGAAGTATCACTGCTGCTATATGTAGCTTTCAACCCTGCTGGAGAAATCGTAAGAATTGGCTCTTTAAAACCAGTACCCATCACACCAGTAAGTTCTGTACTACTGAATGTAAGTTTAGGTTTAATCTGAAAGACAATCGTAACATACGCAGAAGAAGCTGCATGAGTGGCATCTCCTGCATAATAGGCTGTAATTGTTACAACATCACCTGCTGTAACATTTTGAGGATAGAAATCAATCTTACCAGTATCATCAACAACAAGAATATTCTCATTGCTTGATGTATAGGTAATATTAGAGCTGCCATTACTTACTTTTCCTTCTATCGGATAAATATTTGCATTATCAAGAGTATTCAACCAGATAGGTATGTTAGTAACGTCATTTTTACCCATTTTCAAAGTCATAGTAGTTTGAGTTTTACTACTTTCAGTAGCTATCGAATAAACTCGGATAGCACCTTTTGACGAATGGAAAGTGACATCACCATCAGCATTCACTCTGAAGATATTAGAAATCTTCTCTGTAGAAGTTTCCTCACCACCAACTCTTGTTGCATTACCGCTAGTAACATCTATACCACGAGCATCATTGGCATTTGAACTTTCAGTTACAATTGTCAATGTCTGTCCTGCTTTAAGATTAGGGATAGTAATATAATCATTTGTACTATTCATATAGATGTAACCATCTACATAATTAATACGAAGATCCTGAGTATTGCTTGTTGTAAATTTCAAATCCTTTATCTCTGTATAGTTAAAGGTTTTATTAGAGAATACTACAGCATTTTCAAAATATCGATTAGTTTTTTTCCAATACTCACTTTGATCAGCAGCTAATCCTGTGATAGTAGCATCACTCCAGAAAGTGAAATCCCATTGCTTACCAGCAACAGTTGAAGGATCTTCTACTGAGATAGAAGAAATAAAAGCACCACCATTACTTGTTACTGTAAACGTAGCTTCACCATCAGCCAACATTCTATAGGTCATATCTGAAGCATCGATATTGCTACTAGCGTGTAATTCACCATACTTCATATTGAATACAACCTTCTGACCTTTCTTTAAACCAGGAATTGTAATAGCATCTTTTTCTTTAATCCAAAGATGTTGCTGATAATAATCTAACCATAAATCATCTGTACCAGATGTTGTGAATTGTAAACCCTTTACAATAGGGAGAGAAAATTCTGTCTTCGACAAAGTTGTCAAAGACCAATAAGAATCTCCAGTATTATCACCCGAAGCAACATAATAATGTCCCCATTCACCTGAAGCTGCATTCATCAAATTTCTACTTTGAGTCCATGCAGAATTTGATTGAGAAAAATCCCAAGTTGTTCCACCTTCTGTGGAAGAGGTGTTTGTAGTTGCTATAGTTGTAGAACCTGTTTGTTCAGAAGATCCAGCAGGTGTAAATGAAAAACCTGTAAAATTATAATTTGTGAATTTATCAGAGAAAAATAAACAATAATATGTACCAGCCTTTACAGGAAGGGTCACAGTAAATTCAGTTGGTCCAGATGTTGATCTAACATTATATCCAAATTTTTTATCAACAGATACATAGTTAACGTAGGAAACAAGCGAATCATCTAATAATACAGTAGCATCAGAACGGGATACATTAAACACCCCATTTGTCTCACTTTGCACTACAAAATATTTATTACCATCACCTTTTCCTCCAGACAAACTTTTAATACCTTTATAGGTAAAAGTACCATCTTTTGATGGAAGAATTAATACATAATCTCCTGATGTCAACCTTGATGCCGTAGCTGTTGCTGCAACAGTTGGCTTCAAAACACTATTTTCATACTTCCATCCACCAGTAAGTCGCATCCAAATGCTATTCGTTGGTTTAGAATCTATTCCTACTTGATCACCCGATTTAGGACTCCAACTTTCTGTTTGCGCCAAAACATTCTGCCAGCTAAAACTGCACAAAAATAACAATAGAATGAACAAGGCGCACCTGTTCATCCTAGATAAATTAATACCTATCATAAATTATATTTTACCTTTCAAAAACTAATTCCTTACGAATAAATTAACTATAATCCAGTAATAAGACTGAAAAAATTTCGGCAAAATTACTAATTTATACGCGTGCGTGGTGTTAAGAAAACGGAATTTCTTAAGTACGTTATACATAATTAACTAAATATTAGATGTTTAGTGTTATTCAAAAACATTTATAGCTTAATTAATAGTCGTGAAATATTTTAATATACAACTAACTACACACCATTCTATATAAATAATAAATATTTAATTTCTTATTTATTAATTATTAAATACAAAAATAACAAATAATAATTACTCATGCAAATCAAAGTTACATAAAAACATTGTCTGCAGTTTTTTACAAAAAGTGACATACTCTCCTTCTTATGCCTCCGAAAACGAGGGAGAAGAATGGCAAAACTATTCAACCAGTTTTTATTTAATAAATAATTTAATTCAGATGCAGAATTGCGATAAAATGTACCCTTGAGAAGCTATTTTAAATCAAATTATAATTCACAATTCAAGAATTATGATTTTCGATTTGGCTTTCTCAATCTTTTTTGGTAATTTTGCGACTTGATACGCACACACGTACCTTATAAAGCAAGAAAATATAAATTACGATAAAATGGAATACAACTTCAGTGAGATCGAGAAGAAGTGGCAAAAAGAATGGGTGAAGAATAAAACCTATAAAGTTGCCGAAGACAAGAACAAAAAGAAATTCTATGTGCTCAACATGTTCCCTTATCCATCAGGAGCAGGTTTGCATGTTGGTCACCCTCTTGGCTATATTGCCAGCGATATCTATGCTCGCTACAAGCGTCTGCAGGGCTTCAATGTGCTCAACCCAATGGGTTACGATGCCTATGGTTTGCCTGCTGAGCAGTATGCTATCCAGACGGGTCAGCATCCTGAGAAGACTACTAACGAGAACATTGCACACTATCGCGAGCAGCTCGATAAGATCGGCTTCTGCTTCGACTGGGATCGTGAAGTTCGTACCTGTGATCCTCGCTACTACCACTGGACTCAGTGGGCTTTCGAGAAGATGTTCAACAGCTTCTATTGCAATAAATTCCAGAAGGCTCTTCCTATCGAAAAGCTGATTGAGTATTTCGAGCAGAATGGTAGAGGTGACTGGAATATCGCTGAAGGCGAGGAACTTACATTTACAGCAGAAGAGTGGAATAGCTGGGATGACAAGAAGAAGCAGGAAGTTTTGATGAACTATCGTATTGCTTATCTTGGTGAGACTATGGTGAACTGGTGTCCAGGCCTTGGAACAGTATTGGCCAACGATGAGGTGGTTAATGGTGTTTCTGAGCGTGGTGGTTTCCCTGTAGTTCAGAAGAAGATGCAGCAGTGGTGCCTTCGTGTTTCTGCTTATTCTCAGCGTTTGCTCGATGGTTTGGATACAGTAGAGTGGAGCGATTCTATCAAGGAAACTCAGCGCAACTGGATTGGTCGTTCTGAGGGTACTGAGGTTGAATTCTCTGTTAAGGACAGCGATAAGCATTTCACAATCTTCACCACTCGTGCAGATACTATGTTTGGTGTTACCTTCATGGTATTGGCTCCTGAGTCTGAATTGGTTGCAGAGTTGACAACTCCAGAGCAGAAGGAGGAAGTTGAGAAATATCTCGACTATGTAAAGAAGCGCACCGAGTTGGAGCGTATGTCTGATAAGAAGGTTACTGGTGTATTCACAGGTAGCTATGGCATCAATCCATTTACAGGCGACAATATTCCAATCTGGATTTCAGAATATGTATTGGCAGGCTATGGAACAGGTGCTATCATGGCCGTTCCTGCTCACGATAGCCGTGACTATGCTTTCGCAAAGCACTTCAACTTGCCTATCATCCCATTGATCGAGGGTGCTGATGTTTCCGAGGAGAGCTTTGATGCCAAGGAAGGTATCGTTAGCAATTCTCCAGCAGCTGGCAAGGAGAGTCTCGATGGTTTCAGCTTGAATGGCCTTACCGTTAAGGAGGCTATTGCAGCAACCAAGAAGTTTGTTACCGAAAAGGGTATCGGCCGTGTGAAGGTGAACTATCGTCTTCGCGATGCCATCTTCTCTCGCCAGAGATATTGGGGTGAGCCATTCCCTGTTTACTATAAAGATGGTATGCCACAGATGATTCCTGCTGAGTGCCTTCCATTGCAGTTGCCTGAAATCGATAAGTATGAGCCTACAGAAACAGGCGAGCCACCATTGGGCCGTGCTAAGAAATGGGCTTGGGATGAAGCTAATAAGCAGATTGTTGATACCGATTTGATCGATAACAAGACTGTATTCCCTCTCGAGAAGAATACTATGCCTGGTTTCGCAGGAAGTTCTGCTTATTATCTCCGCTATATGGATCCTCAGAACGACGAGGCTTTGGTGGATAAGGATGTAGATGAGTACTGGCGTCATGTCGATCTCTATGTAGGTGGTACAGAGCACGCTACAGGTCACTTGATCTACAGCCGTTTCTGGAATAAATTCCTTCACGACTACAATTACTCTTGCGAGGAAGAGCCATTCCAGAAGTTGGTAAACCAGGGTATGATTCAGGGCCGTTCTAACTTCGTATATCGTATCAACAGCGATGATCACGATAAGGCTCCAGTATTCGTATCAAAGGATTTGAAGGATCAGTATGATACTACTCCAATCCATGTTTGGATCAACTTGGTAAACAATGATATCCTCGATGTAGAGGCTTTCAAGCAGTGGCGTCCTGAATATAACAATGCAGAGTTCATTCTCAACGAGAATGGCAAATATGTTTGTGGATATGCTACCGAGAAGATGTCAAAGAGTATGTTCAACGTAGTAAATCCAGACGATATCGTTAAGGATTACGGTGCTGATACTCTTCGTCTTTACGAAATGTTCCTTGGTCCTGTAGAGGCAAGTAAGCCTTGGGATACCAATGGTATTGATGGCTGTTTCCGTTTCCTCAAGAAGTTCTGGAATCTCTTCTTCGAGAAGAATGCCGATACACTCTTTGCCGATGAGGAAGCTAAGCCAGAGAGCTTGAAGACTGTTCATAAGCTCATCAAGAAGGTATCTGATGACATCGAGAAGTTCAGCTACAACACTTCTATCTCTGCTTTCATGATTGCTGTAAACGAATTGGGCCAGCAGAAGTGCCACAACCGTGCCTTGTTGCAGGATGTAGTAGTACTGATTGCTCCATTTGCTCCTCACATCGCTGAGGAATTGTGGCATACACTTGGCAATGAGGGTAGTGTTTGCGATGCAGCATGGCCAAAGTACGATGAGAAATATCTGGTAGAGAGCGAGATCAGCCTCACCATCAGTTTCAATGGTAAGGCTCGTTTCCAGATGGCTTTCCCTGCTGATGCCAGCAATGATGCCATTCAGCAGACCGTTCTGGCTGATGAGAGAAGTGCCAAGTACATCGATGGACATGATATTCTCAAAGTGATTGTAGTGCCTAAGCGCATTGTCAACATCGTTTTGAAGAAGTAATTAGAATAGAGGTTATATCAAGATAGTGATGAAAAAATCACCTTTGATATAACCTTTTCAAACCAACAAGTATGAGAAATATTAGTATTAGTCCTATCGTGAAGACAGAGATGAAAGATTATTTCTATCTGACACTCGGACTACTTCTATATACATTCGGATGGACAGTATTTCTGCTTCCATATGGTATTGTTACAGGTGGTGTAACCGGTATTGCGGCGATAGTTTACTATGCCTCCCAGATACCAATCTCCTACACATACTTTGTCATCAATGCCCTGCTTTTGGTAGTAGCCTTGAAGATATTAGGCATGAAGTTCCTGATGAAGACCATCTATGCCATCTTCGCTCTGTCCCTATTGCTCACGCTTGCACAGAATGCGATGACGGATGCAGCAGGACATCTGCTGCAGATATTAGGTCCAGGCCAGGACTTTATGTCATTGGTCATCGGCTGTAGCTTTACAGGAACCTCACTGGCTGTGGTCTTTCTGCATAATGGTTCGACAGGAGGAACTGATATCATTGCCGCCGTGGTGAATAAATACCGCAACATTTCGTTAGGTCGAGTATTGATATTTGTGGATATTCTCATCATCGGCAGTTCTTATCCTGTTTTCCACGATTGGCGAAAGCTGGTATTCGGTCTTTGTACAATGGTGATAGAGAACTTTGTGCTCGATTACGTGATGAATGCCCGAAGAGAGAGTGTGCAGTTCTTGATTTTTTCCAGAAAGTATCAGGAGATAGCCAATGCCATTGGTATAGAAATGGATCATGGTGTAACGATTCTCGATGGACATGGCTGGTATACTGGCAATGAGATGAAGGTGCTTTGTATTCTTGCCAAGAAGCGAGAGAGCCAGAATATCTTCCGACTCATAAAGATGATCGACCCAAACGCCTTTGTTAGTCAAAGTGCAGTAATTGGAGTATATGGAGAGGGATTTGATGAAATGAAAGTCAAACTCCCAAAAGACAAAGTAGCAAACAGCTAATACATAATAACTAAATACATAGTATCTATTTAGAGACATAGTAACATATTTTGTTTTAACATACTAAATTTTTATTTAATAAATAATATAAACAAGTATGATAAGTGTAATAGACAATATAGTACAAAGCATAAAAATGTGAGGAAAATATGTCCCCAAAACTATACCAGATACTTATGTTAAAAAAATATGTTATTATGTTACTATGTCTTCAAATAGTTATTATGTCTATAATAGCTACTATGTTTCCAAATAGTTACTATGTATAACGTTAATACGTATAAAATGAAAATTGTTTTTGCAACCAATAATGCCCACAAACTGAAGGAGATCCGCGAGATTCTTGGTGATCAGTTTGAAATTGTATCCCTCAAGGAAATCGGCTGCGATGTCGATATTCCTGAAACAGGAAACACACTCGAGGAGAATGCCCATCAGAAGGCTGAATATATCTTCGATCACTATCATCTCAACTGCTTTGCCGATGATACCGGTTTGGAAGTGGAAGCCCTCAATGGTGCTCCTGGTGTACACTCTGCGCGCTATGCGGAAGGTACCGACCATGATTCAGAGGCCAATATGACCAAGCTTTTGAAGGAACTCGACGGCAAGGAGAACCGCAAGGCTCGCTTCCGCACAGTTATCTCCCTCATCACCATGGAGGGCGACAATCCTCGCTGCAGCCGTGAATATCGCTTTGAGGGCATCGTAAATGGAGAGATTGCCACCGAGAGAAGTGGTTCTGAGGGCTTCGGATACGATCCTGTATTTGTTCCTGAAGGCTACGATAAGAGCTTTGCCGAACTCGGCGAGGATATTAAGAATACCATCAGCCATCGCGCCAGAGCTGTGAACAAACTCGCTGAATGGTTGAAGGCTGAGGAATAAAACTATCTTGAAATTGATAGAGAGTCTGTCGATACTACTGCCTACCTATAACTGCGATTGCCGTTGTCTGGTGGAAGAACTGCATAAGCAATGCAGCAGTATCGATAGTCTTGATTTTGAAATCGTGGTGGCCGATGATGGCTCTTCCGACAAGAGTTTTATCGAGAAGAATCAGGTCATCACAAAATTTCCCGAAGTGAGATATCTGCTTCGGGAGAAAAATTCGGGAAGAGCGGCCATCCGCAACTTTCTCACAAGGGAAGCCCTGAAGAAATGGATTCTCTTTATTGATGGCGATCTCTCACTCGACAATCCTGATTATATAAGGAAATATATCGAGAGTAATGGCGATGTAGTGGTTGGAGGCATCACCATTGCCGGATACCATCCCGATAATTTGAGATGGCGATATGAGAAGGAATGTGAAGAGGCTCATTCCTTGAAGAATAGAAGAGAGAAAAAACTCGAACTCCATACCAACTTCCTTGTCAGAAGAAAGCATCTTTTCGACCATCCTTTCGATGAACGATTCCGAAAGTATGGCTACGAGGATGTTTTGTTAGGCAAACAACTTGTTGAAGCAGGACTTTCTGTGCATCATATCGACAATCCTGTGGTCTTCGATAAGTATGAGAGCAATGAGCACTATCTACATAAATGCGAGGAAGCCCTTCAAACGCTTTGGAAATTCAGAAGCGAACTGAAAGGCTATTCGCGTATTCTTGTACTCATCGAGAAATTTAAGAAAATCCATATTCTCGTCGCTCTTCATCTGGTTTATCAACTTATCCACACATTGTTGATAAGTAGGATAATAAGCAATAAACCAAGCATTTATGCGTTTAATATCTATAAGATGCTGTACTTTGCACATCTAGCATATCAAAACGAACATTCATGAAAAAGATATTTCTGGCAGCCTTGCTGCTTTTCTCTACTCATTTCACTATTTTCAATGCAGATGCTGCCGGCATTGGCACCTGGAAGGCTTATCTGGCTTATCACGATGTGTCGGATGTGGTGAAGGTGGGCAATACGCTTTATGTATTGGCTTCCAATGGTCTCTATGCCTACAATGAAAATGATGGAAGCATCACTACCTATGATAAGGTGAATGGCTTGAGCGATTGTGAGATTTCGATGATAGCATGGAATAATTCCGCCAAACGACTGGTGATTGTTTATAGCAACCAGAATATTGATTTGCTGAGTGCCAATGGCGAGATCACGAATGTGGGGGATATCTATAATTTCACCACTACGGATAACAAAACCATCAACAGCATTATGATGAGTGGCCGCTATGCGTATCTGAGTACGGGTTTTGGCATTATCAAGCTGAATGTGGCGGATGCAGAGATCAGCAATACCTATAATCTGGGCTTTAATGTGAACTGGAGCAGTGTCTCGAATAATATGCTTCATGCCTACAGCACTTCAGATGGCCATTATCAGGCCTCTCTAAGCGCCAATCTGCTCGACAAGGGTAATTGGAGCAGAGTGGGGGATTATATCGCTGAAGCAAAGGAAAATAAGGAGGAATTACTGGCCAAGGCGAGAACCTTGATGCCGGGTGGCCCGAAATATAATTACTTCGGATTCATGAAGTTCTATAAGGGCCGCTTATATACCTGTGGAGGTGGCTATACGGTTACGCAGGACTTGATGCGACCTGGATCTATTCAGGTGATGAATAATGATACCTGGCAGATCTATGAGGATAATCTGAGCGAGAAAACAGGTGCTCAATATGTTGACTTGAATTGTTTGGATATCGATCCGAAAAACGAGAATCATGTCTTTGCGGGCGGTAGAACTGGTTTGTATGAATTTAACAACGGACAGTTCACTCAACTGCATACCTATGATAATAGTAGTTTGGCTTCTACTTTCCAGACGGATAAGAACTATGTACTCGTTCAGGGTTTGAAATTCAATTCGAATGGCGATCTTTGGGTTATCAACAGTTTGAACAACGACCAGAATCTGCTGAAATATTCTGCTCAGAAAGAATGGAGTTCTTTCTACAAGGAGAACTTGAAGGCCCTGGCCAATATGAGCAAGCTCTATTTCGACAACAGCGGTTTGTTATGGTTTGTCAACGATAACTGGCAGAAGCCTTCTTTCTATGTTTATCAGGAGAGCACCGATGCCATGAACAGCTTTACTTCGTTTGTAAACGAGGATGGAACCACCATAGCTGTGAATAATGTGAGATGTGTCGATGAGGACAACGATCATAATATATGGTTGGGCACTGATATGGGACCAATCTATCTGCTCCGCTCGGATATAACAAAAACCAACCCAGCCGTACAGCAATATAAGGTACCAAGAAACGATGGTACCAATCTTGCCGACTATCTTCTTTCGGGTGTCGACATCAGTTGTATGGCGATAGATGGAGCAGGGCGTAAATGGTTTGGCACCAATGGCAATGGTGTTTATCTCATCAGTCAGGACAATAACACACAGGAGCAGCATTTCCTCTCCTCGAATAGTAATCTGCTGAGCAACAACATCGAGTCTATCGCTATTAACCCTTCCACCGGCGAGATATTCTTTGGCACCGACAAGGGTTTATGCTCCTATATGAGCGATGCCACCGCCACAGTGAGCGAGATGGGCAAGGAGGCCACCTATGCTTATCCTAACCCTGTAAAGCCTAATTATAGTGGACCGATTACTATTAAAGGCCTTACCTATAATGCCGACATCAAGATTGTAACCAGCAATGGTGTTTTGGTGAACGAGGGCAAGAGTACGGGCGGAAGCTATGTTTGGAATGGAAACGATTTGAATGGAAATCCTGTAGCCTCGGGTGTTTATATGGTACAGGTTGCCACCCAAGAGGGCGAGAAGGGAACAGTTTGCAAGATCGCTATTGTGAGATAAATATGATGAAGTTTCAAGGAGTCGGACAAAAGACTATTTTATATTTTCTATATGTATTGATCAACTTATTGTTTGTCATCAAATACTCCATCCGTTTGAGTCCACTCATAGGTGGTATGGCGTCGCTTGGCTACCTGCTCTTTGCTGGAATACTATACAAAGTTATCAACAAAGATATCCAACTATCGGGAAAATTGTTGATAACTATTGTAATTACCTTTATCACAGCCACTTCGATAGTTCAATATCGTATAGATCCCTATACCTTGAACGTAGATAGATGGTCGGCAATCCACAACTTTATCCACCATCTTTTCCAGGGCATTTATCCCTATTCCGCCCAAACCCATCTAGGGGGCTATGGCTCCCCATTCCCAATATGGCAGCTCTTTCATATTCCTTTCTATCTGATGGGCAACGTGGGGGCATCGATTTTCTTCGTTCTAACGCTCTTTCTCCTTACTGCAAGGAAAATAGTCGACAGAAGCAGACATACGGCCTTTGTGACCCTGTTATTGACTTCTCCGGCCTTTCTATACGAAATTATCGTGCGAAGCGACTTGATCACCAACTTTATGGCCGTGGCTGTAGTTATCAACCTTCTCTTGTGGAAAAATATCCGGTTGAAAGATCATCTCTATCTTCTGCCTTTCATCATCGGATTGTTTCTAAGCACGCGCTTAAGCACCATTCTTTCTTTCGGAATAGTATATCTAAAGGAATTTCTATCGTTGAACTATGTGGATAAGGCGAAATGTATATTGATTTGCAGTGCTACATTCCTGCTTACCTTTCTGCCTTTCTATCTTTGGAATGGCAATCAACTATTGTTTTTTGAATACAATCCCTTTGTATTGCAAACCCGTCAGGGCAGTCTAGTGGATATGCTGATATTAATACCGCTGATAATCTATGCAGCCTTGAAGTGGAAGAGTTCCGCCCAGGCCAATGCGAATTGCGGCTATAGTCTGGTAGGGCTAGTGGCCATAACTTTTTTCATCAATATGTTTAGGTTTCAGAACTTCGATCTCTTCAGTTCTACCTACGATATCACTTATTTCAATATGGCCTTGCCATATATTCTTTTTGCGATAAATATAACCCCACCAAGCCTCCCCGAAAGGGAGGATGTTTAAGCTACAAAAAGGTGAATAGAAAAGATCTTCTCCCCCGTTTCACGGGGGAGATAAGAGAGAGGGTATACCACGAAGCAATGTCTATTAGCTAACTAGTATTAGCATTGTTCCATCATTTCGTGGCATACCCTCTTTTGGGTCTCCCCCCCCACAAGCGGTGGAAAAATGCTGATAACATACTTTCAGAACTATTCTTTATTCAATATCAGCAAAGAAATGTTGAATGATAAGTCCTAACCGGTAAGATACTCAAAGTAGGCTTAAAGCTACCAAAGCCCGATAAGATAGAGTGCTCAATCGCTTAGTAGAAAGCAGCTAAAGCTCAATAAGAAAGGTTGCAACTGTAAGGGGCGTAATTCATTACATTCCTATCAGCAGATGAACCTAAATTTCTTTCAGACCTATACGTTGATATTAGGAACGTGATGAATCAAGCCCCTACGGCAGAATAGATTCAAGGACTGTTTCTAATTAACTTTGCAACTTAAAGCAACCAAAGCCCGATAAGGGCGCCCTGTGCGAAACCCCATGCGTGGGAGGGCTTTAACCCGACAAGCTTGGGGATAAAGTCCACTCCCCATTACTCGGCCCGATAAGGGTCGCCCCTAGCAGAGAAGAAATAGCTAAAGCAAGGTACAGGCTTCATATAAAAAAATTCGACCCTGTAAGGTGTCGCACAGATCCAAGTAACATTTGTGGATATTGTGCGGCCACTTACAGGGCCGAGTTATTTATTACTATTTAAGCAGCAAGCAATATCAATCCTCTTAGCTCAGCGAAAGCATTTTCTCAATTGGCTTCACAGCATCCTCAGCAATAGCAGGATCGATCTCTATATTAGGCCAGCCATACTTCAAGGTATTATAAATCTTCTTGAGCGTATTCATCTTCATAAACTCACACTCATTACAGCTGCATCCTAAGCCGCCCTCGCTCACTTCAGGAGGTACAGGGATAAATTCCACATCCGGACAAGTTCGCTGCATCTCGTGCAAAATTCCGGCCTCTGTAGCCACAATATACTGCTTTGTCTCTGGGTGATCCTGCGCATAGTTCAGCATTGTCGCAGTAGAACCCTTGATATCGGCTGCTGCCAATACAGGAGCCTTGCACTCCAGGTGAGCCATCACCAAAGCATCAGGATGTTCCTTCTTAAGCTTCAGAATCTCGGCTACAGAGAATTTCTCATGCACATGGCATCCACCGTTCCAGAGCAGCATATTTCGGCCTGTAACGCCATTTATATAGTTTCCAAGGTTATAGTCAGGACCAAAGATGATCTTCTCATCGGCAGGGAAAGCATCGATCACCTTCTTGGCATTGCCCGAAGTAACCACACAATCGGTAAGCGCCTTCACAGCTGCAGTAGTGTTCACATAGCTCACCACCTTGTAGCCAGGATGCTCCGCCTTGTATTTCTTCAAGTCCTCTGCCTTACAGCTGTCAGCAAGACTGCATCCAGCGTTCAGGTCGGGAGTGAGCACCACCTTGTCAGGACTGAGCAACTTGCAAGTTTCTGCCATGAAATGCACACCACACATCACCATCACCTTTGCCTCCGTCTCGGCAGCCTTGCGGGCCAAAGCCAGAGAGTCGCCAACAAAGTCGGCAATATCCTGGATATCTCCAACGGTATAGTAGTGGGCAAGAATAATGGCACCCTTCTCCTCACAAAGTTTGCGAATCTCCTTCTTCAAGTCCAGCGATTCATCCACAGGTTCATCAATAAAACCCTTTTCAATCCATTCTTTCTTAACCATATTATATTATTTATCTTTTCTTTCTTCTTTTTTAAAAAAACGTATATGAAGATGATAATAGCGTGTTGATAAGTTGATAACTTTTAGCCCATTTTCTTGGTTATTAAGTTGTTAACCTCTTATCCACAGTTATCAACAACCCCATCTAATTCTTTATTATTGATTGCTAATACTTTAGATAGTTTATCCACAATTTGTGGATTTGGTGCAAAGTTAATAAGTTTATATCTTTTTCACCAAATAAATCGTGGAAAAGTTTCTTAAAATGCCTTGATAACAGTGTTGATATCCACGGTGCCGAAAGGGGTTGATAAATGGTGTTGATAAGTCGAAAGTTATTAGTTTTGTTATCAACGGGTTATCAGCATAGTTATCAACAAGGTTATTAACAATGGGAATTTTAAAAGGATTATATAACAGGTGTTATATAGAAAGGTATGTCTGATTATTAAGGATTAATAGGTTTTATACTCATTCTATATTACCCTTGATAATCTATAAAATACCCTCAATAAAAAGTTGAGAGAAACTTAAATCTATACATACGGCATGAAAAGTCTTAACAATACAGAGTGATAATTCGCAATTCACGCCAATTTATCTAAATTTTAGATACCCTAATGTATAGGAAATCAACTTGTTATTTGTATATTAAAACTCTAAATATACATATTGTTCTAGAAGATCACTCATTTTTCAGAATTTATCTAATTATCTAAGAAATTTAGATAGAGCACCTAACGCATTATGTAACAGTATATTACGTATCTAAATAGCATTTAGATATCTAAAATGAATTAGGCGATGCATAGAAAATCTATATTATTTACCTAAATTTATCTAAAAAATTTAGATAGACTTAGATTGTTCTCGATAGATTAAATATTATTACAAACTTCGTTATTTACCAACAATAAAGATCATCTTCACATTAAAGGGAACTCTTAAATGCATCATTTACGAATGCTAAATGCATCATTTAGAAGTCAAAAATACGCCATTTACGAATCCCAAAAGCTAGGGAACTCAACTTTTGAGCACCCTACCTTATCGGGCTTTAGCTATTCATTGCTCAACTTTTGATCACCCTACCCCAAAGCACCATTTATGAAGCCTTTATGTTATTTTGTCGAACAGGCATATTACAGCCTGATTTGGGCATTCCTAGCTTGAAATTTAACCATACTTTTCCCCCACAAGTATAGGAGAGGAGAACATATTTTGAAAGCTACGGTAAATGCTGCAGTAACTTTCATGAAATGTAAGATAACGTGAGTTCGATGAATTTAAAATACAGTTAGCCGCAATAGCACTCAGCATGTACCGCAAATGTTAAAAAAGCTAACTCAATGGTTTAGCTGGTCTAAACCGACGGTTTACGACCTCTAAACCGTACATT
>CAJOPE010000106.1 GCA_905236815.1 uncultured Prevotella sp. | reverse complement strand
GCCACTAGATTAAGCAACAAAGCTATTATTATTAGCAAATAAACGTTGCTCGTGGTATACCCTCTCTTTGGTCTCCCCCGTAAGCGGAGGAGAAATGCTGGTAATAAGCTTTTTAAATCCACTCCCCCCACCTGTGGAGGAGAAATGCTGGATATTAAGATAAAACTATTATCTAATATCTCTTAATTCAATAATCTTTTACTAAGGTATCTCACAGGATACCATACAGATAGCCATCCTACGGCAATTACCGTGAAGAATACGGCTATCACATCAATATAGTGAACACTCACCGGATAGGCATTCACAATGAATGAACCCTCACTCTGTCCAAGAGACACCACTCCATAGGTTTGCTGTATCCAGCAAAGGAGCAAACCGATGCCTATACCAATCAAGGCACCTATTGCGGAAATCAGACGACCCTCGAAGAGGAAGATACGTATGATCTGCTTATCACTTGCCCCCAGATTACGAAGGGTGGCCACATCATTCTTCTTGTCGATGATGAGCATGGACAAGGAACCAATGATGTTGAAGCAGGCTACTATCAGAATAAAGGTGAGGAAGATATAGGCTATCAACTTCTCGATAGTCATGATGCGGAAAGTATCCTCCTGCTGCTCATAACGATCCATCACCTTATATTTCGTTCCTGCAATCTGCTGCATCTCCTTCTTTACCGCATCGAGATCACTACCCTGCTTGAGTCGCAACTCCAAAGAGGTAAGCATTCCCTGCTGTCCAAAGAGATTACGGGCAAAGGCGATAGGAACCACCATATACTGTTTATCGTATTTTCCCTGTTTTACCAGGAAAACTGCTCCAGGAGACAATAAGGAATCCACCACAAAACCCTCGGCTGGATTGGACATGTCGAGCTGTCCCTCCTTGAGCGGAGCATATACCTTGAGGTAGCCATCCCATTTCATACCCGTACCCAGCGATTGAGCAAGTCCCATTCCCAGATAACCATAATTCAAGTTGGCGGCATGCAACTCGAAATGGCGGTCGCCATCCAGAATATCGGTGATGTGGGTAAGCTGATCGAAGTTGTCGTCCACTCCCTTCACCTTCACCATTACCTGACGCTCATGGAATATAGCCAGCGCCTGATCCTCTACACACTCGGTGGCGACATCCACCTGAGGCAACTGACGAATCTTGGTGAGAATCGGATCATCGGCAGGTGCCGCCTTACCCATTGCAGGGACCACCTCCAACTGAGGATCAAAGCTGGTGAACAAGGTTGCCACCAGGTCGGTAAAGCCATTGAACACACTCAATACTATGACTAGTGCCATCGTCGCTACGGCAACACCGATAACGCTGATAGCACTAATCACATTGATTGCATGCGTACTCTTCTTGGAAAAAAGATATCGTCGGGCAATAAAGAATGGAAAATTCATCGTCGTATCTATTCCTGAAAGACAGGAAGTTTATTTATCCTTCTTTAAAAGTTCATCAATACGCTCCAGATAGTCGAGACTGTCGTCGATGAAGAAGCGAAGCTCTGGAATGATGCGAAGCTGGTTGTGAACACGATTGCCCAGCTCGTAACGGATGCTCTTCTCGCTCTTGTTGATGTTCTCGAGAATCTCCTCACCTCTTTCGGATGGGAAGATAGAGAGATAAGCAGTACAGATGCTGAGATCAGGACTGATCTTAACACGTGTTACACTTACCAACACGCCACGAGTCTTAGCGGTTTGAAGTTGGAAAATAGTAGCCAACTCCTTCTGGAGGAGGCGTGATATTCTGTTTTGTCTTGTTTCTTGCATATTATCTTTTCTTAATATTATTCTAATTTATCCCAGATCGACGTGGTTCACCAATACATCCTCGTGAAGGAAGATACGGGCACTCTCCTTGAACTTATCGGGATTCTCGGTGGTGAAGAACTGACAACTGCCACCCTTGGTACAGGCATTCTCGATATCGGGATGACGATGGAGATATTCCTGAAGACTGTCGGCAACATATTCGCCCTGTGGAACAATCTTCACGCCTGGCTTTACATACTTGAGAATCTTCGGCATCAACAGTGGATAATGTGTGCAGCCAAGGATCATTGTATCAATCTCTGAATCTTTCAGCATCATCTCATCAATGCGCTTCTTCACAAAGTAATCAGCTCCAGGACTATCAGCCTCATTGTATTCCACCAACGGAACCCAGAAAGGACAGGCAACACCTGTGAGCTGAATCTCCGGCCAGAACTTCTGAATCTCGAGATTATAGCTATGACTTCTCACAGTTCCCTCAGTAGCAAAGAGTCCCACGTGATTATTTCTCGTCAACTTGCCGATGACCTCGGCCGTAGGGCGAATCACACCCAGCACCCTTCTGGAAGGGTCCAGCTCGGGAAGATCGCGCTGCTGAATACTACGCAGTGCCTTGGCAGAAGCCGTATTGCAGCCCAGAATAACCAGATGACATCCCTTCTCGAAAAGCTTGATGACCGCCTGACGTGTGAACTGATAGACCACATCGAAAGAACGTGTGCCATAAGGAGCTCTCGCATTGTCGCCCAGATACATATAATCATACTGCGGCAGCAACTGACGGATGCCATGAAGAATCGTCAGACCTCCATAGCCGGAATCAAATACACCAATTGGACCTGGTGCGGAAGGCAATATCATTTGAGCAATCCTTTCAGTTCTTCATTGATGTCAGTTCCCATAGACAAGTCTACATAAGGAACCGCATCATTGTCGGTATTCAGAACAAAAGCGAAACCCTTTGCCTTAGCAATATCACGTACTGCAGCATTCAGTCCCTCCTTAATAGGAGCAAATGTGTTCTCTTTGGCCTGTGCCAGCATTTTTCTGACATTATCCCTGAAAGCGAGATTCTTCTCCATCAACTCACGAAGCTCCGACTGGCGCTTCTCTGCAATGGATGGAGCAAAATCCTTCTGACCATCGAGATACTCCTCATATTTCTTATTGAACTCCTGTTCAGCGCGCTTCATTTCAGCATCATACTTAGCACGAAGCTCAGACAGGTGACGATTCGCCTCAGCATAAGCGCCCATAGCCTCCAAGACACGATTATAGCTGAAGAAGCCAAACTTCAATTTTGGAGAAGCTACCTCAGGAATAGCAGGAGTGGAACTTGCAGAACGAGCTACCGGACTCAGCTGAGAGTCGTGAACAGACTGGGCATTTACCGATAAAGACAGCGCAAACGCAGATAATAGCAAAAAGAATTTCTTCATTTTTATTCCAAAAACCTTATTAAAGAGAATAAGGGCAGACTCCTCTGTGGCCTGCCCTTTGATTATCTATTTAGATAAAATTACTTCATTTTCAGAGCAGCGCTCTTGCACTTTTCAGTTACATCAGGAACTGCTGTAGCAGAGATGTAAGGCTGAGATCCCTTAGGGAAGATCATAGTGTAAGCACCTGTCTTACCAACCTCCTCGATAGCCTTCATCACCTTAGCCTGGATAGGACCGATCTTATCCTGCTGAGCCTTCTGAAGCTCCTGAGCCTTTACCTGCTGAGCCTGCTGGAACTTGCCATAAAGCTCATTAAGTTCTTTCTCCTTTGCCTCTTTAGCAGTTGCATTCATTGTTGAAGCACCCTTCTGATACTCATCAGCCTTGCGCTGGATCTCATCCTGCATTGCCTTCAAGTCGTTATCAGCCTGAGTTGCCATAGCCTTGAGTTCACCCTGAACCTTTGCATATTCAGGAAGGGCAGAACCTACAGCGTCGATATCTACAACACCGAATTTCTGAGCAAACATTGTCATTGGTGCGCAAAGCATCAACATTAAAATAAGTTTTTTCATTTTCGTATTTTTTATTTATTGTTTCTAATTTATTCGATTTTTAATCGAATGCAAATATAATATTATTTGTTTGAATAACCTAATTTTTCCAGCACTTCATTGCTGATGTCCACTTTTGGTGAACCGAAGATGATACCGCTGTTGCTGGCTCTGTCGAGTACAAGGGAATAGCCACGAAGGTCGGAGATTTCCTTTACAGCGTTGTAGATTTCCTCCTGGATTGGAGTCATCAGTGCCTCACGCTTCTTGAAGAGCTCGCCCTCAGGACCGAAGTATTTCTTCTTGAGGTCGCTGGCTTCTTTCTCCTTATTCATAATAGCTTCCTGCTTGGCTTTCTTCTGCTCCTGTGACAAGAACACTACCTCGTTCTGGTAGTTCTTATACATGGTGCTTGCTTCGGCATTGATTGCCTCCACCTCGGCCTGCCATTTCTTGCTTACCTGATTGAGCTGCTCGTTGGCACGCTCGTAAGCAGGGACATTCTTGAGAATATATTCCATATCGACAAGCGCAAACTTCTGTGCGCTTGCGGTCATCGCTACAAGAGCGAAAAGACACATTGTTATTATCTTCTTCATAACGCCTTCATTTTTTATTATCCTTTTGACGATTAATATCGCCAAAAGGTTACTCCATTTATCTTTTTTTAGCAATTGGAGATTAGAACTCCTGACCAAGAATGAAGTGGAACTGACTGCCGCCACGTGATCCGAATACCTTGTCGAAACCGTAAGCCCAGTCGATACCCATCAAACCAACCATAGGGAGGAAGATACGAACACCGACACCGGCAGAACGCTTCATATCGAATGGGTTGAAGTACTTCACATCGTTCCAGGCATTACCTGCCTCAAGGAAGCCAAGTCCATAGATGGTGGTGTTACCCAAAAGGAATGGATAGCGCAACTCCAAGCTGAGTCGGTCGTAGGCATAACCTTCATAACCGTAAGGAGTGAGGGAACCATTCTCGTAACCACGAAGTCCAACGGTTTCCTCGGCATAACCTGTTGAGTAGCCGCTCATACCATCACCACCCATATAGTAGGTCTCGAATGGACTCTTCTTATACTTGTTGAAGGAACCGAGCAAACCAAGTTCAACACGGGTCATCAGCACGAAGCACTTTGTACCCTCGGTGAGAGCAGTATAGGTCTTTGCCTTGAACTTCCACTTGTGATACTCTACCCAAGTGTATTTCTGCTTCATCTCCTCCTGATAGGTTGCCGACTTGTAATTACGGGCAAGATTCTTATAATCCTTACCATCCCACAAACTCCAAGGTGGAGTGATGGTTACACTCGCTGTGAACTCAGAACCACGACGTGGGAAGAGTTGGTTATCAGTTGAGGTACGGTTCAAAGAGATGTTCAAGTTCAAGTTGTTGGCTGAACCATTCTGCATCAGGAAGTAACTCCAGTTCTTCAGGATATAGCGCTGATAAGAAAGCATAACTGACAACTGGAAGTAGTCGTCTGGCCAACGAAGGCGCTTTCCCCATCCCACGCTCAAACCAAGCAGCTGGATATACTTATCTGGATCGTAATAGTTCTCGTAGTTATTATAGTAACTATTACCATAACCATACATATAATTATAGTAATTGTTCATATAAGCACTATTGTAGTAGTTGCTGTTCACATCGGTCTGCTTACTATAGTAAGCGCTGATGCTGAACTGGTTAGGGCGCTTGCCACCAAACCAGTTGGTTGAATAGCTGGCATTATAGCTCTGGTAGTAGGTACCATTGGTCTGAGCACCCAAGCTCAACACCTCACCATCACCGATAGGCATAATACCTCTGTGCTCCTTATTCTTATTAAAGAGGTTGGCCATAGAGAAGTTGTTCAACTTCAAGCCGACACGACCAATGACACCTGTCTGTCCCCAACCCAGTGAGAACTCGATCTGGTCATTACTCTTCTGAACAAGATCCCAGTTAACATCCACAGTACCATCCTCATAGTTTGGCTGTACATCTGGATTAACCTTCTCAGGATCGAAGTGGCCCATAGAAGCAAGCTCACGAGCAGTACGAGTCAAGGCCTCCTTAGAGAAAAGGTCGCCTGGCTTGGTACGAAGCTCACGACGGATAACATTCTCGTAAAGGCGGTCATTGCCATTGATTCTCACATGGTTAAGATGTGCCTGCTGACCCTCTACGATACGCATCTCCAAGTCGATAGAGTCGCCTACAATATTGATTTCAGTAGGATCAAGATTATAGAACAGATATCCATTGTTCCAATATACATTACCTACCGCATCCTCATCATCACGAAGACGCTTGTTCAGCAACTTCTGGTTGTAAACATCCCCCTTCTTCATGCCGAGGATAGCGCTCAGATAATCGGTAGAATATACTGTATTTCCTGCCCAGGTGATATTTCTGAGGTAATACTTATGACCCTCGTTCACCTTGACATACACATTTACATGCTTGTCGTCGTAGTTCCAAACACTATCCTCGAGAATCTCCGCATCACGATAACCGAGCTCGTTATACTTCTCGATAAGGTTCTGCTTATCTTCCTTCCAGCGTTCTGGAGTATATTTCTTTGACTTAAAAAGATTGACCAGTTTGCCAGCCTCATGAGTCTTTGCGAAAGCACCCTTAGAGAAGAGATTTCCCTTGAGTTTCTTCTCATCGACCTCCTCATTACCCTCGATGATGATCTGATGAACACGAATCTTCTCCTTCTTGTCAACAATGACATCAAGAATTACCTGATTCTTCTCAGAAACATCCTCACGCTGATCGATCTGGATATCAGCATTCTTATATCCCTTATCATCGAAATACTTCTTGGCAAGAATCTTCGCACGGTCGAGCATGTTTGGAGTAATCTGGCTACCCTTGAGCAAGCCCAGTTTCTGCTCCATATCCTCTACCTCCGTCTTCTTCAGACCGATATAGTTGATATTTGAAACTCTAGGGCGGACTGCAAGATAAATATGCAGATACAACTTATCCCCGACAATAGAGTCGGCAGCCATCGAAACCTTAGAGAAAAGTCCATGCTTCCAGTAACGCTTCACAGCCTCAGTGATTTCCGTACCAGGAATAGATACATTCTGTCCCACCTGAAGGCCGGAAATACCTGTCAGCACATAGTCCTCATATCCCTCTACACCAGAAACATTGATTCCGCCGATGCGAAGGGTTCTTGGCGTACCTGCATAGGAGATATCAGGATTTACGATTTTATCCTGCGCCTGAACCTGTAAGCCGGCCATAATGCCCAGCAAGAGGATGGATATCTTTTTAATCTTATACATTATTATATATAGTATATCTGTTTTCTTATTTATTTTCTACCTGAGCTTCTGTCTTGCCAAATCGTCTCTGGCGGCTCTGATAACTGATGATAGCCTTCTGAAGGTCTTCCTCCATAAAGTCTGGCCAATAGGTATCACAGAAATAAAGCTCTGAATAGGCAATCTGCCAAAGCAGATAGTTGCTGATGCGAAGTTCACCACCTGTACGGATGAGAAGGTCGGGATCTGGCATGAAGCTTGTCTGCAGATGCTCTGATATCGCCTCCTCGGTGATATCCTCCAACTTCATCTTTCCTTCCTTTACCTGTAGTGCCAACTGCTTGGCTGTCTCGGTGATTTCCCATCTTGAGGAATAGCTCAGCGCCACGATCATATCCATCGCAGTGTTGTTGGCGGTATGATCCATAGTCTCCTGCAGTTTCTCCTGCACAGCCTTTGGAAGACGATCCATATCGCCAATCACACGGAAGCGCACATTATTCTTCTGGAAAATTTCATCCTCCAAATTAGAAAGCACAAGACCCATCAGGGCATGAATTTCAGTTTCTGGACGGTTCCAGTTCTCGGTAGAGAAGGTATAGAGTGTGAGATACTTCACGCCGAGACGAACACATTCTGAGGTGATTCGACGAACTGTGTCGACACCAGCCTGATGGCCATAGGTACGTTCCTTTCCTCGTTCCATAGCCCATCTGCCATTACCATCCATAATGATAGCAATGTGCTGAGGTATTCGGGTATTGTCTATTTCGCTAATCATTGTATTCATTGTTACATACTCTGCACTTTGCGCCGAAGCTATAGGTGAGCGTAAGCTGCAAGGCGGAGTAGCAGTCTTTATTCTTGAATATTCCTGTACTCTTTATCTGGTAAGGGTCGCTCACTCCATCGAGCTCATCGCTCATCGAGAAGTGCATCGCCCATTCCACTCCTATATTCATTCTTTCACTGGCCTTGTATTTCACGCCCACTCCCAATGGGATGTTCATAGTGAAGACGCTCTTGGAGCCGCTTGCTACTGTGGTGCCGATACCTCCAAAGATGAAAGGGGTTACGCGCTTACTGCCACGATAGTCGCGACCTGTGCCATAAGGCCAGAAATTATATTCATACACCAGACTCACATCGACCAGCGAATTATTGAACTCGTAAGAGGTCGTCTGATATTCTGGATAATAGGTTTTCAAATCCTTGGACGAACCTTTCAGCTTGCCGTAGCTTGCCGAGAGTTTCAAGCCCATATAGGGATCGAAGTTGTAGCGAAGAAGCAGGGAGCCGATCGGTGCCATATTCTTGAGAACATTCTCATTAAAATCGCCTTCGTAACTCACCACACCAAGTCCTGCTCCAAACTCCATACGGTATTCAGGATCATCCTGAGCCTTTATCGAGACAACCGCCAGCAACAGCGATAGGGTGAGCAGTATCTTGCGCATATACTTCGATTTTAGTTCAGCTTATCGCCGACACTATTGTGACGGCCCTTCATCACTCTACCGGTTGTTGCATCGATGAACCACAGATAGTTGTTGCTATCCATGATAAAGGCAAACTTACTAGTAGACTGGAAGTTTGGAATCTCCACCTTTGTATCCTTGAACCATCTGAGGCCCTTGTCGGTAGAGTAATAGAATACACCATCGTTATTGAGCGCCTCGATGCGGTCGTCGTAAGCAACAGCTGCAAAACGGTTGCAGTAAGGAGCTTTATCAGGATCGTTGATGTAGAAAGGAGCATAAGTCCAAGGTTCATCCTTAGAACCTGCAGAGTATTCTATCATCTTGTTCCAGATGGTAGCAGTGCTATCGCCATAAGCAGCAGCACGATTACCAATAAGGAGGGCTATATCTGTTGATTCATTTACTGTTGAAGGGAAAGAAACCAAACTCAGACTCTCTGATGGGAGGAACTTGGTATCTGCAGCAAGCTCATCCTTTTTCCACTCTTTGAGATCTACTGAAGAAGAAATTGTATTGCTTGTGTTGAGTGCAATAAAGCGATTGCCGGCGTATCCCAGCAACTGCTTCAAGGTAGAAGCATCCCCCTCCTCGGCTGTCCAGTTGGCAGCATCAGAAGAGCTATAAAGTGTACCATTGCTGAGGATATAGAGTTTGCCATTATTCTGAGCAATGCTCTTGAAAGCATCAGCCGAGAAAGCAACATTTGTCTCTACCTCGTTCCAGCCTGCCACATCCTTATCAGAAGTAGCAACTACCTTGGTAGCATTGTCCTTCTGACCAAAAGCATAGATCTTGCCATTCATAGCCACAGCTCTTACATCCTCAAAATCCTGGATGATGCTATTGGTAGCATCGCTCACCCAGTTATAGAGAGAATCGTTTCTCTGATGGATACGAATGTCGAGATTATATTCAGAATAAGCAGTCATGCTCGCATTGTAAACACGAAGTTTCTTAATAGTGGTAATATCATATTTAGTACCACTAGTATAACTCAGAAGAGTGTCATTGCCCGCAGTATTCTTTCCTACAAGTACTACAACACCAGAGTTCTTGGTAGTAACAGTTGCAGTTACTGCAGTATAATCATAATCGTAAGGAGCAACATTTCTGTCGTAAGGAAGGGAATCCTCATTATAGATCAAGCGAGAAGCCTGATCGATAGTAAAAGCATAGCTTGTTAAACTTTTGGTTACGATAGAATCCACATCTGACTGATACTTTTTCTTTAACACGTTATTCACCGTTCCCAAAGAGAAAGCGGTGACAGCAGTATCATCTGAATAGGTTACCTCTGTAGTGTCATCTTTCAGACACGAAGACATCAAAAACAGTGCCGAAAAAAGCACCATGAAAGCGGAAAACTTTCTTTTCATTACACTCTAATTATTATTTTAGCTGCAAATTTACGGAGAAATCTTCAAAAATAACGTCTTTTCACCTCTTTATTATGTAATTTATTGATAAAGTGGTATATTTTTAAGTTTTCTTCAAAAAGCCTATGCGATTTTTTACCAATTGAAAGATTATTTGCGGTTAATTGTTAGCGATTAAGGATTTATTGCTCGTGAATAAGAACTTATTATTCGTGATTAAGGATTAATTGCTCGTGGACAAGAACTTATTGTTAGTGGATAAGGATAAATACTATTCAGGACATTCATTAGAGATCTTCTCCCCCACTCGTGGGGGAGATTGAGAGAGGGTATGCCACGAGCAAAGTTTATTTGCTAATTTCTAATTAGTTTTACTACTTAATCTTGTGGCATACCCTCTCTTTGATCTCTCCCATAAATGGGGGAGAAATGCAGGATGTAGGAAAAACATCCTCCCCTTCGGGGTTTGCAAAGAGGACCAGAGGGTTCGTAAAAGCCATTGAGCTTAGTGGGATAAAAAAAGGGTTCGCCCTTTTGGAGCGAACCCTTATATTTCAAATCAGCAATTAATCTTTAACCATTAATCACCAATCCATAATCTTAAAGAAAGATTAGAGCTTTGGACCAGCAGCAACAAGAGCCTTACCAGCCTCGTTTGTTGTGTACTTACCGAAGTTCTTGATGAAACGCTCAGCAAGATCCTTAGCCTTAACCTCCCACTCAGAAGCCTGAGCGTATGTATCGCGAGGATCGAGGATGTTTGTATCAACTCCTGGCAACTCTGTAGGAACCTTGAAGTCGAACATTGGGATCTGCTTTGTAGGAGCCTTATCGATGTCACCAGAAAGGATAGCGTCGATGATACCACGTGTATCGCGGATAGAGATACGCTTACCTGTACCGTTCCAACCTGTGTTAACGAGGTATGCCTTAGCACCGTTAGCATTCATCTTCTTAACCAACTCCTGAGCATACTTTGTTGGGTGAAGCTCGAGGAATGCCTGGCCGAAGCAAGCTGAGAATGTTGGAGTAGGCTCTGTGAT
>CAJOPE010000105.1 GCA_905236815.1 uncultured Prevotella sp. | reverse complement strand
TCCTTGAAATTTGGTGATTAGCGAATACGGTTGAAATAGCCAACGTAAATGTACGGTTTAGAGGTCGTAAACCGTCGGTTTAGACCATCCAAACCATTGAGTTAGCTTTTTTAACATTTGCGGAACATGCTGTGCGCTATTGCGGCTAACTGTATTTTAAATTCATCGAACTCACGTTATGTTATTATTTTTGTCTTAGAAGTTATTCCGATTAATTAAAGATTGATCCTAATTACTAAGTACGAAATGGCCTCAACAGGGCGTTTTCTATTCCTTCTATGCTATCTGTAAAATGAATACCTCGCTCCTCGATAAGCGAACAATCCATGGTAAGGTTTCTGCTTTGTTCACTGAATTTCTCCTCATCGGGAAATATCCAACTTGAGGGTTCTTTCAGTTTCATCAATTCTGCAGACTTCAGAAAGAGTTCATAGGTATTCAAGGTGTTGCCACAACCGAAATTATAGATACCTCCAGGAAGGGAAAAACTCTTCTCCAGATTACGAACGACATCCCACACGTAGGTTACACCACGATATTCATGGGTGGCTGCCTTGATTATAGTAGCCTCATCGAATGTCTTTTTAAGATTGACTAAAATGTTTGGATTCAATTTCATCGAACTATCGGGCATATCATACATCCATGTCAAGCGTAATCCCACAGCTTGCGGATTATTCATCAGCGCTCTCTGCTCTGCCTCCAACTTGTGCTGTCCATAAACATTTACAGGTTGACAAACATCCCACTCTTTGAGCGGCCCCAGCTGAGGAGTACCATTAAACACCTGATCGCTCGACATAAAAATCAGTTTAGCCCCAACCATCTTGCATGCCTTTGCCAACTTCACAGTTCCCTGCACATTCACTTTATGCGACTCTTCAGGATATTGTTCGCAATACCAAGTGTTGCTCAAAGCAGCACAATGAATAACAATTTCAGGTTGATTTTCCTCTACATAGGCTAATACCGCCTCCTCACGACTTACATTTAATTCATCATGAGAAGGAAGTAGAAGTTCGTGCTTATCCTTTAGGAAATAAGCCAATCGACTACCAAGAAATCCACTGCTGCCCGTAATCAGTATTTTCATTATTCATAAAATTTTAGGTTGCAAAAATACATATAATTTTCGAGATTCACAATGCCGACTATTCCTCCTTTTTTGTATCTTTGCAAAAAGAAAATAAGGATATGATAGAAATAGATACAACAAATATGTGCTCGCACTTGCAAAAGAAACTTTTTGAAGAGGAAGGCATCTACCATCCCATCTGGAAAATGATGCAACAAGATAGCGAGATTACTGCAGTAGTACGTTCCCGCCAGCTCCACATCTACAGAAATGGAAAGAAAGTGCTTATACTTGCAGGAAAGTCAGCACCAAAAATTATTCGAGAAGATCGACTTTGCGAAATGGTTGGCAAGCTATAATCCTCCCTTTGCTTTCTGGATTTTATCATAGCTCCAGACTGTCAAATAAGACAATGCAGCCACAATCGGTATTTCGAAGATCATTAGAAAGAAAGCACCAATAGCTGGTCCTGTGTTAAAACCATCATAAAAGCATAAAATATACTGAGTTTTTCATTCGCTACTATTCTTGTATCTTGAAATCACTACACTTGTTGGAAGAAAAATCTCCTGATTAGAATTTAGCACTTTGAAATACAAGGAAGTATCATTCCGATAGGTAAGGATTGCATTGGCATAAGATCCTTCCCAATAACTTCCATTCATCCGCAGAAAAAGCGTATCATGCTTCAACTCCCCATTTACATTCACTTCTGTATCTTGATCACCATCCCATCCATCTAATCTATTTCCATTATACATCACCGATGCCCAAAGACCTATAACTTTATTCTCGTCTGTCTTCTTTAGTTCAATATCAAATGCTTCATTGGCTAAAGAGGAATCATTTTCCCAATAAAAATAACACCATTTTCCTAGAAATTTCTCCATGCAGACAGCAGTATTCTTTGCCGAAATCTCGACAGAATCATTTCTTTGAATTCCTTGCTTCTTTTCCGCGCTTTGATTACCGGTGCAAGCCAAAAGCAACAAGGGTGAAAGTATAAAAAATAAGGTAAGTGGATTTCTTGTTCTGGAAAGCATATTCAGCATAATTTCATTTCTTTTATGGATCTAAATAATTAAATGAGTATCGGATAAGGTTATTTCTAACGAAGATATATTCACAATAATAAGGATAAGATGGCTCAGAAAAAAAATAAACCAAAGTATCCCCCAATATTTGTTTATTCATTCCTGAAGTATAAGATTCCAGGAAACTGGCATCAGCTCCTATCCTTGCGCCTCTGCTGGATAAAAAATTACGAACAGGTAATCTGAGGGCTGCAACATCATTTCTGAATACCGAAGAAT
Source organism: uncultured Prevotella sp. (assembly GCA_905236815.1). Lineage (GTDB taxonomy): Bacteria > Bacteroidota > Bacteroidia > Bacteroidales > Bacteroidaceae > Prevotella. The sequence goes on along the minus strand of CAJOPE010000105.1, from coordinate 24,115 downwards.
CCATCACCCAAAAAGCATCATATTGTCCCTTATACCCACCATAATTTATACGTGCGACAAAATATTCGGTTCCCTCAGCATTGCAGAAAACAGTAGCCTCTCCATAATGAGGAATTTGCTGAACCACCATATTTCTTCCTCTCAACATTTTCAAAAAAGAAATAGTATCATCCAAAACGAAATCGTTTACAGCAGTGTCAAAGGGTACATCTATGTTGTCTCTTCTAGCTTGCAAAGGGGTATCTTTTTTACTACAACCACAAGCTGTCATGAGCAGCATGAACGCTAATATATATAAGAATCGAAAAATCATTTTCATTCTATCATATCTTTAAATATCCAATCCTTCAGTAAATGATAGCCCAGAAACGTTGGAAAATACAATAGCATGTATATAGGAATAATTAAAGAGATGGAAAATAGATCTATCGAATTGTTGTTAATCGCAACACTGATTACTTCTATTATCAAAAAGCTGCAGATAGTATATCCCCACATCAGTTTCTCATTCCAATAAGAGAAATAATTAGCGATTCCTGACAGAATCGAACCAACAACAAAAGGAATCCCTAATAATCCCCAGAACTCCAACATCGCTTCAAAGAATTTATAATTATAGATTTCACTGAAAATTCCCATAGCAACAGAACTTATCAGCAATACTGTGATAAGAGTAGTTGTAATCATAACTACAGAAAATCGGGTAGCGGATTTTATATAATTTAGCTTTTCAGGCAACATTACATTTATTCTATTTAACTTGTCGACAAAGATACATATTTCTTTTCAATAGAATAACTGCTATACCATATTATTTTTGTATTTTGTAAAAAAAGAGGCTATAAGAAATAAGCAATGAGTGGAATTGTAATAACAGAAGCCAAGGTGGTTACGAATGTCATTGAAGTCATCATGCGAACATCCCTATCGTATTTCAGACAAAACATTGTCCCGAAGGAAGCTACTGGCATCGCGATCACCACCATATTGATGCCATTTACCAACTCATTTACTCCAAGAAGTCGGAAAAGAAAGTAAACCGAAACTGGCACAACTGTCAATCGCAAGAAAGAGGTTATCAACGCGTCCCTTCCTCCTAGCATTTGTCTCAAAGGCAACTGTCCCATTGAGGAGCCGATTATCATCAGCGAAGCTGGTACAGTGATGTTACCGACCATTGTTACTGGTTTAGCAACAATAGCAGGAACATGCCAGCCAAATGCAACTATCACAATCGAGAGATAGGCAGCTATCATAGGAGGCGACAGCAATCCTTTCGGATTAAATTTATGGAGCGACCCTTCTCCCTTGATAAGGGTTACGCCTACCGTAAAAATGAAAAAAGTATTGGCCATATTTAGCAAGGCTGCATAGAACACAGCAGTGTCGCCAAATATTGAGGCTACTACAGGATAGCCGATAAAGCCGACATTGGCAAACATCAGGGCAAAGCCCACCATTCCCTGTTTCTCCCGATCTCGGGTGATGATTTTCGGAACAGTGAAAGCCACCGCGGTTAAAAGAATATAAGTAAGAATTCCCACGCCCATAAGGGGAAGGATAAGATTCCTGTCGGGAAGTGTATCCCCAGTTACCGAGGAAAGGATGAGTAAAGGACAAGTAACATTCACCACGATGGCAGAAAGTTTCTTATCGAAATCGCCACCCATCATTTTCTTTTTGTTGAGCACATAACCTATTATTACGATGGTAAAGAGAACTACCATCACCTGAAGATTTTCCATTATCCCTACTTTTTATAATCGAATGCAAAATTACAAAAAAGAGGTGAAAATAATAACGTTTACCATACTTTTATCTTAAGAAGATTAAGTCCTCCTTGCATCTTTATTATTATTTTTTACTAATTTTGCAAACGATTAGTCAAATATACAACTTAGCGAATATTTTAACAAGAAAAAAACGAGAATGAAAAAAGAATTTCGTAACCTATTTATGGTGGCTTTTGCTGCTATACTTGGATTGTGCATCACATCCTGCAGCAAGGATAACGATGAAAAAGAATCAGAAAACGATACGAAGACAGAACAGGAGAATAGTAACTATAAGGAGGAAGCTATTGATCTTGGACTAAGTGTGAAATGGGCAACTTGTAACATTGGTGCCACGAAGCCTTGGGAAAGTGGTGATTATATATGCTGGTGACGGCAAAATTGAAGTAGAAGGATTCTGCGGTTCGTATTGGTCAAGCACACTCTATTCCATGAACAATTGTGGGTGTGATCTTCCTTTTGATTCTGACACTGTGTACGAAGCAGGCTATTACCGCTACAGAGGAGAAAGCATACGTGCTGTTACGAAATAGATCAATATCTTGCGATATCATGTTCCTTACAGAAATCTAATGCAGGCTGGTAACCTTGAGCGGTTGCACGATGAATCCATTTTAAAGCCAAGCGCTTATTCTCGGTTACCCCTGTGCCTGTATAGTAAAACCAACCTGTAGCAAACTGCGCTTGGGCATCGCCAGTACTGCCAGCCAACTCATACCAGAACACAGCTTCTATGAGGTCCTTTCGGAGGGTGACACCATTAAAATAGCCAGCCCCCATATTCTTCATCGACTGCACATGTCCCTGCCATGCTGCCTTCTCCCACCAGTAATAAGCTTCAGCATGATTCTCCTCGGTACCTTGTCCCAGATAGTAGGCATTTGCTGCATTCACCTGTGCCTGCATATCACCTCTGCCCGCTGCTTTCACATACCATTCCAAGGCTGAAGCATAGTCTTGCTCCACGCCCCAACCATGATAATAACACTCGGCCACATTAAACTGGGCGAAGACATCACCAAGGTCAGCTGCTTTCATATACCAGAAGAAGGCTTCCTCGTAACTCTTCACCACGCCGATGCCCTGCATATAACATACCCCCAGGTTGTTCATCGACATTGTGTCGCCTTCTACTGCTTTTCTTCGATAACCTTCTGCTCTATCCTTGTTCATAATCAATACCACTTATTAAAAATACAAAGTTAAGCAATGTTTGTCTTAAATTCCACAGTGTTTAGATAGCTTTAACATTTCTGCGGGATTTGCGTCCAAAATTTTTTTGTATATTTGTATTTTGTATTCAACTATATACAATTAAGAGAGATAGAAGGTAAAAAGAATGCTGCTGTCGCAGACATACAGCAGAAACGACAACATAAAAAATTACAAGCAAATGAAATCAATTCCCGGTCAGCAGAAACAAATTATTATATGGATTGGCGCACTCATTATCGGCGCTCTTTTAGGTCTTCTGCACCTATCGTGGCTCGACGAACTGTTCAACTTTATCGCCACTGCCTATACCCGACTCTTCCAACTAGTGGCCGTGCCGACAATTGTTCTGGCCGTCATCACTACCCTTGCTAAGTTTGGCACACAGAAAGATACTGGCAGAATCTTCCGACATACAATTGTTTATACACTTCTTACCACACTTGTCGCTGCAGCTGTAGGACTTGTCCTCTATCAGATTGTTCAACCAGGCAATCTGCCAGCACATCTTGTAAGTGCAGGAACCTCAGAGATTCCTCAGAATTTAGGAAATGAATCGTATTACGACCATATACTGCAAGTCATTCCCAACAATATTGTAAAGCCTTTCCTCGAGGGAAATGTGCTCTCGCTGCTGTTGCTTGCTTTTGCTATCGGTATAGGACTTGCCAAACTACCAGAATCAGAAAACCGTAACATTCTGATAAAGGGTATTGAAGGGTTGCAGAGTTTGCTGTTCCTGCTCATCAAAGCCATGATAAAATCACTCCCTTTAGGTATTGTTGCCTTTGCAGCCCAACTCTCATCGCAAGTTTCCGCTGGAGTTGCTGCCGACTCTCTGGGCAAATATATCACCGTCATTATCGGTGGCAACATCATCCAGTTCTTCATCGTGCTACCGATCTTCCTGCTGCTTAGAGGCATCAACCCACTGAAGCATCTCAGCAATATGATGCCAGCTGTACTAATGGCACTTTTCACCAAGAGTTCGGCCGCTACACTCCCTGTTACCATGGAGACTGCCGAAAGCAGAGCTAATATCTCGAAGAAGGTATCCCGCTTCGTTCTTCCTATCTGTACCACCATCAATATGAACGGATGTGCTGCCTTTATCCTTGTAACCTCACTCTTCGTGATGCAGAATGGAGGTATTGAACTATCCATTGGCGAAATGCTCTTATGGCTGCTCATTTCTGTGATTTCAGCAGTGGGCAATGCTGGTGTACCAATGGGCTGTTATTTCCTCACCCTTTCCCTGATGACGGGCGTAAATGCACCTGTAGGTATTATGGGCATTATCCTGCCTATTTATACGATTATTGATATGATAGAGACCGCCGAGAATGTGTGGTCGGATAGTTGTGTTTGTGCAATAACCGATAAAGCATGCAAGAACTAAAGATAGCTTTCCGTCTCTCATTGCCCGTATTAGGAGCTTATTGGTTTCTGGGCATCACCTATGGATTACTGGCTGCCAATATGGGCTACAGCATCTGGGTACCTATCTCCATGGCGATGCTTGTATATAGCGGTTCTGTGGAGTTCATTGCCCTTACTTTGCTGTTGGGTACCTTTCAACCCTTAGCTGCTTTTGTAATGGCTTTTATGGTAGGTGCCCGACATCTATTCTATGGCATTTCCATGCTCGACCGCTATCGTGGAGCAGGCAGAAAGAAGCCATTCCTTATCTACTGGCTTACCGATGAAACGTTTGCCGTCAACTTCAGTAACCTGAAGAGAATGCAGCAGACGGGCAAGCCCTTCACTTGTTATCTATGGGTGTCGGTGCTCGATTATCTCTATTGGATTACAGGCGGTATCATGGGCTATCTACTGGGTGCAGCTATGGGCGAAAAACTACTGCAGCATCTTCAGGGACTCGATTTTGTTGTAACCGCAATGTTTGTGGCTATTTTTATGGACGACTATATACGCAACAAAGCCACGCACCTTAGTGCATGGCTTGGTATAGGTTCGGCTGTAATATGTCTATTAATATTTGGTGCCCAACAGTTTATCATTCCAACAATGCTCTGCATTCTGGCTGTATTATACTTCAATTATAAAAGCAACAACCCATGAGCACGAGTCAGCAAATTATAACCATTGTCGTGATGTCGATAGCCGTGATCGCCACCCGCGTACTGCCATTCATTCTATTTCCGAGCAAGGAGCGCACCCCACATTTCGTACGATTTCTCGGCAAATATCTTGCCTCTGCCGTATTCGGAATGTTAGTGATCTACTGTCTAAAAGACGTACATTTTCTCGAAGGCAATCATGGCATTCCCCAGCTACTGGGTATCCTTGTGTGCGTGTTGCTTCACCTGTGGCGAAAGAACATGCTCCTCACAATAGCTGGAGGCACCTTATTTTATATGCTTTTATTAATGCTTCTGGTGTAAACCGCACTCACGGTGATCAGGAGATTCCCACCACCAGCGACCAGCTCTTACATCCTCACCTGGCTTGATGGCGCGTGTACAAGGCTCGCAGCCAATACTTGGGAATCCCTTGTCGTGCAACTTGTTGTAAGGCACATGGTTTTCCTTAATATAGGCCCATACCTGCTCCTCTGTCCAGTTGATAAGTGGATTGATCTTGATCTTCTGATGCATCTCATCCCACTCCACAGCCTGCATATCCTTACGGGTAACCGACTGTTCTCTGCGCAGACCGCAAATCCAGACATCCAAGCCCTCGAAAGCACGCTTTAGTGGTTCAAGCTTGCGAATCTGACAGCAGCGATGACGGCTCTCAATGCTGTTGTAGAAGAGGTTAATACCCTCTTCGCGCACCATACGCTGTACTTCCTTGTAATCTGGGAAGAACACCTCGATATTAATACCATAAGTCATGTTGGTACGGTCGATGAGCTGATAAGTCTCAGGGAAGAGACGACCTGTATCTAGTGTAAAGATGCGAGCCTGCTTATCTTGCTTCACAATAATATCGAGCAGTGTCTGATCCTCAATACTGAGTGAGGAAGAAAGAGCGATGCGCCCTTTATAATGCTGAAGGAAGTAACCGACAATCTCCTCAGCCGACGCATCGCTTAATTCTTTATTTAGCTTTTCTATTTGCTCTAAATCCATTTCTTTCTAATTTAAAATTGATTAGCTTTACTGCCAATTTTGTGGCATTACCTCTCTTATTTGTCACCCTTTCCCTGACTATATATACCCCTCTTCGAGGGAGAGAGATACTACTTTATGTCGAGACTCTATACCTAGGGTGCAAGCACCCTAGGTTACACGAAGGGGCGACGTCGCCGACGCCAATCATCAATCACCAATCACTTAATCATACCAGCTCCAACTGTTTCGTTGGTATCTGGGTCGATGAAGATAAGAGAACCAGTGATGCGGTTTTCCTTATAGCTGTCGAAGACGAGTGGATTAGCTGTGTGAATGCTGATCTCAGCAATGTCATTCATATTCAACTCGGCAACATTCTGCTCTTTCTCGAGGGTGTTGATGTTACGACGGTAATTGATAGAACGAACAATACCCAGTGTCTCGCTTGTTGTCTGACGAATGATATACTTCTTGCGAATCTGAAGAGGCTGCTCGTTGAACCAGCATACATCAAGAGTGATGTCCTGCTCGATCTGTGGCTGCTTCTCGTCTGACTTCACGAGGGTGTCACCACGACTGATATCAATATCATCTGCCAACTCAACATCGATGCTCAATGGAGCTGTAGCCTGCTGCAATTCCTTATCCGACTGACTGATGCGGGTAACAGTACTCTCCTGTCCTGAAGGCAACACTTTTACCTTGTCGCCTACCTTGAGCACACCACCTGCCACACGACCAGCATAACCGCGGAAATCAGGGAACTTGCTGCTGATAGGACGGATAACATACTGTACTGGATAGCGGAAAGCATCACTGCCTTCTGTCTGCTCAACAGGTACGCTTTCAAGATACTCCAACAAAGCAGGACCCTTATACCAATCCATGTTCGTGCTGTGGTTTACCACATTGTCACCATCACGAGCACTGATAGGAATGAATACTACATTCTTGATGTGGAGTGTCTCCGACATCTTAGTATAGTCGGCAATAATCTTATTGTAGGTCTCCTCACTGTAATCCACCAAGTCCATCTTGTTGATAGCAACCAGGATGTGTGGAATACCTAAAAGAGAAGAGATGTAACTATGACGAACTGTCTGCTCGAGCACACCATGACGGGCATCTACTAGAATGATAGACAAACCAGCAGTAGAAGCACCAGTAACCATATTGCGGGTGTACTGGATGTGTCCCGGAGTATCAGCAATAATGAACTTACGCTTAGGAGTAGCGAAATAGCGGTAAGCCACGTCGATGGTAATACCCTGCTCACGCTCAGCACGCAAACCATCCGTAAGCAATGCGAGGTTCACCTCCTCATTACCACGGCTCTTACTAGCCTCCTCAACAGCCTCAAGCTGATCCTCAAAGATTGACTTGCTATCATAGAGCAAACGACCAATCAATGTACTCTTTCCATCGTCAACGCTGCCCGCAGTAGAGAAGCGGAGCAACTGCATATCTAAATAACCTCTTGTATCTGGCATAATTATTCTATTGAAATATTAAAAAAAGAAATAATGAAAGAATTGAACTGAAATTTTAGAAGTAACCTGCTTTCTTGCGGTCTTCCATTGCAGTTTCCGAACGCTTGTCATCTGCTCGTCCACCACGCTCTGTAACACGGCTGGCAGCAATCTCGTCGATGATGTCGGCTACAGTGTGAGCCTTTGACTCAGTCAAACCTGTGCAGGTGATATCGCCGATTGTGCGGCAACGTACTTCTTTCACTACTACTTCCTCTGTAGGCTTACGAGGAATTACTGGGAGAGCAGCCAACCACTGTCCATCGCGGTTGAACACCTCGCGCTTGTGTGTGAAATAGAGGCTAGGCATTGGAATGTTCTCAAGGAAGATATACTGCCAAACATCCATCTCTGTCCAGTTAGAGATTGGGAACACACGGAAGTGCTCACCCATGTTCTTTCGGCCGTTGAAGATGTTCCAGAGCTCAGGACGCTGATTCTTTGGATTCCACTGTCCGAACTCATCACGATGAGAGAAGAAACGCTCCTTTGCACGAGCCTTTTCCTCATCACGGCGTGCACCACCGATAGCAGCATCAAACTTGTATTCCTCGAGGGTATCAAGCAAAGTTGTGGTCTGCAAGCGGTTACGACTTGCGTAGAAACCAGTCTCTTCCTTCACACGACCCTTGTCGATGCTCTCCTGAACAGAACCGACGATAAGGTCGGCATTCAACTTCTTCACGAGATCATCACGATAGTCGATGGTTTCCTGGAAATTATGACCAGTGTCGATGTGCAGCAACTGGAATGGGATCTTAGCTGGGTAAAAAGCCTTATATGCCAGATAAGTAACTACGATTGAGTCCTTACCACCTGAGAAGAGGATTACTGGACGCTCGAACTGAGCTGCTACCTCACGGAGTACATAGATTGATTCAGACTCCAGTTCTCTTAAATGTGTTATTCTTTCTTGATCCATTATATGCAATTTTTATTTCTTATCACTAAAACTAATAACTAAAAACTTATCCTGGGATGCTTTGCAAGTATCTCCTCAGCTGTCTGATGTCTTAGTGCAGCCACATCCCCGATAAGAGCGATGAGAGGAGTGGGATATTCCTTGCCTCCCTTGGCAAGTTCCTCGAGGGTTGTCTCGAAGCGCTGCTCGTCAGGATAAGAGACGTTGTAGACGAGTGCTACTGCTGTATCGGGATATCTTCCTTGTTGAAGCAGACTCTCTGCGATACCTTGTAATTTAGATGCACCCATATAGTAAACCAGCGTTTCTGCTGTAGGCTTCTGTGGATTCTTGGCATGTCCATTCACCAGCGCTACACTCGAGGAGAGTGAGCGGTGAGTAAGACTCACTTTTAAGCTGGCGGCAAGCGCACTTGCTGTGGTGATGCCTGGGACAACCTCCACTGGTATCTGGAAACTTTCGAGATAGGCAATCTCCTCACTTGCATGTGCAAAGATCATTGGGTCGCCTCCCTTCAGTCTTACTACCTGCTGTCCTTTCTGGGCAGCCTCAACCAGCAGTTGATTAATAGTACCCTGTTCCTTGTGGTGATGTCCACTTCGCTTGCCCACATACACCTTTTCAGCGTTGAAATTCTGCAGATACTCCTTGGTTATCAGGTCGTCATAGAAGATACTGTCGGCTGCCTCAAGTGCCTTCACCGCCTTTATAGTGAGCAGTTCCGGATCACCAGGGCCAAAGCCCACCAGCGTCACTTTTCCAACCTTATCGTTATTCGATGGATAATTCGTCATTTTCGATCCTTTCTTTAATTCGGTTTCTCACTCGGATGCTTCTTTTCACATCCTCTGCATCACTGCCCACTGCTATGGTTAGGTTGCCCTCGCGATAGATAGCAGGCGAAATGAAATCGCAGGCTTCTGGGTCGTCACACACACTGGTGAGGATTCCCCTCTGAGCGGCCATCTGCTTTATTTGATGGTTTAGTTCGTGATCGCCAGTCACCACAAAGAGTAGATTTACTCCCTCCAGATCAGCTTCCTCGAAAGGTCGCTCAATAGTTTTGAAGGGTAAGGCCTTGATGCCTTCTGAAATCTCGGGGGCTATGACTGTGGCCTCATCGGTAAACCGATTGAGTATCTGTGCCTTATGGGTGGCTACCTTGCCACCTCCTACGATCAGGATTCTTGTACCCTCAATGCGAATGGAAATGGGAAGGTAGTTCATAAGTTTATTTCTTCTTGATAGTTACTTTCCAATAATTGTCCACTTTCTCGGTAGCCAGAACTTCATGTCCTTCGTTCTTCACACTTCCTGGGACATTCTGAATTGGCTGTCCATCGTCGAGGAGAATTTCAAGAATCTGTCCAGACTGCATTGGAGAGAGGGCGATCTTTGTCTTTACAAAGTTCATTGGACAAGCTACACCGCGGAAGTCTTTCTTTACATCTGGTTCTATGCCGTTGCTCTTCTCTTCGGCTGCAGCTTCGTTCTTCTCTGCTTCTTTGCTGTTCTGTGCTGATGAGGCTTCAGCTGCTGGCTTCTCATCAGATACCTTGAACTGCAGTGAATCGTCCATATTCTTATAGAGATCTACGAGCAGGTCAGCAAGTTCCAGAACGAGTGCCTTGTCGGCTGCAAGTGATTCATTCTTGCGAGCCTTGTCGGTGAGCACCTGATACTTAGCAGGAACAATACCAGCCTCGATGAATTCCTTGGTGAAACCATTGTAAACATCGTCGTCGGTTCTAGGATCCAGACCTCTTGTTACGAGCAACATACGGTTCTCCGAGAATACGATGTCGTGAAGCAACTTCTCTGCATCACCCTCGCCTGCCTCCAGCTGCTTACGCTTGCTGGCGATAGTGTCCTGATCAATGTCGATGATGTCGAAAAGACCAGCAGAGCACTCTGCCTGACCGTATTTTATCAAACTGAACTTCTCATCGTCGTCCCAGTCGAAATAGGTTGCTGGTTCTTCTGAATAGGCAGGAACATCCTTGTATTTAGCAAGCAAGTCCTTGATAACACTGGCACCTCTCTCGGCTACATAAGCATAGTAATCGGCAAAGTTCTTCTGCTCTGCGATAACATCGCGAAGATAATCCTCTACAAACTGAGGGACGTATTTTGCTGCTACATATCCCTGCTGAAGGTCGATCTCATTCTTACCCTTTACAGGCAACCATACGGTATATGCTGGATATGGGTCATCTCCTACTCTACCCACACGACCGCTGAAGCCTAAATCAGCCCATGTGGCATTTGCACAGATGTTTGTACAGCCATTCATACTGATTTGAAGGTCTGGAATTGAGTCAAGATCGAGGTCGCTGTCAAGCAAGCGCTTTACAATACCGTCGATAGCTCCCTTAGGCAAGCAGATACCCAATCGGCAGGTATCAGCACCAGTACAAGAGGTGAGCTTGTTGAGCACTACCGGATAATCTACCTGATAAGCACCGAGCTTCTTGAACAACTGATATACATTTGCGAGATAAGCCTCAGGAATGTTGCGCACCTGAATCTGCTCCTGCTTGGTGAAACGAATCACATCTGTTCCGAAATTAGCAAGGAATTCAGCTACCTCTGCGAAGAACTCCGGACGGTTGTTTCCATGACTAATTGGCAGATAAGCAAACCAGAGATTCTCCTTCAATCCCTCAGCATTCTCCTGCTTGTGTGCATAGCGCTTCTTCCAGTTCTGGAAGTTCTCGTGCTTGGCTACAGCCTCAGCAGGAGCGAAAGATGGAGTGTGATGCTCCAAATTCTGAGCAGGAATAAAGAAATCGAGCGAAGCATCCTTCTTCAGTTTGTCGAACTCCTCGAAATAGAGTCGCTTTGCCTCTTCCTCGCCATAGCGATAGAACACGTAGCGCATTCTTGCCTTATGACGGTTACGGCGATTGCCGTGAGCATTAAACCAGTTCTTCAAAGCCTTGGCAGCTCTCAGCAAGTCGATTTCTGGGAGGAAGTCGAATACTTCCCAACCCACATGAGGGTTGCTGGCAGTACTACCAGCGATGAGCACTCTGAAACCACGCTTGCCATCTACCACCTTAGCCTGCAGACCGAAATCGGCAACATACGAAGAGTTGGCACTCTCCACATTGCGGTCGATAGCTACCTTATATTTACGAGGCATTGAGAAAGAATCCTTCTCAGCAATGAGACGAGAGGTGAGTTCCGATACATAAGGATACACATCAAAAGCCTCATCAGATGTCAAACCGCTCAAGTCATCGGTTGTCATATTTCTAACGGTGTTACCACCGCCACCCTGAGTAGCCAGACCAGCTTTCTCCAACTTGCGAAGAGCAGGAATAGCATCGAGAATATCCACATTGTGAATCTGAATCTCCTGTCGGGTTGTGATGTGCAAGTGCGAGGTAGAAACCTGCTTGCCCACAAGTGCAACTGTAGCCAACTGCTGTGGAGTGATGAAACCGCCTGCACAGCGAATACGCAACATGTGATGCTGGTTCTTGCGCTGCTCGTAGATACCCATAGGCACACGGTTGGATTTCAATTGTCCTGCGGTAATCTCACCCGCCTTGAACTGTTGGATGAGCGATTCTGTGTAGCTGATGTCGTCAGCCAGAGTTGATGGTATTCTATACATAATTCAAATCTCTCTTATAAATTAGTCTTGTGCAAAATGAACCTCTTTTTCCTTAACATCTCCATTCAGAATTCTGAAAGAATTGAGATGAATTCCCTCGAATAGCGAGAGGATGGCATATCTGATCTTAGGATCGTTGGCCATACGGATGTCCTCTTGTGAAGGACGAGATGGCGAAGCAGGATGAGAATGCCAGTTGGCGAGAATTTTCAATCCCTTCGACCTTGCATATTTCAAAGCAGCAAACTGGTCTTTAGGGTCAAAGGAGAAATGTTCGCTGCTATGGTCGATATTCTCCATCCAGTAGTTTTCTGTTACCTCGTCGTCATTGCCGAGTAGATATCCACAAGTCTCGATAGGTGCATCCTGCTGTGCCTGGCGAATCATCGCCGCTATCACTTCTTCTTTTATTGTCATAATTCTCTATTTAATGATTTTTCAAATCGCAGGCTGCCTGCTCATAATCGATAAGATGGTCGATTGTTGGGTGCTCGCCGCAGAGTTCGCAATCCTTACGCTTCTTCACCTTGATGGTGCGGAAGTTCATGGTCTTTGCATCAAATGTGAGTAATCGGTTGGTGAGCAAGTCACCTACACCAAGGATATATTTCAGTGCCTCAGCTGCCTGAATTGTTCCGAGCATACCGGCGATAGCGCCAAGTACTCCTGCCTGTGAACAAGTTGGTACGGCTCCTGCTGGAGGTGGTTCCTTGAAGAAACAGCGATAACAAGCTGAACCAGGAACGTGTGTGAAGGTCTGACCGTTGAAGCGGAGGATACCGCCATGGCTGAAGGCCTTGTTTTCCAATACGCAGGCATCGTTGATGAGGAACTTCACTGGGAAGTTGTCTGTTCCGTCGATCACGAAATCCCAAGGTTTGATAATCTCTCTTGCATTGTTTGAGTAGAGGAACTCGTGGTAGGTTGTCACCTCGATATCTGGGTTGATGGCGAGCATCTTCTCCTTGGCGCTCTCCACTTTCTTCACACCCACATCCTTGGTGAAGTGGATCACCTGTCGCTGCAAGTTGCTCAGGTCAACAACATCGGCATCTACAATTCCGATATGACCTACTCCGGCAGCAGCCAGATAGAGAGCAGCTGGAGCTCCCAGTCCGCCAGCACCCACAATGAGTACTCGGGCGTTATTTATTTTCTCCTGTCCCTCTACTCCGACATCCTGAAGCAGGATGTGTCGCGAGTAGCGTTCGATTTGTTCTTCTGTTAAATCCATCCGTTAGTCCTTTCTCTTTTATAAATTAAAAGCCTTATGAAAGTTCTTCTTTTAGAGCTCCTGACCGCCTCCCATGAAATAGAGGAAATCAATCTGGTCACCCTCCTTGAGCTGAGTAGATTCATAATTCTTGCGATCTACGAAATCCTCGTTAACCTGAACAGTAACCATATCTGGCTGTAATACCTTGTTGATCTTAATTAACTCTGCCAATGTGAGAGGGAGCTGTACTTCCTGCTCCTCGTCGTTTACAATAATCTTTGCCATACTTATTACTTATTTTTTTTAAATATAAAATTCACTTGTATCTATCCATCCTGCTCTGAAAGCGTATTTCACGGCTTCGTGAGCGGTGTTTACATTTAGTTTTCGGAAGATGTTCTTCCTATGGGTGTTGATAGTGTGTATCGAGCAGAAGCGCTCTGCAGCTATCTCCTTGGTGGTCTTGCCCTGGGCGATGTTCTTGAGGATCTCTATCTCGGTAGAGGTGAGGTTGGTTTTCTGCTCCTCTTTCATCTGCGATACCAGAAGTATCTCGGTTGCCCTGTGGCAGATGTATCTCCGCTTGTGCATTGCATCAGTAATTGCTTCCTTTATATTACTAAGCGTTCCATCCTTGAAGACCACACCTATATTTTTCGAAGAACAGATGACGCGTTTCATAAAATCCTCGGTGAGGTCGTCGCTAACAATGAGCCATTGCGATTCCGGGAATCTCTCGCTCATGATGATGAGACTATCCACATCGGCAAAATCAAACAGGGTGTAGTCGAGCAAAACAATGCTCTCAGGGTTTTTCTCGAGTTCCGCAATGAGTTCCCGTTTTTCCCTGACTATCACCTTGGCATTTTCGCTCACGCTCTCTGTGAGCGAGGCAAGACCAGCCTGGGTCAGTTCCTGATTGTCTGCTATGATAAAATTCGCCATAGTCCTTTGTGTTTAAATTCGAGTGCAAAGGTATAACCATAATTTGTTTCTCACCATACGGCTTTTGTGGTATTTGGCATACCAAACTTATGGTATATGATTTTTACATACCAAACATTAGGTATATAAAATGGTGAATTTATGGTATTTCGGATATGCGAAAAACACCCTACCTTTGCAACCGTAAATAATAATAAAAGGAACTAACGAATATGAGTATAGCAATTTCAACCGTAGCCAATAAGATTTTCGACTTGCACCATACTTTTAATTGGTCTAAGTCAGAGCCATTCGTAGTTGATGCGAAGTTTGCTCACGAAGGCAACAATCAGCTTTCTACTCAGGGTTTGAATGTATCTATTAAAGGTGCACAGATACTTAAAAATGTGAATGTAGAGATTCCTAAGAACAAGATTACATGTATTATTGGTCCTAGCGGTTGCGGTAAGTCAACATTGCTACGCACATTCAACCGTCTGAACGATGGTATAGAAGGTATGAAGATAGACGGCGAGGTAAACCTCGGCGAACACAATATATTAAAAGCATCCAGCAGTCAGCTCACTCAGTTGCGCCGCAACATCGGTTTGGTACCTCAGCGTCCTTGCCCTCTCCCAATGAGCATTTACGACAATGTAGCCTATGGCTGCCGCATTCACGGTATACATGGCCGTAAGAAGCTGGATGTTATTGTTAAGCACTATCTCAAGGCTGTTGGTTTGTGGGATGAGGTGAAGGATCGTCTTCACACACCAGTCAATCGTTTGAGTGGTGGTCAGCAGCAGCGTCTCTGCCTTGCTCGTAGCCTTGCTGTAGAGCCTAGCTACTTGTTGGCCGACGAGAGCACTAGTGCGCTCGACCCAATTTCAAGCCGCCGTGTAGAGGAGCTCTTCACTGAGTTGAAGCAGGATTACTCTATCGTAATGGTAACTCACACCCTTCGTCAGGCTCTCCGCCTTGCCGATTACGTGGTATTCATGTACCTGGGTGAGGTGATCGAGGCTGGACCTGCTGAGGAAATCTTCAAGCATCCAAAGAACGAACTCACCAAGAGATATCTCGAGGGAGCGTTCTCTTAATCATAAGAACAGCATCAAGAGTTACAGATTTCTGTACGCCAACCGAGCTCTCATAGCATAGCCACGGTGGCTTGATGATGCGAGTGTAAAACTAAAAAGAAAAGTTATGAACAGCAAGAAAGTTATTTTAGGAGTAGGAAAGTCGGTCAGCGCACATATTGACCGACTTGTTTTGATTGGCAAGATTACTTATCTCACCCCAACGGCCATTGAAGTAAAAATGACTTCGCCTTTCAAGGGTGTTCGCCTAAGCAGAGAAATTCAATACACGGCTCAGGAGAACAAGAGTTATCTCGAGGAATATGGTTTGGAAACCGCTCGTGATCTCCTTCGTCAGATTTACCTGAATTCTCAGAAATTGCTTCTCGTTCAAGAGGATATCCGCAAGGCTTATCCTGTTTATCTCGACAAGAAATCCTCGTTATCCGAAAGACTTGCCTCTCTTCATCACCTTTATCATAAGGAGGAGGGACGCCAGGATATCGATGAGTTATCCGCCGAGGCATTGGAGCATGAATTCCGATTGAGTCAGTTGGAGGATAATATTCGGGACACTTCTGCCAAACTGCTGTTGCTTCCCGAAAAGGTTTTCAGTAGTGGTGATATACCTCTCGGTTTTGTGAGGGGCGCCCTCCAGCCACTTTTTGGTTTGGCGATATAATTATGATTATAAATCACTAAGTAAAATGAGCATGACTAACAAGTTATGACTGTCAAATTACTTAGTGATTTTTATTTTTTATACTAGAATACGAAACTAGCAAAGATATCTGCACTTGACTTATAAGTTTCCACAAGGCCGTTAGGAATAATGCAACTATTAACCATTTTTATTGCAAATAAACTTGTTTTTCTAAATCCAAATTCCTAACTTTGAAGCACATAATTTCTCGCATATCACGCGAATCAGCTAATTTTTATGACAAAAAAGACATTACTACTTTTCATGCTAGTTTTGGTAGCACAACTGGCATCGGCTATCCCTGCTAAACGAGGTACACGCCAAGTGAGAAATATCGACGGAACCATCTTGACAATTCAATTATGTGGAGACGAGAATTATCATTATTATGCTACTACGGATGGTCGACCAGTTACCCAACTTGCTAATGGTGACTGGACGTTTGCCAGTGTCTCTAAAAAACAGGCGTTGAATCGCTGGAAAGAACGTCTCAACAATCGAAATAATTACCGCCTTGCCCGATTGGGTAAGACAAAACAGCTCAACCTTATTGCCAGAGGCAAGGGTAATGGGGTTGCTACTCAGAGAAAGGGACTTGTTATTCTTGTAAATTTCAAGGATGTGAAGTTTTCTTCCGCGAATCCTCAGGCTGTCACCGAACAAATGTTCAACAGCGTAAATGATCCGTATGATATCAATACCGGCTCTGTTCACGAGTACTTCCTCGACCAGAGCTATGGCAATTTCGACCTTACCTTTGATGTTGTCGGACCAGTTGAGCTGAATAATAATATGGCTTATTATGGTGAAAATGATAAAGATGGAACTGATTTACGTCCATTCGATATGGTACGCGAAGCCTGCAAGAAAGTTTCATCTCTCGTAGATTTCTCTAAATACGACTGGGATAATGATGGCGAGGCCGATCAGGTATATATCATCTATGCAGGATATGGCGAGGCTTTTCAGAATGCTGATCCAGATTGCATCTGGCCACACGAGTGGGTACTCGATGCTGATACCAAAAACCGACAGCCACTCATTTTCAATGGGGTGAGAATCAACACCTATGCCTGCTCCAACGAGCTCTATGGCACTGCCGAATTTACCAAACAGATGGGTGAGCCACTCATCGAGGGTATTGGCACTGCATGCCATGAATTCTCCCACTGTCTGGGTCTCCCCGATATGTATGATGTCGATTATGGTGGCAATATTGGTATGGACGACTGGGACTTAATGGATTATGGCGCCAACCGAAATTTCGGTTACACTCCTACTCCATATACCTCTTACGAACGCTGGGTATCAGGCTGGCTCGAGCCAACCGAGCTCAACTCACCTACCGTGATCGAGAATATGCCGGCCATCACCGATGAGCCTGTTGCCTACATTCTTTATAATAACAACAATCAGAACGAATACTATCTGCTCGAGAATCATCAGCAGAACGACCAATGGGACAGTAAATCTTCTGGTCACGGAATGATGGTGCTTCATGTTACCTATGATGAAGACAGCTGGAACACAAACAGCGTAAACACCGGCGACCTTGAGAGAATGGTAGTCATTCCTGCCGACAACGACCGTTCAACAAAAACGCTCAAGGGCGATTTATGGAATGGTGCCAACGGAACGGCAACTGCACTCACCGACTATACCATCCCTGCAGCCAAACTCAATACGCCAAATTCCAAGGGCGAATACTATATGGGCATGCCTATCGAGAACATCAGCGAGACAAATGGTAACATCAACTTCATCTTTATGGGTGGCCGTGAGATGGAAATTCCAACAGGTCTGAAGGCTGAAAATCAAGCCGACAACGATGTTCTTCTTAATTGGAATGCCCCTGAGAATGCACTCACCTATGAGGTAATTTATCGTGGAAAAGACCCAGACTTCAAAAAGAAGCCAGAATTCTCTATTGCCGACGACTTCTCCAGCTTCCCTGAAAGTTCAACTTTCGACATTTCCAATATGCTCGACAGCTACACGCTTTATCAAGGATGGACTGGCAATAAGGTGTATTCAGATAATCAGATTGCGAAGCTCGGTACTTCCACAACGCAGGGTGAGCTCACCACACCAACCATCTGGGCTTCCGACGACCAGAATGTGACAGTGCTCGTAAATGCCGCTCGCTACAACAGCCGCGAGAATAAGTTGGATGTAATTCTTACTTTCGGTAAGCAGACAATCACAAAGACGCTCGAGAATCTGCCTGATACCGCCAACATGCGAGATGATTTTGTGAATTTCAGCAATGTTATCGGCGACTACACCATCACCTTCCGCGGCAAACGCGCCTACCTTGGACTTGTTGCTGTCTTCAACGGAAACTATAGCGAGGCCGATTTCGGGGATGATACAACCATTTATCCTGTCGGCACATTTAAAGATGATGCCTACACCGATTATGTCACCCTCACCAACTTGACGGATATTCAGACAGTCGTAAAAGATCTCACACCAGGCTGGCAATATTCCTTCCAGGTTCGTGCGATCTATGCCAACGGCTACAAGTCATCATGGTCGTCACCTGTAACCATCACAATTCCAACTACTACAGATGGCATCAGCACCTTGCACAACAACGCTGCCTCCAGCAACGTCATCTACGATCTGAGTGGCCGTCGCATGAGTGGCGACTTCAAGAGTTTGCCAAAGGGTATTTATATCATAAATGGAAAGAAATATGGAAAATAATAATATGATTTATAACGAGGAATCACATATAACAACTGTGGAAGAAGTAGCTAACTTCTTCCACCATCTGGTTTTCGACCTGAAATTGAATTTCCATCCCGACGATGACTTTGCCGAGTATGTTAATTCCAAGACGAAGGAACCGCTGTTCACTCCTGAGGAGATTGCATTGTATAATCGTTTGATGGCAGAATCTTTCAAGGCCTGCGAGGATTCCGAGGATAAAGACATCTACGATTTAGGATGGGATCAACTCGAAGAGGCAATAAATAAAGGGGTGTTGTAAATAACACCCCTTTATTTTCACACACCGGTAAATCTAAAGGCCCAAAAGCTCATTTAGTTTCGTTAGATGTGGGACATTTTTGCTTAAGAAAAGCATCAATAGCCTTATCGCTTTTCAACTCCTCACCATCACTTTCATAGGCATCATATAGAAATTTGCGGAAAGGACCCTTTACTCGATAGATTGTCGAGCTCCATGAAGTTGTGGCAAAATTCCCAGGGTTATACCAAACCTCATAATTATCACTATGATACGTCACTTTATCTTTAGAATCGGCAGATCCTATTATAGCTAGTTTTAACCCCATAATAGTACATACCAGATAGGATACAAATATCAGTAATTCCTTATGCCGTATGGAGCTGTCCTTCAGTTGCTTGTACATTCTATTCATAATTATCGCAAAGATTATCAAATATAAAAATAAAACAAATGGAGATAGTATGATAAATATTGCAATATAAGGACCTACAAATATTTGTTCCACAACATCATTGCAGGCCAGATGGTCGCGGTAAATTCAGAGTTCAAGGAACACCATTTCAATGCAAAGATATAGCATATTTTTGAAATAAGCAAGAAGTAGGCAATTGCCTATGCATCTTTTTTTGCAGAGATTATTGAGATTACTGAAATCCGTGGGGCGTAATTCGTTCGTAATGCCCTTTAAAATCCCTTGCGATAATGCAAAAGAGCAAGAAAGATACCTATAATCTTGCTGGTCAAAAGGTATCTGAAGGATATAAAGGAATTGTCATTGATTAATTATTTCCTTACTCTTTCGCAAAGAATATCCAAGCGGTGAACGATATGATCGTAGTACATCTCTTTCATTTCATCAATGAGGAATGAACTGTTGATGAGCGCTTTCCATTTAGGCATCACCTTGTCAAATGCAGCGATCATCCTCCTTACCGTCAGCTCGTCGATACCCATTTTGTCGGCTGCTATCACAAAGTCCTTTAGGCTAAGTTTGGCTTTCTTTCCATTCAGAGTAAGTGCCATTTCTTCCTTGTCCTTTGGATTTGCAATCGCCACGTTTAGCATATCGTATGCTGGTGTCAGCCTATACACATTCTTAGGTGCATATAAGGAGAAATTTTTCAGATGCATATCATTGTTTCCTATGATGAAGCAGAAAAGAATTATCTGGAAAAAATTAACCATATCCAGTTTAGGGGCATTGCTATAGGTAGCAATTATCTTTGCAATCTGTTCGTATGAACTGCGATATTTGTATTCTGTAGGATGCAGTGTCAGCTGGCACATATCCTCCATGTCTATCTTATCTCCTTTGTCTGTTCGGTCTATTCTTCGGGTGATGTATCCTATACTTCCATCAGCAAGTTTGATAAGGCTATGAGGTACGATGCTGATTCGTGCAGCTTCAGCAAGATGCATAGTTAGGTCTTCATTCTCTGGTAATTGTGGGTAGTCGTTGGTCTGAGGCTTGAATATAAAGTCGCCCCATAGACCTACGATGGTAAGTCTCGAAGAACCCTCATGCTTGTTGAGATTCAGCGACAACTTAGGCTGTACGCCCGTCAGTGAAGTCTGCGACTGTATAACCTTCTTGGCGAGTTCATCCAGTTCATCGCGCGAATACTCAAGCGTAGGAATATCCTTAGTTCCAAATATCTTCCTGGCACATGCAGGATGGAAATCCTTTTGTCCTTCCGGTAAAGGTTTATAACAATATAGGCAATTACACATGGCTGCCTCCTTTCTCTCTTACACTGATTGCACCAATACAGTCTCTGCAGCATAGGAGCAGAAGCGACATTCTGTCGAGAATACTTATATCAGTGTTTCTCAAGGCAACATCCAGCAGCCATCCTTCGGGTATCAATCCGTCGAAGAATGGAGGCAATACAGGCGATACAAACGGCTCTTTTTGCAAGGGCAGAGTAAGACTGATGGCCTTGCTTTCAGGCATATCCAAGTATCCTTCGTCATAGGCAAATGTATATTCACCCTCATTTTCTGTGAGAGTTCCTGCCAGTTGTTCCTTTCTGTAGATGAAAGCCTGCCTCATGATTTTGGAGTTGGAGTTAGTTCATAATTGAATAAGTCGAGAAGCTGATTTACCTTATCCATGCGTAGGGTAGCCTTACCTTGTTCCAAATTGCGCACGAAACATAATCCTACCCCCGATTTCATAGCCAGATCCTCCTGGGTAAGACCATTTTCCTTGCGTAGCTGCTTCACAATTTCCGATAGATTTGTTCTTTCCATAAAGCCTATAATTATATGCGTTCGGATGCAAATATACATAAAAAATATCAAATTATATGTTTTCGCATATAATTTAATATACCTTTAACTAATATTATATGTTATCGAATATAGTATGAGTATCCTATCTATAGTAAATTGCTCGCAAGATACGGCCACTCGAGATCTGAACGATTTGATTTTCAAAGGAATTGTTAGGAAAAATGCTGATGGTAGGAATACAATGAATATCTTTTCAGTAGTGCAGGCACAACGCATCACTCACAATTTCCAGAATGTGACGATGTCAGATGCTCTGCAACTGCTGAACAAGATGAATAATCGCTATACTATCAATTTCATATACAATGATCTTGAGGATTTCCGTGTAACGTCTAATGTTAAAAATCTAAGCGTTTCAGAAACTATCCGACAGCTAATAGGGTTCTATCCAATCTCGAGCGACCACTATTACCCTTTATTAATTTTTATTCAGCTTCATTACATACTGATTATCAACATGTTATAAATTGTTGTAAAGTAATTAGAATATAATAGAATGTATTAAAATAACCCAAATGTTTCTCAAATGTTTCTCAAAAACCATAAGAAACACCTATATTTGCAGCTATAAAAGAACTACTAAGTATGGCAACAACATTCGGATTTCAACTGGCGACATCACCAAACAAAAAGGGACTCTATCCGGTTATACTACGTATAACCCAGGATCGTAAGCAGAAGAAAATCAGAACGTCCCTCGAAGTCAAAAAGGCAGACTGGAACCAAAAGGCGAAATACTATAAGCACTTTCGCGCTTCACACCCTGATTATGAAAAGAATAATGTAGCCTTGAAGGAAATAGTCAGTACGTATGAAGCTAAGTATCAGCAACTCTCAAAAGAGGGTCGTGGTGCGGCGCAAATCGTGATTGCAGAGGTCAAGGATGGAGAGACTGACCACTCTTTCCTTCAGTATGCAATAGATCGCACGCAGGAAATCTATGAGACCGGTGGCGTACGCAATTGGAAGAAGTATAATGGCTTCTGCAATAAACTTAAGGGATTCCTCAAGAAGCATCGTAAGACCGATCTCCTGTTTTCTGAGCTGACACCTGCGCTGCTTTCCAAGTTCAACGTCTACCTACATCAGCTCCCTAATGAGCGCAATCCGAACCAACTTCTCCATCCGAATACGATTCAGGTGGTGTTTAATGTGTTCAAGACTATCGTCAATCGCGCTATCGAAATTGATGACATGATGAAACTGGAGAAAAATCCATTCTTGAAATTCAAGTACTCTGGTGTAAAGACTGTCAAGGAGAAACTTGATGAGTCAGAACTTAGAGCTATCGAGGAATTGGATCTTGAGGAAGGCAGCTTGATTTGGCACTGCCGCAACTACTTCTTCTTCTCACTTTACTGCGCCGGCATTCGTGCAGGCGACTTCATCCAGCTTCGTTGGTGCAACATTACCTCAGAAGGTCGTCTACACTATCAGATGGGTAAGAACCACAAGGACCGCGACCTTGAGTTACTGCCACAAGCGTTGGAAATACTCAAGCACTATTATCGTCCAGATTCCAAGCCAACCGACTATATCTTCCCTCTGATCACCGAAGATGAAGAGTGGACCAGGTATATCACCCAAGAGGAAAAAGACCGCATGAAGCCACAATTGAAGCTAAAGATGTTCCGTGTGATAAGTGCCAAGAACGCCCTCATCAACAAGGAGCTCAAACTGATCAAAGAAGCTGCCGGCATCGACAAAAAGTTGAGTTTCCACATCAGTCGTCACTCCTTTGCCAAGATGGCCAAGGACAAAGGTCTCGACAATCTTGAGGTCAAGGCACTTCTCGCCCACTCTAATATCTCCACAACGCAACGATATATGGGTGAGTTTGATACAGCCCATAACGATGCTGCATTGGAGAAGGTCTTTATGCAGAAAATCGTTGCATCGGAGGAGGACAGACTATACGAAGAACTGAAGAAATCAGACATCGACACTCTGAAGAAAGTCCTCAAAAAGCTTAATATCAGCGGAATCTCTATATCAGACGACTGATTTTTAGGTACAAAATAACAACGAATCACTATTTTTACTATCTTTGCGAATAAGATGAAGACAATAGAAGACATCAAATATATCAGAGTCTGCGGCAAGAGCCACAGACTTGGTTTTGTGGTCTGTACATAAGTCAACATATAAAATATCGGGAACCGAATAGAAACCAAACAAATCAGAACTGAAGGATTCATGTCGGTTTTGCAAGATCATCGAATATCCATATAGTACACAAGCAAAAGCAAACATATCGTTTGTAAATAAACAATTTCGGAATATGGAAGACGATAATTACTTTAGCAAAGATATTGTGTTCAAAAGCGAGAAAGAAGCACAAAAAAGAAAGAAAAGGGATGAATTATGGAGCGCATTTTTCGATAAACTCAATAACGATCCGGATCATCTAGCCATTCTACAAAAATGGGACAACCCTGACCCTTCCTTTTTACGCTTAATCGTTAGAACACCTTTTGAAGAATATGCAGATTTTCTGTTTTCTGTATTGACAAGCATCCATGATGACAGTGCCGTTACATCAAAATGCTATGAGTCAGTATATGAATATGATATCGATACAGACTACAAGCACGGGTTAATATCATGTATTGAGGAACAAATCGAATTGGGCAAAGCTCTATATGTCATCAAGGACGCCATCGCTAAAAAACAAGATATAGTTACTAAAGTTTCCCACTTGCAAATAGCTTGCCCTTAAAGTCTTAAAAATCAAGAGGAAAGAGAAGGAATGTCCAAAAGTTTTTG
>CAJOPE010000104.1 GCA_905236815.1 uncultured Prevotella sp. | reverse complement strand
GAGATACGCAAATTTTCTAGAGCATAAATACTCTCAAAAAATGAAATAATATTCAACGTGTAGACTTTTTCAGCAGCCTCGGGGAGATTGAGAGAGGGTATGCCACAAAATTAAGTAGCAAAGCTAATATTAGTTAGCAAATAAACGATGCTCGTGGCATACCCTCTCTTTGATCTCCCCCATAAATGGGGGAGAAATGTTGGATATAAAATCAACTAAGCAAACTGAATCTTCTCCCCTGCTTGCGGGGGAGATAAGAGAGAGGGTATGCCACAAGATTATGCAACAATGCTTATCATAAAATAGCAAATAAACGTTGCTCGTCGCATACCCTCTCTTTGATCTCCCCCATAAATGGGGGAGAAATGTTGGAAATATCAAGGATAGGATACTTGTAATTGGGGATAATCCCAAATCCCAAATTTCAAATCCCAAATCTCAATTTCACGTTTTTAGGGTTCCCACCTTATTATATATATAGCTCATCGAATTTCGTTAAGCCAGACAAACAAATAGCCAAGGAAATTTCGATGGAACCATTAGCTATTAAAACCTTGAAAGATAGGCAAATAAAAAAAGGCCGCCCTTCACAGGGGAGCCTATATCTCATACATTTTTGAAACTCTGAATTGATCTTTATGTATGTAATAAATATAAAAATGCGGAATATTAACTTTATAGTGATGCAAATATAAGCCATAAGCATAATTTCATAGTGGCATTTTCTATCTTTTCGGGTGGAAAATTCAACAGAATAGTATGAATTTCACATTGATTTGCAAAAAGTTTGGCGATTTTAAGAAAAAATTGTAACTTTGCGCTCGAATTAACATAGTAATTCACCTCGGGGTGCTACCACAATTGTGGATGCTGAGATGAAACCCGCTGAACCTATCGAACGGATAATGCCGTTTAGGGACCAATTTCAACGAAAAAGAATTCATTGCCCTGCAGATGATTGCTGCGAATTGTACGAATACGTTATATCATACCCTCTCCTCGCGACGAGAAGAGAAAGTATAGGCAAAAAGATTGAAAATGAAGAAAAATTTTGTTCTTATGGCTGCTTTCATCGCTGCTATTAGTGCGAATGCTGCCAATCCAGAAAAACTAGACACCCTCAAAACCTATGAGTTACAAGGTGTGCAGGTAAATTCTACTCGTGCCACAAACATTACTCCTGTGGCTTACAAAGACCTCAATCAGGCTGAAATCAAGAAGGTGAACTTTGGACAGGATGTCCCTTATCTCCTCTCACTTACCCCTTCAGTAACTACAACTTCTGATGCGGGTAATGGAATCGGCTATACCTCCATCCGCGTGCGTGGAGTCGACCCTAGCCGTGTAAATATCACTGCCAATGGCATCCCTATGAACGATGCCGAGAGCAATCAGGTGTATTGGGTAAATATGGGCGATTTCGCCTCTTCGGTGCAGAGTATGCAGCTGCAAAGAGGTGCTGGAACTTCCACCAATGGTTCGGGCGCTTTTGGTGCTTCTCTCAATATGCAAACCGAGAATATCGGCAATATCCCATACCTCGGGCTCGACCTCTCGGGTGGCTCCTATTATTCGCATAAGGAGACCCTCCGCTTCGGAACAGGTATCCTTGGCGACCATTGGGGCATTCAGGGCCGTCTCTCGAATATCGGCTCCAAGGGCTATCTCTATAGAGCTTCCACAAAACTGAACAGCTATTTCCTGCAGGGTGGCTATTTCAGCGACAACACGATGGTGAAACTCATCACCTGGAATGGTATCGAGGAAACTTATCACGCTTGGAACTATACCTCTAAATATGAACAGAGCCTTTATGGTCGTCGATATAATTCTTGTGGAGAATATTACGATGAGCAGGGTAATGTGCATTATTATAAGGACCAGACCGATAACTATCATCAGCAGAACTATCAGCTCATCTGGAACCAGATTCTATCTAACCACCTGAATATCAACGCTGCTCTGCACTATACAAGAGGCGATGGATATTATGATGAGTACAAGGTAAACAAGAATCTGCAGGACTATGGCTTGAGCAAGGATAAATATAAGACCGACCTCACCCGACAGAAGAAGATGGGCAATGATTTCTATGGATTTGTTGCTTCGGCCAACTACTCGCTCGATAACTTCAAGGCTATCCTTGGTGGTGGCTGGAATAAATATGATGGCGACCATTGGGGAAATGTGAAATGGGTGAAGAATGCTGTTGAGACTTTCTACCCTGGCTATGAATATTATCGCAACAATGCCCAAAAGACCGACTATAATGTATATGGTAAGGTAAATTGGGAGTTCATGAAGGGTCTGAATGCTTTCGTCGACTTGCAATATCGCCATGTAGGCTATCGTATGCAGGATCCTGAGGATGATGCATGGGCCGACAAGAGTGGCAACTATGTTATCAACGAGAAGTTCGATTTCTTTAATCCAAAGGCAGGTCTGACTTATCAAATCGACAAGAATAGTCATGCTTATCTAAGCTATTCTATCAGTCATAAGGAGCCAACCCGCAACGACTATCAGGATAACTACGTGAGAAATCTGCAGGCAGAGAAATTGCAGGATTATGAGCTCGGCTACAAATATCAGAGCGAGAAATTCTCGGCAGGTGCCAACCTGTATTATATGTACTACAACCATCAGTATGTGCTTACAGGTGAGTTGAATGACATCGGCGAGATGATTGCCAGCAACGATAATTCGGGTAAAAGCTATCGCACAGGTATCGAGCTGGAGGCTGCCTGGAAGCCAATAGATTGGTTCCGTTGGGATATCAATGCCACCTTCGCAAAGGCAATGAACAAGAACTGGACACTCGAGGCAGACAAGCTCGACGAGCAAGGCAACTTCGTTTACTATACAGATGCTGAAACCCAAAAGAAATATAAAGTGAAGGAAACCGTGGAAATGGGCGAAACTCATACCACTTTCTCACCGGATGTTATCCTCAACAACATCTTCACTTTCACCTATAAAGGCTTCAATGCCAGCATTCAGAGCCAGTATGTTGGCGAGCAATATCTTGTAAACACCAACTGCAAAAGCTATACTTCCGAAAACGATGTAGTGAACATGATGCTCGATGCGCATTTCGTTACCAACCTCGACTTGAGCTATAAGTTCGGCTTGAAGCAATTCGGAATAAAGGATGCAACTATCGGCATCAGCCTTTACAACCTGTTCAGTAAAAAATATGACAATAATGGATGGGCTGCACCAGAATACAAGGTGGACAAGAATGGACAAGTAAGCGCCTATACCGAGGGCGACCTCTATGAGGCAGGCTTCGCACCATCAGCACCTTTCAACTGTATGGCCCACCTCAGCATCAACTTCTAATAGATGGATTCATTCTTCTCGACCTACTGGCTCGATATACTTGGCACAATGATTGGCTTTGTGTATATCTACCAGGAATATAAGGCACAAATCGGACTATGGATTACAGGCATTATTATGCCTGTAGTCTATATGTTCGTTTATATAAACGCAGGCTTGTATGCCGATTTCGCCATGCAAGTTTACTATGCAGTAGCGGCAATCTACGGCTTCATAGAATGGTATCTGCGAAAGACTCCAGAAGCTATCGAGGAAGGAGGCGAAGTGACCACCATCGAAAAGGAACTTCCCATCACCCACTATCCCAAGCGTACCCTCTATTATTCACTCCTCACCTTTCTGGTGATGTGGGGAGTTATCTATCTGCTACTCATAAAATTTACAAACTCCACAGTTCCCGTAGCCGATTCCTTCGGCAATGCTCTAAGTTTCATCGGTTTGTGGGCACTATCCCGCAAATACATCGAGCAATGGTGGATATGGATGGTGGTGGATACAGAACTCAGTATTCTCTATTTCTATAAGGGAATTCCATTCACCTCAGGACTCTATGCCGCCTATGTAGTCATCTGCTTCTTCGGCTATATGAAGTGGAAGAAGATGATGCAAGAACAATAACAAGCTACGATGAAAAAGATAAATATCATAACAAAAAATTCTCATTTCGATGCAGTGATCCTCGCGAATGGCACCTATCCACAAAACGAGATTGCCCTCGATATACTTCGAAACGCATCTATCGTAATCTGCTGCGATGGAGCAGCTATACACTATCCAGGCAAACCAACAGCTATCGTTGGCGATGGCGACTCCCTACCCGACTCCTACAAGAGTATTTATCACGACATTATTATCCATGTGAGCGAGCAGGAAGACAACGATCTCACCAAGGCTACCCGCTATTGCATTGAGCGATCCAAAGACGACAATACAATCGGAAACAGAAAGTTGAGTATCGCCTATCTTGGAGCTACAGGTGAGCGGGAGGACCATACCTTAGGGAATATTGCCCTTATAATGCGCTATGCCATGCGTTTCGGCATCGAGCCTACCATGATTACCGACCATGGCTATTTCACGCCTTGTGCGAAAGAAAACAGCAATGAGGAGAATATCGCCATCTTCGAGAGTTTCCCAAAACAGCAAATCAGCATCTTCAATTTCGGATGCACCAAGCTGGAAGGCACCGGCTTTGGATGGAATCCTTATGCCTATGAGGAACTCTGGCAGGGAACATTGAACGAGGCCGAGGGAAAAGAAGTTACTCTGAAAGGAGATGGAAACTTCCTGGTATTCTCTACATTTGAACCTAAGAAATAAGTGAAGCTCCGCCCGGGAAAGGCGAAGCTTCAAACATAAAAAACACAACTACTATTTTAAAACTACAAACAATTCATGTGATTTAGTGTTTACTGTCTAATAAATGCTAACTTTATTTCGCTCTAA
This sequence comes from uncultured Prevotella sp., assembly GCA_905236815.1. Classification (GTDB taxonomy): domain Bacteria; phylum Bacteroidota; class Bacteroidia; order Bacteroidales; family Bacteroidaceae; genus Prevotella. The sequence goes on along the minus strand of CAJOPE010000104.1, from coordinate 22,171 downwards.
CTATACTCAAACTGTAGGCAGGAACTGTAACGATAACTTTTGTACCCTCAGGTGACAATAATTCCTCCATCGGAATCACCTTGGTTGGATTCTCTAGATTGTTCTCATCCAAACCATCCTTTGAGGAAAGTCGAATCACTCTTGCTTCGGAAACATCCTTGCCAAAATCTACCTTAGCCTCAGATGCCTTTCCACCCGTATTGACAATTTTCACAATGGTCTCCCCACTCTTCTCATCGAGCGATGCTGTAGAGAACACACCTTCCAAAACAGTAGGCTTGAGCTTGCAATCGAAAACTTTCTTGCCATCGAGTGAGGCAATAATGCTATCACCCTTGATATGAAGATCTACATTATACCATTTGCCAGTCTCTACCTTTCCTGGCTTTGTTGCTATTTGTGTCTTGCTGCCATTGATAACCTGCTCTACTCCATGCTGAGTATTATTCCATCCACCCAGATTGAGCCAGCAGTAATTATTCTTATCTACATAATTGAATACTACAATAAAGCCTTCATTACCGCCATCCTTGCGAGCCTGAAGATGAAGGGTATAGTCGTCGGAAGTAATTTTTGGACTACCTACAGCTATCGCTCCATTATAGTTGGAAGTCTGCTTGATTTCCTCGCCACTCATACTCCACTGTCCACTATCATAAGTGAGAAGATTAGACATATCAACCGTATTTGGATTAATATCTGTTCCATCCAATCCTGTTACTCGGAAAGTAGCTTGGGTAGCCCATGTGGCAACCCCTAACTGAGAGACAGCCGGCTTCACTTTTGCCTTACCATCAAGTTCATACGAATATGGATTCTCCATCGTAACATTCAGCTTACGAGTACCCACATTCTCAGCCATCAATTTTTGCACATAATAAGAAGGTGTGCCATAAGCATGAGTCTGATCGAACTGAATCATATCTGGCGACCACTTTCTATCTTTCACATTGGCGAAAATAGGAGCATAGCTAGCAAGCTTCACCACATCGCTATTATCTTCGATACCCATCATATAAACGGCCTCTCCCAAGGCTGCATTCAAGTTTCCGTCTTTTCCAAAGCCTTGTGTTACAGCATATTCTCCCACATAAATATCGTGCTTTCCACGCTCATAGAAATCATACTTTCGGAAATTCTCAGCAAACCATGCAGGATTGCGATAGTAGTGCTCATCAAGCAACTCTGCATCCTCGGAAGACTCCCACTTTGGATTGTCATCGCCCCAAGCAACTACATTGCCGATAAGATGCATCTTCGGATATTTAGCAAGAATTGCATCCTTAAATTTCTTATAGCGATCATAGTAATGGTCGCTTTGAGCCTCAGGATTCGGCTGATTGTTCTCATTTCCGATCTCGAGATATTCGATATTGAAAGGGGCAGGATGTCCATTCTTGGCTCTCATCGCTCCATATTTGGAGTCAACTGGCCCATTGGCATATTCCAAGGCATTCATACACTCATCAATCCAAGGCTGAATGCTGTCGACAGGAGTTAAGCCACCATGCCACAAGCCCACATTTACCACATAAAGAGGTTTTGCTCCTAAGTCCTCGGATAATTGAAGCATTTCATGGAAGCCCATACCGTCACTGGTTCGATAGCCCCAATTCACATTCTGATGGCCCATACGGCTCTCGATAGGTCCGACCGTTCTCTCCCATCGGAAAGCATTATCCGGACTATTCTGTCCTTCCACAAAGCATCCACCTGGAAAACGCATAAACTTAGGATGAAGGTTGTAAAGCATCTGCGCCAAATCTGGTCGCATACCATTTTCTCGATTGCGGAAAGTTGGAGGGAACAAGCTTATCATATCGAAACTGACCTTTCCCTTACCTTCCGAAGTGAGAAAGAATCGAGCATGCTTATCATTTTCCTTACTTGTAAACTCAACTTGATATTTGGTCCATTTACCTGATATTTTCTCAGTAATTGTGGCAGAAGCATATTTTCGTTCTCCCTTTTCATCACCAAGAAAGGCATTTAGCTGTCCCTTAAGTTTACCTTTTGCCCAAAAAGTGAGCTTATAAGTACGACCTTGAACAGCATTAATTCCCCAAAAGCCTTCATTGCTAAAGCCTTGAGTCTCCTTGCCAGAGAATTCAACTTCAAGACAATGTTTTTGAACGCCATTGAGTTGTTCCTTAATCTCAGATCTCAATTTCAATTTTCCATTATTATAAGGAGACCAGAAATCAGGAGCATTCTCATTATCCTCAAATGAGCGATTTCGGATAAGTTCAGCATAGAGTCCTCCATCAGCAGCATGGTTGATATCTTCAAAGAAGATGCCATAAAGATTAGGAGATACCTTGAAACCAGGATTAGATGTATCTACGCCAATGGATATTTGAGCATTCACCTCCATTGCGGATAGCATCATAGCGGAAAGAAATAATGTTTTAATTTTCATGTTAAAAGATAAGTTGGTTTTGTTGTTTTCAGTATTAGTGGCAAAATTACAACAAATATCACAAGAAAGCAAGGAATAAAACAAGAAAGAGTGTATAATTGATAATTATTAACTATGCTACAACATAATAGAAAAGAAAAAGCAGTTTCCAATAATTGAAAACTGCTCTTAATATAGAGATAATGAGTTAATTTTTAAGTTTGAAGGATGTCTCAATAGATGAGATTTCCTCGGAGAAAGCTTTATCGACCTTCAATCGCTTTTCTACTTGGTTACAACTATGGATAACGGTAGAATGATCGCGATTACCAACCAACTTTCCAATTCTGCTTGCAGGCATCTTAGTATGCTTTGCTGCCAAATACATAGATACCTGACGGGCCATTACAAAATCTTTCTTACGACTTCTTGTATTGATACTGGCAGTAGTTACATTATAATGATTGCAAACTTTCTCGACAATATCATCTACTGTTAATGGCTCATCGTCTATCTTGACAGCACGAGCTAAACACTGCTGGGCAAGCTTGACATCAATCTTGCAATTATTATAGGTGATACTGTTTGCTAAAAGTCCATTGATAACACCCTGCAAATCACGTACACTATAGTTGCCATTCTCTGCAATATACTGAAGTACATCCTCAGGAATATCCAAGCCATCACGCTTCATCTTGTGCTTCATGATGTCAATGCAAAGCTGAACATTTGGCTTTTCCATCTCAGCAATCAAACCACAAGAGAATCGAGTAAGTAATCGATCAGGCATACCCTTCAGATCTACCGGAGGACGATCACTTGCAAGAATAATACGCTTGCCATTGCGGAAAAGATGATTGAAGATGTGGAAGAATGTCTCCTGAGTCTTAGTCGCATTCATCCATTCCTGAATATCATCAACAATCAGCATATCGATCGTCTGATAGAAACCGATGAAATCATTCACCTGATTATTGCGGACGGCATTGGTATACTGTAATTGGAAAAGACGAGCGCTAATATAGAGCACACGCTTCTGAGGATACAGTTCCTTTGTCTTAAGACCAATGGCATTGATAAGGTGAGTCTTACCACATCCAGAAGGACCATAGATAAACAATGGATTGAACTGAACACCCTGTGGATGCTCTGCGATAGAGAAACCTACTGTGCGTGTGAGTTTATTACTCTTACCTTCAATAAAGTTATCAAAGGTAAGTTTCTTCTGCAAATGTGGGTCGAGATCCTGAGGCTGAGCAGCTTCCATCTGACCTGGAGCCTCATTAGCACGAGTAACAGGCTGTTCTTTTTCGCCACCATCGGCAGGATCAAGTTCTACAACATTCACCACCTTAGGGCTCTGAACCACCAAAACTCTATAAAGAAGACGTGTGCCCTCACCGAAACAACGACCAATAATTTTTCTAAGTAAGTCTACATAGTGCTCCTCCAGATACTCATAGACAAAAGTGCTAGGTACCTGAACCGTGACTGCCTTTGTCGAAGGATTATACGACTCAAAGACAATCGGCTTGAACCATGTATTAAACTGCTCCTCTGAAACATTCTCGCTAAAGAGCGTAAGAGACTGATCCCAAAGAGCTTTAGGACTTACATTCATATAGAAAATGTATTTTTAAATTATTTCGAAAGACGACGACCCGTCTAGTTTTGCAGTGCAAATTTATAAAAGATTTCTGAAATAAGCAAATCTTTCCTTTTTTTATTTTATTAGCAATTGGATGTAAAGCACTCATTAAAGGCACTTTAGGTCACTTTTACATCAGAAGTCTCATTTTTTCATCTTGCAATCTCATAACTTCCTGAAAATAAACAAGATGTACATTGTTTTATAACAACAAACAATATTTAGTGAAACATTTTTGAAATAGCGTCCAATCTCCTAATAAACGTACTAATAAACAAAAATCGAGATGCTGTGAAACATCTCGATTTATTATTTAGACTATTTTTAATTAACGGCTTATTTATCCTTTTTGCCAAATACAGAGAAATGTACATAACGCTTTGGATGTGCCTTCAAATCAGTAACCAAAGAATCTGCATGCTCTACTGTGCTATTCAACTGATTATAAAGGGTTGGATCATTCATTAATCTTCCCAATGTTCCTTCATTACTATTCAGCTTCTCCGTGAAGGCCTTAGCGTTGGCTACAGTAGCATTAATCTGATTCATTGTACCCTGTACATCTACCTCAGCCAATTTTCCGGTGAAGGTATTGGTATTTGCCAACACACCATTGGCCTGACGAAGCAAGCCTGGAACTTGATGATTCAAATCAGCCATCAAACGATTCAACTCTGCGGTTGAAACTGTGAGATTCTTTGTAGTAGTCTGGATATTTGCCAAACTTCCCTTGATTGCAGGATCAGACAAAATTGCGTTCAAATTGGTCATAATAGAATCAATCTTAGGAACCATCTTCTCAATAGCTGGCATCAATTCTGTCACCTTAGACATAATACCCTGAGTCAAGCCTCCAGAAATTGTCTGTCCTGGCTCTACCCTTTCTTTTGGATTGTTTGCAAGAAGCAGATTCACCTGGATATTGCCCATTACATCCTTGTCAATTTCGGCAGTACTACCTTTAGGAATTCGCATATTCTTATCAATGCCTGCAACTACCTTGGTAGGACCATCTTGACCATAATTATACTCAATACTCTTAACGGTACCTACTTTATAACCATCAGCATAAATAGGAGTAGCTTCACCTAACCCCTGCAAATCGTCGAAAGTAATATAATAGATATCATCATCCTCGAAAAGACTTAAGCCTTTGAGGAAATTCATGCCAAAGAAGAGAATGATTATTCCCACAATGGCAACCAATGCAATCTTAACTTCCTTTGTGAAGTATTTCATAAATGTATGTTTATTATTTTTTATTTGTTCTAAACTCCTTTATCGCTTTTGAAACATCTGTTCGCTTTCCATCTTTAAAAGCCACTATGAATGCCTCTGGAAATTTCTCCAGCAATGATTTTCTCAACTGATAGATTTCATTATAATCTGAAGATGAGCCTAATGTGTATTTATACATCGAAGACTCTTGGTATAAATCATAATTTGTCTCTCCCTTGAAACGGCTGTCGTTTTTCGCCAGTTTCTGACTACTTGCCAATATCTGTACTTTAAACACAACCGAATTATTTGAAGCAGTTTGTACCTTTGTACCCTTAACAGGTTCCTTTTTGGCAACAACGATCTTTGGCTCAACTTTTGGTTCTACCTTTTTTACCTCAGACTTCTTTACTACTTCCTTTTTCTCATCAACTTTTTTAGTCTCAGCTTTTGATGAATCTTTCTTTATGGCAAAGGTAGGTTTCATCTCAACTGTCTTGATCTCCACACGCTTTTCTGTAGATTTCTTCTTATACTTAGAAGGAACCAGATTAGGAACATTAGTCTTACTCTCCTCAGAAGTACGATAAGGAACCGACAAATGATTGTCGTATTTTTCCTTATATTCCTTAAATCCGTGGAAGATAGATAATGCTATTCTATCCTGACTTTCCCCATCGTTCAAGATATCCTCCTCGTCTGGAGTGGTAATGAATCCCAACTCTATCAAGCAACTCGGCATAGAAGTTTCTCGAAGTACAAGGAATCCAGCCTGGTGGACACCCTTATCAGGTCTACCTGCACCTGATTCTGAGCAGACATTAGTCTGAACAAAACGAGCAAGCTCAACACTCTTCTCCATATTTCTGCCTTGGATGAATTCAAACATGATGTAGCTCTCGCTCGACTTTGGATCAAATCCTTCATAAGTCTGCTTATAGCCCGTCTCCATTGAGATTACACCATTCTCTCGCATAGCGACATCGAGATTATCCTTAGCTCTATGCATACCCAACGTATAGGTTTCAAAACCTCTGGCAATCTTGCCGGCAGGGAGTGCATTGGTATGTACCGAGATAAAAAGATCGGCATTATTCTTGTTGGCGATATTAGCTCGCTGCTTCAAAGGAATAAATACATCCGTCTTTCGGGTATAGATTACCTTCACATCAGGACAATTTTCCTCTACATACTTTCCGAATGCAAGTGCAACACTCAAGTTTAAATCTTTCTCCTTCGACTTTGCACCTACAGCTCCCGTATCATGACCACCATGCCCCGCATCAATTACCAAGGTAAAACGACGCGAAGCAGCACTCATTGCTGTTGTAATCACTAGCAGAAATGTCAATAATAAGGAAACCTTTTTACTCATACTATCCTATATAGACTGCAAAATTACGACTAATTTACGAAAAACGTTCAAAGTTTATTTAGTTTTATTATTATTTAAATGTATCTCAACTCCTGCTCCATTGCAATCTGCACCCATTGGAGGGGTTACTTTTGACATTTTCAGGTCGATTGCATCGATAGCCGGAAACTGGTCAAATAGTCGTGTAGCTATCCTGCCACACACCCTTTCGATGAGTTTACTAGGGACATCCATCTCCTCTGCAATTACCTTGAAAACTTCAGCATAATTGAGCGTATCATTAACATCATCCGACAAAAGAGCCTTGGTGATATCGTATTTGCATCGGCAATCAACAATATAATCATTACCTGTTAAACGCTCCTGCGGTAACACGCCATGATAGGCATGAAACCGCAGTCCGTCCAAGTATATATAACTACTTATTGTTTCCATTTACACTTTTAAGTATCCGAAGATTATCCGCAACGACTTGCACCACAGTTAGTACAAATCAAGCAACCTTCCTGATAGACCAATGTCTCCTGACCACAAACAGGACACTTCTGTCCTTTGGCCTTTGTACCATCTACAATGTACTTCTTCAGTGCACGCTCAACACCATTCTTCCAGGTATTGATACTTTGATCTCTCAACTGAAGTGAGGCAACAAGTTTTAGAACATGATCGATTGGCATACGATAGCGAAGCACACCAGAAATCAACTTGGCATAATTCCAATACTCTGGATTGAACTTCTCACTCAAGCCCTCAACCGTAGTCTTATAGCCACGTTTGTTCTCGAATTGGAAATCATAACGACGAGTACCATCAGCATTAGTAGACTTGATGATCTTTCCATGAGTAACACTCTTAGGAAGAACAATACCCTCCTCATCATCCTGCAAACCAGTAAAGATCTCATAAGGATAGCCATCGAGCAAACCAACAAAGGCAACCCACTTCTCCTTATTATTCTGGAAGCGCACTATATCGCATTCCAATTCCGTAGGACGAACCTCTACTACCTGAGGAGCTGCAAACTGAGGTGTTTCCTTTTCTTCCTTGGTTACAGGAGAAGTAGCACCCTGGTCCTTAGCAGCCTTCTTTTCTGGCTTAGATGCAGAAATCATCACACCAGAACGAGAGCCATCGCGATAAATAGTACATCCCTTGCATCCACTTCGCCAAGCCTCAACATAGAGTTTGTTAACCAAAGCCTCATCTACATCGTGTGGAAGGTTAACTGTTACAGAGATCGAATGATCAACCCATTTTTGGATTGCGCCTTGCATCTTCACCTTCATCAACCAATCAACATCATTGGCTGTCGCTTTATAATAAGGTGACTTTGCTACAAGTTCGTCAATTTCCTCCTGAGTATATTTCTTCTCTGTATCATAACCATTCACCTGCATCCATTCCAGGAACTTGCGATGATAAACGATGTACTCCTCGAAGCTATCGCCTACCTCATCTACAAAGTCAACATGTACATCCTCGTCATTTGGATTCACCTTACGACGACGCTTGTAAACAGGCATAAATACAGGTTCTATACCTGAAGTTGTCTGAGTCATCAAAGAAGTTGTACCTGTAGGAGCTATGGTAAGACAAGCAATATTTCTACGACCATACTTTACTAAATCGTTATAGAGTTCAGCATCAGCCTCCTTGATTCTATTAATAAATGGATTTTTCTCCTCACGCTTTGCATCATAAATTTCGAATGCTCCACGTTCCTTAGCCATCGTTACTGACGAACGATAAGCGTTCAAGGCGAGAGTCTTGTGAACATTTACTGCAAAATCAGTTGCCTCCTGCGTACCATATCGAAGGCCCATAGCAGCAACCATATCACCTTCAGCAGTGATACCCACACCAGTACGGCGACCCATTCCACTCTTCTTCTTGATTTTCTCCCAAAGATGGCGCTCGGTCTCCTTCACCTCATCAGTCTGAGGATCTGATGTTATCTTATTAAGAATAAGTTCAATCTTCTCCATTTCCAGATCAACGATATCATCCATGATACGCTGAGCGATCTGAACATGCTTCTTAAACTTGTCGAAATCGAACTTAGCATCCTTAGTGAAAGGATTCTCAACATAGCTATATAAATTGATGCTGAGCAATCGACAACTATCATAAGGACACAATGGAATTTCACCACATGGATTAGTACTTACTGTACGGAAACCTAAATCAGCGTAACAATCAGGAATACTCTCACGAAGAATTGTATCCCAGAAAAGAACACCAGGCTCAGCGCTCTTCCATGCATTGTGAACTATCTTTTCCCAAAGTTTCTTGGCAGAGATTTTCTTTTCAACAGAGCTCTCGCCTGTTACAGGAAATTGCTGAGTATATTCCTTATCAGCAACAGCTGCCTCCATAAACTCATCGTCGATCTTTACGGAAACATTAGCACCTGTCACCTTTCCTTCTGTCATCTTTGCATCAATGAAAGCCTCACTGTCTGGATGCTTTATACTTACAGAAAGCATCAAGGCACCACGACGACCATCCTGAGCAACCTCACGAGTAGAATTGCTATAACGCTCCATAAAAGGAACAAGACCTGTTGAGGTAAGGGCTGAATTGTTAACTGGAGAACCTGCAGGACGGATATGACTCAAATCATGACCAACTCCGCCACGGCGCTTCATTAACTGAACCTGTTCCTCATCTACTTTCATGATGGCACCATAAGAATCAGCATCACCATCCAGACCTATTACGAAACAGTTACTCAAGCTAGCAACCTGGAAATGATTACCTATACCAGACATTGGACTACCGGCAGGCACAACATACTTAAAATGATCAAGAAGATCAAATACTTCCTGAGCACTTAAAGGATTAGGATACTTCTTCTCTATACGAGCGATTTCATTGGCAATACGCCAATGCATATCATGTGGTGATTTCTCGTAAATATTGCCGAAGCTATCTTTTAATGCGTACTTGTTTACCCATACTCTGGCCGCCAACTGGTCGCCGCCAAAATACTTAAGAGATTCCTCAAAGGCTTCCTCAAAGGAATAGGTTTTCATATTTTCCATTTCTTGGTTTACTGATATTTTTTGCTTTGCAAATATAGCCTTTTATTTCCACAAATCGAAATGAAATGATATATAATAATGTTAAAACCAACAACAAAGATTTCCCTTTTGGAAAACTTTTTGTAGAACGAAATCAGAAAAGTTGCACAAAATCAAGAACTTCATCCACCTTACTATTACATCAGCAGGAAGAGATTAGCTAGTTCCTTTTAATATTGACTTTGGAAAATAGAAATAAAAATAGTATTTTTGCATGAAGAATTAATAAAATGAAATCGAAATTAAAAATATCCTGATATGAACTCAATCAAAAACAGAAGAACTATACGCAAGTATTCCGACAAAGAAGTTTCGGAAAAGTTGCTGAACACATTGCTTGAAGAGGCAGAAAGAACTCCTACTATGGGTAATCTGCAGCTCTACAGTGTAGTTATTACCCGTAGTGAGGAAGGAAAGAAAGCGCTTGCTCCTGCACATTTCAATCAACCAATGGTAACAGAGGCGCCTGTTGTCCTCACAATCTGTGCAGACTTTCGCCGCACTAGCATCTGGGCTGAGAACCGAAATGCGGTTCCTGGATATGACAATTTCCTTAGTTTTATCAATGCCTCATCAGATGCCCTGCTATATACTCAGACGTTCTGTAATCTTGCAGAAGAGGCGGGATTAGGTACTTGCTTCCTAGGCACTACAGTCTATATGCCACAAATGATTATAGACACTTTGAAGTTGCCTAAGCTCGTTTTCCCTATTTCCACTATTACTTTAGGCTGGCCTGCAGAAGATCCTTCACAAAGCGACAGATTACCTCTGCGCGCCATCATCCACCACGAACACTTCGAGGACTATACTCCCGCGAAGATCGATGATTTCTATGCAGGAAAAGAAGCTTTGGAAGAAAGTAAGCACTTCGTGGAAATCAACCAAAAAGAGACACTTGCACAGATATTCACTGACATCCGATATACCAAAAAGGACAACGAAGCAATGACTCAAGGTATTATCGAGGCTCTAAAAAAACAAGGATTCAACTTCTGAGACATCTAAAAAATTCTCTGCAACACACAAAAGGAGTATAAGCAAAAAAGCCCACAGAAACAAATCTGCGGGCTTTTATTATATCATTATCGAATTAACTTATTCTACAACAATTGGCTTGTACTTAGGAACCAATGCCTTCATAATGCACCAGCCTACGAGATAAGCCAAAGAACAGATGCTAAACACAATCATGTAAGCAGCAGGCTTACCTTCAAAGCCCATGAAAGTGAAAGAGTCACCCTGGTTTGCAGCCCATGTAAAGAATGCGCCAGAACCCTTATTGATAGCGAAGCTACCCAAACCACCTGCCATAGCACCAATACCGGTGATAGTTGCAATAGTTGACTTAGGGAACATATCACCAATAGTAGAATAAAGGTTTGCTGACCATGCCTGATGACCTGCACCAAGCAAACCAATGATGATAGCTGGCCACCATGCACTATACTGACCCATTGGCTGAGCTAACAATCCAAGTACAGGGAAGCAAGCAAAGATCAACATGGCACGCATACGGCCGATATATGGATTCATACCCTTCTTGTCTACAAAGTAAGTTGGCAGATAACCACCACCAATACTAAGAATAGTTACAATTGCATAGAGGGTGAAGATAAGCATAATACCCATAGTCGAATCAGATGTATAACCATACTGATCAGAGAAATATGCAGGTGCCCAGAACAAGAAGAACCACCAAACACCATCAGTAAAGAGTTTACCTACAATAAACGACCAAGTCTGACGGAAAGTGAAGCACTTCAAGAAACCAATAGTCTTCTCTTCTTCCTCTGTCTTATTCTCTGTAGCAGCAACAGCCTCTTCTTCGTCATCCTGGTTGATATATACCAACTCAGCCTGATTTACATGCTTGCTCTTTGATGGATGCTCATAGAAAGCAATCCAAAGACCCATCCAAACGAAACCAAGCACACCAATGATGATGAAAGCCATTTCCCATCCCCAAGCACGAGCCAACAATGGAATAGTTGCTGGAGCAGCAAGTGCACCTACGGATGCTCCACTATTGAAGATAGAGGTTGAGAAAGCGCGGTCTTTCTTTGGGAAGTATTCTGCTGTAACCTTAATTGCTGCTGGGAAGTTACCAGCCTCACCTACAGCAAGAATCAAACGACAAGAGAGGAAGAGCCAAACACTGATAGTTGCAATAGCAACAGCAGCATCACTACCTGCCTGAACAGCACGAAGTGCCTCCAAAGAGCCGTAGCCCTCCAACTGCATAGCTACCCAACCACAACCTGCATGGAGACAAGCACCTAATGACCACACGAAGATAGCAATAAGGTATCCTTTCTTTGTACCCATCCAGTCGATAAACTTACCTGCAAAGAGGTTAGCTATTGCATAGAAAATTGAGAATACAGCAGTAATTGTACCGTAATCATTATCTGTCCAATGGAACTCAGGTGCAATAAAGTCTTTCCATGTGAGGGAAAGCACCTGGCGGTCCATGTAATTTACTGTTGTTGCCAAGAACAACAGTGCACAAATCACCCAACGGAAGTTGGACATTTTCGCAGTTTGAATATTACTCATTTTTTTGATTGTTTAGTTAGTCTTATTCCAATTCAGGGATCTTAGCTACCTGCATATCTGTATATACAAGGTTCTCACCTGCCATACCCCAAATAAATGTGTAGTTTGATGTACCTGCAGCGCAGTGAATTGACCAGTCTGGACTAATTACTGCCTGTTCGTTGTTCAGCCACATAGGACGAGTTTCCTGTGGTTCACCCATAAGATGGCAGATCTTCTGTCCCTCTGGTACCTTATAATATAAATAGGTTTCCATACGACGAAGGTGAGTATGAGCTGGCATAGTGTTCCAAACAGAACCCTCTTTCAACTCAGTAACACCCATCTGAAGCTGACAAGTGTGTACTCCAGCAACACCATCGATAATCAACTGATGGATTACTCGATCGTTGCTCTCCTTCATACTACCAGCTTTGATATTATTAGCATCCTTCAATGTAACCTTCTTGGTAGGATAGCTCTTATGAGCACAAGCAGAGTTCATATAGAACTTTGCTGGATTACTAGCATCCTTGCTGGCAACAGTAATATCCTTAGCACCCTTTCCTACATAAAGAGCCTCCTGGAAATCGAGGTCGTAGCTCTTTCCATCAACAGTAACTGTACCTTTACCACCAATATTGATAATACCCAACTCACGATTATCCAAAAGATTGCGTCCATTATCGCCCTTGCTCTTGTCTACATAGAGAGGAGCAATTGAAGTTAGTGCAAGAGGAGTTGCTGTTGGTTCTGCACCACCAATAAGGAAACGATCGAACATTGTATAGGTCCAATTAACTTCACCTGGAGCAAACACCTTCTTGATAAGGTATTCACCACGAAGGCGCTTTGTATCATAATGCTTTGCATCCATAGGATTACTAGCATGACGAACATTGTAGTTAGTGTAGCTATTTTCAGCCTTTACTTCATAACCATCCCATTCCTGTGCGAAACCCATTCCGGCAACCAGGCATAGAGCTATTGTCAAAAGTGTTTTCTTCATTATTTTAATTTTTTGTTTTTAAGTTCATTTATTCTGATACTTTCTCTGAAGAAAGTTCTTCTGCAACACGCTTCTCATCAGCCAGGATGTTACGACGATTAACGAACATCATAGCAAGTGTTACAACGACAAGTGCACCTGCACCAATCCATTTAATATACTTCAAGGCAGCATAGATAGCATAACCAAACAAACTGCTTGAGAAATCCATACTTCCAGCCTCAAATCCTGCAGGTACATCAGCAGCCTTATCCTGGGTTGCTGCAAATACTGCAGCAGCAGCCTTGGTGAAGTCTGGAGCCATATCTGTTACAAACCAAAGTCCTACTAGCAAAGCTACCAAACCTACGACAAAGGTCTTAACAACATTACCCTGAGTGAAAGGCAACATCATTGGGAATAGATAGAACAAACCTGCCAAAGAAGCCAATGGCAAAAATTGGTTACCTGGTAAAATTACAGCAAGTACAAGGTATGTAGGAATTAAAAGCAAAGTAACTACCAAAGTAGTTGGATGACCAATTACCAGAGCAGGACTCATACCAATATGTACTTTTTTACCATTGAATTTCTTATTTACAATTTCCTTGGTCTTCTCTGATATAGGCATCAAACCGTCAATGAAGAGTTTAGTGATTCTAGGAATCAACTCCATAACAGCTCCCATGGTAACACCGAGGAAAAGTATCTTCTTTATGTCCAATTGTGCAACAGCACCAATCAAGGCTCCCACTATAACTCCAAGAATCAGTGGCTCGCCCAAAACACCAAACTTCTTCTTCAAACCTTCTGCATCAATATCCAACTTACTAAAGCCTGGAATCTTATTGAGAACCCAATCGATACAAAGTGTGAAAGGAACAAAGCTCTGGCAGAAAGGCTGTGGTACAGAGATACCTGGAAGATTATAGTATTTCTGAAACTTCTCTGCTGTAAGATCAGCCATAACCAAAGTAATCATATAGCAGATAATTGCTGCAAAATATCCCCAGAAAAGACTCTGATCAAAAACAAAATATACCACAGCACCGATAAAGGCAAAATGCCAGTAATTCCAAAGGTCAATATTTACGGTACGGGTTGTCTTTGTAAGAACCATCAGGAAGTTTACTCCCAAACAGATTGGTATAATCAAAGCTCCTACTGCAGTATTATAAGCAACTGCTGCAGCTGCAGGCCATCCCATATCGAATACATTCAACTGGAGATGATAAAGTTCAGAGATTGCTGTCAAAGGATCACTGAAGTTACTAGTCAGCAAGCCTGTAACAATACCTAAGCCGACAAAGCCGACGCCAACAAAAAGGCCAGACTTCAGCGCCTTTCCAAATTTCATACCTATACATAAACCGATGACAGTGAAGATGATAGGCATCATCACCGAAGCACCTAGGCTAATGATATAGCTAAACACTTGTTCCATAATTTGATTTATTACTAAATTAGTAGTTTTTAATGTAGATTTGCTGCAAAGATACAAAAAAAGTATTAATAATAAAAGCGGAAAAAGGTAAAAAAGTAAAAAGATACACAGAATACTGCATCCTTTCACTCTTTTACCTTTTTCTATCGTATAATCCTCTCAAAAATAGAGGATTAATTTATCCTGGAATTAATCCTGGAAGTAGATTCGTTTCACACGATTACTGATATTGGTGAGTACTTCGTAAGGGATTGTGTCCAACACGTCACTCAAAACTGTTACTGGAAGATTATCACCGAAGATTTCTACGCTGTCTCCTTCTTTACAATCAATACCTGTAACATCAATCATAGCTACATCCATACAGATATTGCCAACATACTCTGCTTTCTGACCATTTACCAGACAGTAACAATGGCGATTTCCAAGATGACGGTTCAATCCATCTGCATATCCGATAGGGATTGCTGCAATCATACTCTCCTGCTCTATCTTTCCCTTGCGACTATAACCAACGGTATCACCTGCTGCCACCTTTCGCATTTGAAGAATAGTAGTTTTTAGGGTAGATACATTATTGATAGTTTCATTATTGCGGGAATTGATACCATAAAGGCCAAGACCCAATCGACACATATCCAATTGGCGCTCTGGGAAATGTTCTATACCCGCAGAATTATCAATATGACGGAGAATTTTGTGATCGAAAGCTGACTGCAATTTCTTGCTACCCTGATCGAAGAGTTCAAACTGGCCGCTACTGAAGCTATCAAAGTCATCACTATCAGAACCTACAAAATGAGAGAACACACTTCTTGGGATAATTGCATTCTGATGCTTCAAGCGCTCAATAAGTTCATCCATATCATTAACTGGATCAAAGCCCAGGCGATGCATACCTGTATCCAATTTGATATGAACTGGATATCCGGTTATTCCTTCTTTCTCTGCAGCCTTGATCAAGGCATCCAACAGTCGGAAAGAATATACTTCAGGTTCCAAGTCATAATCAAACATGGTCTTGAAAGCTGTCATCTCAGGATTCATGATCATGATATTGCTGGTAATACCATTCTTACGAAGAGTGACGCCTTCATCAGCAACAGCTACTGCCAGATAATCAACACGATGATCCTGTAAAGTCTTGGCTATTTCAACAGCACCTGCACCATAGGCATCCGCCTTGATCATACAAACCAACTTGGTGGTTGGCTTCATAAAACTGCGATACCAGTTCAGGTTCTTTACAACCGCATTCAGATTTACTTCTAGAGTTGTTTCGTGAACCTTCTGAACTAGGAGTTCAGTCAACTGGTCAAAGCCAAACGAACGAGCACCCTTCAAAAGGATAACCTCATCGCGAAGTGAATGGAACACCTCACTCTTTACGAACTGCTCTACGCTAGTGAAGAAGAATTTCTCAGAAATCTTAATCTCATCACTCTGTCTGCAAAGTGCAGGACCAATTCCGATGAACTTCACAACTCCACGCTTACGACAAAGGTCGGAAACCTCCTTGTACAAATCGATTGGAGCCTCTCCACTCTGATAAATATCACTCAAAATCAAAGTATGGCGACGTCCCTTATGATCAGGACGACGATTCATGAAGTCGAGTGCGATATCCAAAGAATTGATATCCGAATTATAGCTGTCATTTATCAAGGTGCAACCATTCTGGCCCTGCTTTACTTCCAGACGCATTGCAACAGGCTCAAGACTCTGCATACGCTGGTCAAGCTGGTCACCAATTACTCCTAAATGTAAAGAGATGGCAGCACAAATGATGGAGTTCTGAATAGAAGCATCATCAATGAATGGCAAAGAATAGAAATTCTCGTTGCCCTTATAAACATAGGTGATCTTGGTAGTATCTTCCCTCTTCTCGATAGACTTGATGAAGAAAGGAGATTTGGGATTTTTTTGTGACCAAGAGAGTTTCTCCCCCTTATAATCCACATACTCACCTACCACCTTGTTCACTACCTCATCATCCTCATTAAAGACGATTGTCTGAGCATCGTGGAAAAGAGTCAACTTCTCACGACACTTCTCCTCCATCGACTTAAAGTTCTCTTGATGAGCAGCACCAAGATTCGTCAACACAGCAATTGTTGGCTGAATAATATCACGAAGTGCCAGCATTTCTCCTGGCAAGCTGATACCTGCCTCGAATACGCCCACCTGTGTCTGCTCATTCATCAACCAAACAGAGAGAGGCACGCCAATCTGGGAATTGTAGCTGCGAGGAGAACGCGTAACAAAGAGTTGTGGAGAGAGCAACTGATAGAGCCACTCCTTCACCATTGTCTTGCCATTACTACCAGTGATACCTACGATAGGGATATCGAATTCATCACGATGGCGCTCAGCAAGTCGCTGTAAAGCCTCAAGAGTATTAACTACTTTCAGGAAATTTGCCTCTGGATAGTCAGAAGCATAGCCCTTAGGAACATTGGTTACAACAAAGTTGCGAACCCCACGGCGATACAATTCAGGAATATAATTGTGACCGTCATTACGTTCTGATTTAAGGGCGAAGAAAAGAGTTTCTTCAGGAAAACAAAGACTGCGACTATCGGTAAGAATAAAACCGATATTGGTATCCCTGTCACCATAGCGACGCGCACCTATCAGTGTGGTTACTTTCTCAATAGTATATGTCATTGTAATTTGTTTATTTTCTTAAATGCAAAGGTAGGGTATTTTTTCGAAAGAGCATCTACTTTTTGCATTGTTTTATTGATAAATTCCTTGTATTCTTCCGATTCTGGATGGAAGGGTTTGTGGTTCAAGGCTTCTTTCAGTGGCTGCCATTCCTTGAGGAACTTGAAGGTATCCTCACCAAAATAGGTAGCAGCAAACTGCTCGTAGATATACTCCACTGTCTGTTCGGACGGATGAAGCATATCCGGCTTGTAGAAACGATAATCGCGAAGTTCGTCGTTCACTATTTCATAAGCTGGGAAATAGTCTGCATTAACATCTGAAGCAACTATCTGATTGACAGCCAATAGCAAGGTTGCCTTGCTGAGCTGACTTTCATGATAGCCATACTTGCGATATCGGATAGGTGAAACTGTGAGGATGACCTTCACTAAGGGATTTGCCTTTCGAAGTAGATCGATTGCCTGCTGAAGATAACTAGCACACTCCTCCACTGTCAATTCCTTTTCCACGAAAAGACTCTGTGGGCGTTTGCGACAATTATCCACAATTTCTCCAGTCTCCTTTAATATATAGATATGGTTAGTTCCCAATGTAAAAACTGCTACATTGGGAACTTTTTCTTTATTTTCAGAATCTGATAGAAATCCTGCAACCGTATGCAGAATGCTGGCGGGATTATACATCACTCCAAAAGGATTCACTTCACATCGGAACTGTTCTTCTTGAAAGCGATGCCCTATGCTGTCTGCAAAGCAGGAGCCTGCAAACAGCATTTTCTCACAAGGCGCAATCTTCCAGTCGGATTGCGGTATTTCTATTCTCGTACGAAATTCCATATTATTCTGCCTTCTTTCTGCGATACTCTACGAATACTCCGAGAGCAATCAGCAGGAAGAGAAGGATGTAGCCTATATAAGCCACGATTTCTGTATTCTTAACAGAGGTTGGATGGAAATCGAGTTCTACCTTGTGGTTTCCCGCCTTTAGGTTCAAGGCACGAAGAACATAGTTTACACGACCAAGTTCTACCTCTTGTCCATCTACTGTTGCCTTCCAACCTGGATAGTAGATTTCAGAGAATACTACAACACCACCCTTGCCTGTCTTTACATCATAAGAGAGATGGTTTGGCTTGTAGCTGGTGATCTTCACTTCGGAAGTACCATCCTGCTGCAGACTCTGACCTAACTGCTCTTTGAACTTCGCATCTGCTACAGCCTCATGGCGAGGATCAATCTTTCCTAACTTGTCCAACTCCTGGTTAGCATTGTCAACATAGCTGATCTTATCCACCATCCAAGCATTGCCATAAACGTATGGGTTCTGAATTGGAACAGTCTGTCCACCCTGAAGTGGAAGGATGAAATACTTAGCATTCAGCATATTAAGAATAGGGAATGCCTTGTTGCCATCCACCTTGGTCATATCGCCACCAGCCTCAGCGAGTGCCTTCATGCTGCTCTGCATCTCAGGAGCGATGTAAGCATCGATCAATTCCTGATAACGACGGAGTTTAGCTGCATGATAACCTCCGATACTCTTGTGATAGTAAGAGGTTTCGTTCTCGTTGAAGGTATTTGAAGCGAGGTTGATTACTCGATAGTCGAGACTCTTATCGCGAAGTATTTGCTTATCGGTAGCTGTCATAGCCTGAGGAATCTCACGCTCTTCCTTTGGAACGAACATATCATCGTAGAGATAACGCTTGTTCACCTGCCACATATCTACTAGACAGAGAAGAAGCAATGCACCTACCATATAATTGGCCTTGAGTTTCTTTGCCTTGAAAAGTAGAAGAACGAAAGTGCCAATAGTGATGATCCAGAAAGAGCGCCAGCAATCTGCAGTGAAGATGCCCTTACGAATCTCACGAAGGTTGTTGAGCAACGGACCAAGATAGTCTTGTGGAATCTGCTGCATTGCCTGCATCTCTGAGCGAGATACGAAATCGCTGAAGAATACACTTGGCATCAAGGCGAAAAGCAAACAGATACCTGCTGTGAGAGCAAAACTGATATATACGAACTTTATTTTCTTTGTCAAAATCTCTGGCTCATCCACAATGCGTTTCAAGGCAAGACATGCCAGTAACGGAATGGTGAACTCGGCGATTACGAGGATGGATGCTACCGTTCTAAACTTCGAATACATAGGAACATAATCGAGGAAGAAATCGGTAAAGCCCATAAAATTGCGTCCCCAAGAAAGGAGAATAGAAAGGATGGTTGCTGCCAGCAATGCCCACTTCATTGGTCCCTTTACTATGAAAAGACCCAATACAAAAAGCATCATAACAAAGGCACCTACATATACAGGTCCCTGAGTTCCAGGCTGTTCACCCCAGTATTGTCCTAGTTGCTGATAGATCTGCATGAAGTTAGGATCAGCCTTCTCCATAGCCTTCTCATTCTGAGACATTGCCACAGAAGCTCCACCCTTGGTATTAGGAATCATCAGTGTCCAAGTTTCATCAATGCCATAGCTCCACTGAGTAATATAGTCGCGATCCAAACCACTATTAGTCTGGTTAGCTGAATTCTTCTTAACGAGTTCGCTCTTGCCTCGCATACTCTCCTGGCCATATTCCCAGGTATGATACAAGTTGCTGAGGTTCAAGCTGATACCGATAGCTGCACCTACAATACAAACAGCAGCAGCCTTACCAAAATTGGCCAAAGTCTTCTGACGGATAGCATCCACCAGATAAGCAATCACCATAAAGAAGATGATGAAGAGATAATAATAGGTCATCTGCACATGGTTGGCATTCACCTCAAATGCAGTAAAAATAGACGTAACGATAAGTCCCTTCAGATATTTACCCCTGAAAGCCAGCACGATACCCGCAATCATAGGAGGCAGATAAGCCAAAGCCATCACCTTCCAGATGTGACCAGCAGCGATAATGATGAAGAAATACGATGAGAAAGCCCAGATAATAGAGCCTAAAGCCGCTAATTCTTCTCTGAAATTAAAGGCTCTCAATAGGATATAGAATCCAAGAAGGTAGGCAAATACATACCACACATTCTCTGGCAACCAGAGATGATAGGCATTGATAGCCTGCTTCAATACAGTGCCGCTATTATAGCTTGGCGACATCTGATAAGTTGGCATACCTCCAAATACAGAGTTGGTCCAACGGGTAATCTCTCCAGATTTTTCATTATACTGCGATAATTCCATACCAGCACCCTTACCAGCTGAAGAATCATGACGGTAAAGGATACGCCCGTCGATGTCGGCAGGCATAAAGTAAACAAATGAAATTACAGCAAACATTACAACTGCCAGAATATCCAGCAGGTATTTTTTCAATGCTTTCATACTATATAATAAACGTTTATTTTTCGCAATTGCGGTTGCAAAGATAATAAAAAGATGAGAGAAGCGATAGACTGATGAAAGAAATTTTGTAACTTTGCGACAATTTAATAAAATAAGCAAATGAAAATAGGAATTATCGTAGCTATGGACAAGGAATATGCCCAGCTCGAGAAATTAGGAAATATCGGTGGCAAGGAAATTATCCTTCAGAAATGTGGCATTGGCAAGGTGAATTCTGCCCTTGGCGCTCTGGAGATGATTAAGGAGCACCAACCCGACCTTATCATTTCGAGTGGTTGTGCTGGAGGTGCTGATACTTCTCTGAATGTGGGCGATGTGGTGGTTGCAAGTGAGTGTACTTATCACGATGCCTATTGTGGCGACAACTGCGAGTTCGGACAGATTCTCGGAATGCCTGCTCGTTATCAGGCCCCTTCCGAATTGGTCGAGAAGGCTTTGAGCATTCAGCCAGAAGGCGACGGAAAGGTGAAAGCTGGTCTCACCGTTAGTGGCGAGTGGTTTGTGGATAGTCAGGACAAGATGCGCTCTATCCTCGAGAAGTTCCCAGAAGCTACAGCTGTGGATATGGAGAGCTGCTCTATTGCTCAGACTTGTCACAAATACAATGTACCGTTTATCAGTTTCCGCATCATCAGTGATGTGCCTTTGAAGGACCATAAGGCTCAGATGTATTTCGATTTTTGGGATAAGATGGCAAACGGAAGTTTTGAAGTAACTAAGGACTTTTTAAATTTACTATAATGAATAAGATACCAAGTTTTACAATAAATCACGAGAAACTCCTTCGTGGCATTTATGTCAGTCGCAAGGATGAAGTTGGCAATGAGGTAGTAACTACTTTCGATATTCGTATGAAAGAGCCTAACCGTGAGCCTGTGCTCCATAATGGTGCGATACACACTATAGAGCATCTTGCCGCTACCTATCTTCGCAACGATCCTGATTGGAAAGACCGCATTGTGTATTGGGGACCTATGGGATGCCTAACAGGCAACTATCTTTTGCTGAGAGGCGACTTCGAAAGCAAGGATATCATAGAGTTGATGAAGAATACCTTCCGCTTTGTTGCTGAATTCGAAGGTGAAATTCCAGGAGCAGCAGCAAGAGATTGTGGCAACTATCTGCTTCACGATCTCCCAATGGCAAAATACGAGGCTAAGAAATATCTCGAGGAGGTGCTCGAAAAGATTACTCCTGAAAATCTGGTTTATCCAGAATAATCCAAAATCCCTTTCAGTTGTAAAAAACTGAAAGGGATTTTTTCTATCCTAACCTGAATAATTCATAGAAGGATAAATCTTACCATATTTCTCCTCCGCGAGCAGGAGAGATAGAGGGTATGCGCACAAAATTAAGCTGCAAGACTAATTATAAATAACGTGAGTTCGACAAAATATAACAGTTTGAAATTTGGTGATTATCGTAAATAGTTGAAATAGCCAACGTAAATGCACCATTTAG
>CAJOPE010000103.1 GCA_905236815.1 uncultured Prevotella sp. | reverse complement strand
TGATAATCCAAAGTTCCGGAAATTGTATAAAATGAATAATCTAAACGTCGCTTGATGAATCGTTATTCACTTGCGAAACTTCAGTTTCTCATTAAAAATTCGCTTTAATCGATAAATTGGTTAATCGTGTGCAAAGTTAGCGAATTATCATGAAAAAAGAAACCACACAACTGCTTTTTTTAGACGAAAGATGTTTTTTTGATGATACTATTCCTAGACGCACTTATCATAGGAGCAAAAAGAACGAGCAACGAGAATTTCATCATACATACTCTCAAGTTTAGTGAGACGTATTGCGTATTCTTCAGCAGCATTTACACTAGGCCAAGTCCAGCACAAGCGATGATGAACATCTTCAGTATTCGCTACAGCCTCACAATCTACAACACAATCAGAATGCCCCAATTCCCTCAATCGTTGTTTCCGGGCTTCTACATATTCTTCACTGAACTTTGCATAGAGACAAAAAGAAGCCTCACGGGAAACCTTAGCCCCGTTGAAGTCATTTCCTACTCCTCTGGCAAAATCCTCAATCGACTGAGGATTAAGATTGCGCCAAATAACCTGTCCCTCTTTCACAATAGATTGTCGTTCATTGATGTCAATACAGAAACGACCATAGTCGCCTAGACAATTATTCCAATAAGTATTAAAATATTCGACTTTCTGCAGTGAAGTTGTTCCACAGTTGTTTCTTTGGGCAAAAAATTCTTTTCCTAGTGATGAAACAGGCTCAAACACCTTATCTACATTCTCTCTAGTGAATAAAACACGATAATAATCAGGAGTCGTAAAACGAGGCAATTCCTCATCATCGGTATACAACCTACCATCAATGGAAATTTTGAAATCGTCGGACAAACAAAAGGGGCATTCCTCCCCTAAATCATCATATACTATACGAAGAAATTTAGGAAGAAATTCCTTGAGCCCACTAACATTTATATGTTTATGGGAAACTGACTCATAAAACCAGAAATCGGAGATTTCATATCCAACAGGAACTAATCCACATCTAAGAAATCCATCGATTATATAGAAATCTACATATGCGATTTCTTTTATAGAATTAGAATCCAAATCAGTTCTGGCAGGCCCCAACAGCATTAAACAGGTTAAAAGGAAATTATTCATATTAATGCGAATATCAATTACACATTGCAAATATAAGTAAAAAACATTAACACACAGATTGTCTTACTAATTTTATTACTAAAACCAGCACATTTCTTGACATAAAACAATTTACCAAGGGATAAAAAAGGGCAGGACGCTAATCCCACCCTATTAAGATGTGAACCCTCGACAGAGTTCAAAATTGGATTAACTGATGTCCCCTTTTCTCAGGAACATAAAATACTGACATAATGTATTGGCAAAGATAATATTTATATCTGACAAAAGCACGTTCATTAACAATAATTAAGTACAAAACATTTCTATGATTTGTTTTTTTCTTTAAATTTGCAACCACTAACTTTATAACATAAGCGAAAAAATTACTCAAATAAGCAGTTTTCTATGAACAAGAGAAAAAAATATACGCAGCCATTGGCTGAAATTATCCCTATTCGGCATCCTTTGATGATGTCACAAGCATCTGCTGCTATTGGAAGCAACGGACCACTCGACGCTAGCCTTACTCCTTTTGACAGTAAAGGCGTAAAAGATTGGGAGGACATAAAAAGAAGATAGAAAAAGTACAATTCAAAAAAAACTTCCTTTTCTTTGCATAAACTATAGAATTTCGTATCTTTGCGTTTCATACCAAAATATGACTACTATGGCTAAGGACAGAGAAAAAGAAGTTTATCGTGTGACACTAGCAGGAAGCCTAATCAATGCAATCCTAGTAGTGTTTAAACTAGTAGCGGGATTCCTTGGTAATTCAGCTGCAATGATAGCAGATGGTGTGCACTCTTTGAGTGACTTCCTTACTGATATCGTGGTGATGGTATTTGTCCACATCAGCAACAAACCTCAAGACAAGGATCACGACTATGGTCACGGAAAATTTGAGACTTTGGCTACTGCCCTCATTGGTATGGCACTCTTTGCTGTGGGTGTTTATATTCTAATCAATGGTGTTCAGAAAATATGGATGGCGCTCAGTGGTGAAACACTTGAACGACCAGAATTCATTGCCTTGCTAGCTGCAATCGTCAGTATTTTATTAAAGGAATGGGCCTTTCAATTCACGGCAAGAACTGGAAAGCGAATAGGTTCTAAGGCTGTTGTCGCGAATGCTTGGCATCATCGAAGTGATGCCCTCTCCTCTATTGGTACTGCTATAGGTATTGGCGGAGCCATCCTCTTGGGTGAATCGTGGGTAATCCTCGACCCTATTGCAGCCGTTGTTGTAAGTTTCTTTATCCTGCGTACTGCTTTTCAACTCATTCGACAGGCATTGGATGAACTTCTCGAAAAGAGTTTGCCTGATGAGGTTGAGGAAGATATTGTGAAAATATCTGAGAGCGAACCAGAGGTTAGCGAGGTTCATCACTTGAAAACCCGTAGAATAGGCAATGCTATCGCCATTGAGATGCATCTCAGAATGCCGGGAAATATCTCGCTTTACGAATCGCACGAGCATGCTACCAATATCGAGCGAAAATTACGTGAGAGATTCGGAAAAGATACGCATATAGGGTTACATGTTGAACCTGTTAAGATAAACGGAGAATATCAAGAACCAACAAAATGAAATCATAGAACATAGTAACAATACGCTATATAGACTAATTTTTACTTCGAGCATTGTACACTTTAACTTCGGAGAATATAAAAAGAGGCTTCAGATTTTTGTCCGAAGCCTCTTTTCTAATATATGAGTACTAATTAAAGACTAAAGCGGATAGGAAGGAACACGCGACGACTTGACTTCTGACCGTCAATCTCAGCAGGATTCCACTTTGGCATCGCCTTAGCAATTCGCATAGCCTCCTGTTTAAGTTCATCAAGAGCCTTTTCCTTAACAGCAGGATCTATTTCACCATTCTTTGTGCCAGGTTTGATTACAGCTACGCCATCTACATTCTTTACTGAAAGTTCACGGAATGTGCCATCTGTAACGACAACAAAAGAAAGCATCACTCTCGCTTCTACGCCCTCATTCTTGGCCAATTCCGGATACTTCAAATTCTCACGGATAAACTTATCCATCGCAGCTTTTCCACCAGGATATTCAGGTTTCGGTCTTGATGGTTTGGCAGAAGCGGTCTGCTCTGACTGAGTTGCATTAGCTGTTTCCGCATTTTGAGCAAAAGTTGCTGCTGGAATTAATAATCCCAAAGCAAGCATAATAGATTTCATTCGCATTACTATTTCTCGTTTAATAATTTATTTTATCTAACTCGGAAGTTAACAGGCAAAGCATATTTCACAGCTACCGGCTTACCACTATGCTTGCCAGGTGACCATTTAGGCATAGTAGAGATTACTCTTAATGCCTCTGCTGCCATATCTTTTTTGGCAACTTCCTCATTTTTGGCAAGTTCATCGGCAGAATATTTCTGCTTTGCCCATTCCGAAACTTTGATTCGATCCACCTTATCAACCTTGACATCCGTAAGACTACCATCCTCACTGATTGTAAAACTTACAGATACTCGACCTGAAATACCATAGGTCTTGATAGAACCCGGATACTTCATATGCTCGAAGATATACATTGAGAGGGCATCATTACCACCCGGAAAAGATGGACGGACGAGAGGATTGTCTATCAACTTCTTCAGTTTGCCCTGTGAGTAAAGCGACTCCAATTTTGCAGCCAAACTATCAATGCTAATAGTTGCCAACATTACATGATTTGACTTATCAAGCAAATAATAAGTTGAGATAGAATCAACATGATATCCCTGATAAACCTTTGTAGCTTTCCATCTCACAAGTTCACTAACCTGAGGATATTTAATATTATTTTCCTTAATAAATTTCTTCCACACCTCTTTCTGGGTATCAAAAGAAACACCAATCATCTGGAAGTTATCACTACTCCACTTCGCCTCCTCCTGATTCACTCTCTCTACATCCTTACGGGAAGCAGGACTCCAGGAAGCCCAGAAGTTGAGCACAACATACTTGCCCAGGTAGTTACGTGGTGAAACAAGTTTACCATCCGATTCCTGAGGCAACGAGAATCCAGGTGCAAAGTCACCTGGTTTCAGGCAATTCTTAACATACAGAGAATCATTGCCTTGAGCCATGCTTGGTTGCAATGCAGCAAAAAGCATGAAAGCGACGAGTATTAATTTATTCATTATCTTAAAAGTATTATAAATTCCTGTATTCTAGAACGTGACAGGAACATTCAATCTTACGCGAATTGGTTCACCTTTTTGCTTACCAGGTGTCCACTTAGGCATTTGGGCAACAACTCGAAGTGCCTCTGTCTTCATATCCTCGATAATGGTCTTTGTCACTTCTTTCTGTTCTTTTTTACTAAGTTTGCTTACCTTGTGTGAGTCAAGACTTAAATCCGTAACATTGGTAACTCGAGGTTCTGTCACATTTCCTTCCTTATCAACTACGTAAGTAACAATAATCCGAGCTTGGGCTGTCCATTCGCGAGCCGATTCTGGATAATGAGTGTTTGTACTCACGTAATTGTACATTCCTGTAATTCCACCTGGGAAGGCAGGAAGTGTGTTTTCATCATTTTGGGCCATTAGTCCAAGTATGGATGTCAGCATTATACATGCTGTAAGAAAAATCCTTTTCATTCTAGTTAATAATTATAGGTTGCCGTTTCTGCATTATTAATTGCAAAGATAAGAAGAAATTTCAAATAAACAAGAAAATAACAGAATCTTTTACGAAAAGAAAATATATAATGTAAAAGATTTGCTCGCCTATTTTACCATCTTATTCGAGTTTTATAAAAAACAGGAGAAGCATATAACTATTAATTAGCATATCTCGTTATTTTCACCACTTTACTTGACAAGCTATTATTTTATTGAAATACGGAATTTCAAAGTGTGCTTCTTAGTAAGGTCGATTGAATATTTTTTAAGAACACCTGGTCCACAAGAACTGTTACCTAATCCGAGCACTGCGCAATCAATACTGAGAACTGTAACATCCCGCTCTTTCAATTCATCATCGTATTTACGGTTATACAGATCTTCAGGGGCATAATGAAGTGCAGAGAAACTAAATGGAGTATCAATAGCCTCTATACGAACTGTTTTGCCCTGTGGAGTGCCGAGTAATATCAAGGAACAATCCTCATGATTGCCATTATCTTGTGGACGAGGGTAATGGGTATATTGCTCACCTACATTGCTCTTCCATAAGCCAATAGAAGCGGACTGCTTACGGTCGGGATAACTATCCAAAGGCCCCCGTCCATACCATTGCAGCTGTTCGAATTCCTTAGGAAATTCCATGCGGACACCCATTCTTGGAAGTTCTGGCAAAGAGCCCTTGAACTCATAGGTTTGGGTTACTTCTACACTACCATCTTTAACCTTTTTCATATCGGTAGTAACAAGAATGCTGCCACCACCTTGATATCTGTATTCCTGTTGATGTTCATTTAGGCGAACCACTTCAGGGGAGTCCAAACGACAACGTTTCCAGTCCTTCGCCAACCAGTTGCCAAAGCCTTTGTCATTATCGGTAGGTGAACGGAAGAATTGAGCCTGCAACTTCAACTTTTCAAAATCGATAGCAGTTGATTTTACTTTCTTTCCTATAGCAGAAGCTGCTGCAATCATCTGGTCGTTAAGAACTATTTGTTGCATCTGTAACTGTTGTCCCTCTGCAGAAACAACCAGAATATTCAATCGGCAATCCTTATTTTCTGCAAACTTGAAATCAGTAATCTTAGCGAAGAGAACACTATCTCCAGGTTGAACAGACGGCATTTTTATTTGTCCCTTTCGGGTTATCCTACCATTTTCCAAAAGTTGATAGTCAAATCGGCAGGTGTTGAGATTTAGGAACGCATAGTGATTAACCGCCCATATCTCATTTCCTTTCT
This sequence comes from uncultured Prevotella sp., assembly GCA_905236815.1. Taxonomy (GTDB): domain Bacteria; phylum Bacteroidota; class Bacteroidia; order Bacteroidales; family Bacteroidaceae; genus Prevotella. Next base: position 17,330 of record CAJOPE010000103.1, on the reverse strand, counting down.
GGTGCAACTGTACAGGCGAATAGACGTGCTTTACCTCCTCATATTTCGAATTAGTCGTACGATCGGAAAAGACCACACCATTAAAGCAGAATGCTCCACTATTTGGTTGGTCGCCAAAAGCACCTCCATAAAAGAAATTACGCTTACCTTTCTTGATAAGTCCCTGATCAACCCAATCCCAGATAAAGCCACCTAATAGTCGTTTATTATTATAGATTTCATCCCAATACTCCTTGAAATTTCCAAGGGCATTACCCATAGAATGGGCATACTCGCTGGTAAGTACTGGTCGGTTATCGTTCTTTCGATTAGCAATATCCACCAAATGCTCCCATCGGGCATTCTCAGCTCGTTCCTCTCCAGATCCTACGGTTACTCCAGGATTAAGATATTCCTCCTTCACACGAGGATAGAAACGACTCATAATGTCAACAAAAGAAGGATCGGTTTCTGGAAAGGTAGATTCGTCCCACTTTACCTTATTATCTTGATAATAAGGTGTTTGGGCTCCTTCGTAATGAACAGGTCGGGTTGGATCCATCTGATGTAGATAGCCCGCCATTGTGGCATGATTGATGCCACATCCACTTTCATTGCCCAAACTCCAGAAGATAACACAAGCATGGTTTTTATCTCTTTCAGAAAGTCGGATAACACGATCCATAAATGCCTCATTCCAATCGATTGTAGAAGCTAAAGTTCCACGAAGTCCATGGGTTTCACAATCCGCCTCATCCATTACATAGATACCTGCACTATCGCAGAGTTCATACCAGCGAGGAGTGTTTGGATAATGACTTGTACGAACAGCATTAATATTCGCAGCTTTCATCAAGCGGATATCCTGCTGCATACGCTCTTCTGTCATTACTCGTGCCAGTTTAGGATCGTGTTCATGGCGATTTACTCCCCTTAGTTTGACCGCTTTTCCATTAATCAATAGTTGTCCATCCTCAATAGCAATATCACGGAAGCCCACTTTCTGAGCAACCTGCTGAACTACATTGCCCAGCGAATCTTGCAACTGAAGATTAAACCGATAGAGATTTGGTGTTTCATCCGACCAAAGCAGCGGATTCCTCACTTTCATACTCATTCGGGTATATTTCATTGCTCCTCGCTGAGGATACCATTCGTTCATATTTGCAGCCTTATGACTAAGGTCTAGCAAGGTCTCCGCATCTGTAGTATCAGTAGCCAGTTGATTTCCATTTGCATCCTTCAGGAAAGCTACCAGGCGATAGCCCTTTCCTTCCTCCTGTTGAAACACCCGAAGTTCAGGATGAATAGCAACTTCCCACTCTCCATTTTTCTGATTGATAGTACGCAAGCTATAATCACGCAACTGTATATCAGGAGTATGATAGAGGCTAATTGATCGCTGAATACCACCAAAGCGCCAGAAATCCTGGTCCTCGAGATAGCTACCATCACAATATTTATAAACCTCTACAGCTATCTGATTCTTACCCTTTCGAAGATACTTGGTGACATTAAACTCCGAAGCCTCAAAAGAGCCCTGGCTATAGCCCACTTTCTCACCATTTACCCAAACATAGAAAGCAGATTGCACACCTTCAAACCGAAGATAGTATTGTCCATTCCGATTTTCTAGTTGCTTCAATTCAAAAGTCCGGCGATACTGACCTACCGGATTTCTTTCCGTATAGGTAGTCCAGTTCTTTTTAGGTTCCGTCATTACATAAGGAGGGTTAATCTTGAAAGAATAACCAGCCGATATATAAATAGGTGTACCATAGCCATTCACCTCCCAGTTTGCAGGCACCTGCAAATTCTCCCATTTCGAATCATCAAAATCAGTACGATAGAAATCAGCAATGCGTTCATCAGGAGTTGGTGTCCACCTGAATTTCCAATTGCCATCCAGCGAAAGTTGACTATCGCCTGGCTTCTGCTGAAAAGGAAGAAAATATGCACGAGCTGGCTCACGATTTATCTGAAGAATGTGATGATTCTCCCAATCGTGAGAAACAAAAGGTTGGGCATTGCCCAACAGAGGGGCAACACCCAATTGAATAGCTAGTAGTTGTAATATCTTTTTCATTTTACTGTACTTCCAAATACTCAAATTCGAGTTCCTTGCTTTCTATCACTACCCAATAGGTTCCAGCATTTATCTGCGTTCCTGTGGTAGTACCTAGAATCTTGAATTTCTTTGGGGTCATCGGGAAAGTGATTTCACGGTCCTGATAAACCATTCCTCGATTATCAAGAAGTTTCATACGGGCTTTCACTGGTTTTCCCGATGTATTCTTATAGCGGAAACGGAGCGCATACTCGCGTCCAACGCCTGGTTTGATTTTCCACTTGCCCAACTTTCTCTGTGTATAGCGGGTAGCCGGGAAAGCATCTGCATTCTGTGGAAGTAGTTCCTTTGGATATTGGGCAATTGTATCATTATCGAGATCTCTCCAATAGCTTTTGGAATTGCAATAATGCTTCAATTCAGATGAAGCAGCAACTTTCTTATCCTTTGATGCAATGGCTATTGCGGCAATCACTGCTTCTCCCGCCTTTACCTCTGGGAAGGAGATTATAAGCTGACCATTCTTAGCTTCAGCCTCAACTACTTTCTTACAACTTCCGGCATAGCCTGCTTCTGCCCAAGGATCGAAATCATCCACAACAATACTATCGTTGATAGCAACATCGAAGATGCGTTCTCCCTCACAATCTATAGAAGAACCATAACGAGCACCCAACCAAGGTTCTGCGAAATAGAGTTCCACCCGATACTTTCCATCAGGCACATTGAAATGATAGTTCAAGCGATGACGTCCCCAACGGAAATATTGGAAAAGTGGAGCATCCTCTGTTCCTCGAATCTTAGCTGTGATATGTCCCTGACTAGCATGGAATGGATTCAAACCAAACTGCTTCGACCAGGAAGAAGAATAACAGGTATCATCCTGCAACCATTCTTGTCCGTATTTATCAATATAGTCATCACCACCACAATTAATACGGTAGAGATAAGTATAATTCTCCGCACCCTTTAACAAATCAATATTTCGATCGGCTGCAGTTGGCATTTCCTTAACTTCTGCACTAGGGGCAAACATATCCTTGTACATATAGAATGCCTCTGTAGGCTGTTCCCATAAGGTAAAAATACCTTTATTATTAATAGGTCCGACTTTATCAATTCGTCGATAAGCCCCATCAGGCTGGATTCGACCAGGATTCTCGTGACTGACAAAAATCCACTGGAAATGTCCACAAACAGAATCCTGGACGCTCAAGGCTTTCTCGCTCTTCAACTTGAGAAGATTGGTGAACCACTCTTCAGAAGCCTTGTCGCCATTCTGTAAGCCGATAGTACGCCAAGCACCATATTCTCCATTCAAGAGCTGTTCTGGTCGCTTTAATTCGTTAGCATAATTGTTTGCATCCCCTCCATAAGTACCACTCCAGTTCTGAATTACATTCCAATCGGTTCCCTCTCCACCATTACAGGTTGTGATAGCACGCTGATTGCGGCAAGTTGGATCCATCTCACGGATGATAGCCGAACATTCCTCGGCAAAATCCTTTGGAAGCACACTCTCATTCTGCAACCCCCACAAGATAAGACTTGGAGAGTTACGACGTTCCTTGATATATTCACGCAGTTTCCGCTTGAAGTTCTCGCGGAAAGCTGGAGTATCATACCAGATATGGGCGGAGAACTGACTCCAGAAAAGCATTCCCTGCTCATCAAGCAGCTGCTGATAGTAGAGATTATGTGGCTGATGTGCCTCTCGGAAAGCATTAAACCCTGTCTGGCGCATCATCTTCACACGACTTGCAATTTGTTCACTGCTGAAAGCATGACTACCTCCAAAGAGATGCTCGTAATCGCAAGTTCCATTGATGAAGGTTTTCTTTCCATTAAGATAGAAACAGTTATCTCCATCCTTCCGATGCAAAGGCCAACTGATGCTTCGAATGCCAAATTCGGTAGAGATTTCATCCGTAGATTTTCCTCCCCTCTTCACCATTGTTGCCAAATTGTAAAGATAAGGATCATCGAGATTCCATCGATGCACATCCTTTACGGCAGTAGCTTGATGAATGATACGTGTCTCACCTGGAGCCAGCTCCAAATCGATTGGCAAGCGGAAGAATGTCTTGCCACTAGCCTGATTCAACTTATTGATAAGCTGAACCTTCACGCTTTCATTCGCATAGTTCTTTACTTCTGTAGCTATGAATACAGAATCACAAGCGGCATTATTCCAGATATGCACACCAAATGGTTGAATGCGTACACAATCGGTTTCTACCAGATTAACAGGTCGATAGATACCAAAAGGTTGGGAGCCTTCACTGAATCCCCACTCCGCCGAGCATCCTCCACAAATCCAAGGGGATTCTGTTTGGTAAGCAGGATGATCTACTTCCACTTTCAGTTGATTGCTACCCTGACGAAGGGCATCGGTCACATCGAGTGTATAAACAGTTCTACCCACCAACTCTCTCTCGTATGTTTTGTTATTGAGGGTGACACGAGCATAAGTACCAACTCCCTGGAATTCCAGGAAGTAGCGCTTACCCGATTTCTTATCTGTAGTGAAAATCTTAGTATAAGTAGCTGAACCATGAAGATTACCATGCTTCAACTGTCGATAGCCATAATAATCATCAAGGTTATTGGGAACATTCACCTGGAAAGGTTTCAATTTCGCAGTAATGCTATCAGCATTGGTCTTGCCAAAAGTAACCATCCAGTTTTTATCGAGACTAACTATCTCTCGTTTACCTTTCTTTTCAGGAACAGGGAAAGCTACTTCCGATCTTCCCATCGGAACATTGGTTGCAACAGCAATACCTCGTTGTCCAGCTTTATCAACCGCACAATAGAAGTGATAAACCACCCCTTTATGCTTCAACACATAACTCTTGTGAGCAAAAAGGTCATCATAAGGTTTGGAAGGAATGATGAGATCATTGCCCTCCCAATCCTGCCAATGCAACAAATCCCGACTTACCGAGAAAGTATTGTAGGCACTGTATCTTCTGCTAGGATTATAGGCTGAGAAATAGAACATCACATACTTATCTCCCATCTTCACAATCTGGGCATCACCTGTGATAATACCTGGTGCCTCGTGGAAATAAACAGGATTCTGTTCGTAGCGTTTCCATTCCTTAAGATTCTTGCTCAAAGCGATACCAATTCGTTCTGCCTTCATCTTATTGGCTGGGTTGATGCCGCCGGCATTGTAGTACATCACAAAAGGATAACCCAATGTTTTATTCTTGTCCCAATAGATGGTTGATTTATATTGTACTAACTTCTCCCACCATTGAGCATCCTTATCGTTGATGCTCATCAATGGCTTGCCGATGGTATTCCATTCATGGGCGGAAGAAATACCCTCCTTGGTCCATGCCATACCGATATTGAGTGGTTCACGAACTGCCTCATAGCCAGTTCCATGTCCACCGATATAAGTCATCCAATGCTTTCCCTTATACTTCATCATCTCATAGGAACCATTCCAGTTCCAATCGATGAGCGAAGGGAAACCACCACGCTGGTTCATATCCCAGCCTTCGTTCTGGTATGAGAGGATTCGACCGAGTGTTTTCCAATGCAGAAGGTCATCCGACTGAGCCAACCAAGTCTCGTAACCTCTTCCATCCAAGCCATCTTTACCATTATAGCAGACATACGTCATATACCATTTACCATTCTCCTGATAAACGGTAGGACAATCTATCTGATGATAGTTGTCCTTTGGGGCAACCACCATACCATATTTATAAGGAGTTTTCACCTCCTCATAAATAGAAGTCATCTCTTCGTTTGTAAACTTCTGAGCGAAGCTCTGAAGAGAAGTTAGCAGTAGAATAGCTAATATCGTTTTAAATCTCATATTCATCCAAGACAAAAGCCTAAACTATAAGAACCTCCTCCCCCTCGGGGAGGCTTGTTGGGGTTTTAATAGAACAACCAATCGATAGAAGAACCGGATAATCCGCAATCTCTTGGAGTTATCTTATCTTTTGTAAAGCCCAATACCAAAATGATACCCTTTGGCAACAGCAATGTATTGTGACCAGGACCGAAATGATATGGATGCACATTTACCTGTGGCATTCCATCAATACGGATGGCGCTTACCAATACAGGTTCAGCCTGACCATAGTCGTTGGCACTTGCATCAATCTCCAACTTAGGAGCTTTGGCATATTTAATCTGATCATCGCGGAAATAGCCTACCAGAAGTGTTACTGAATCTTTGCTTGTAAAATCGATCTTTGTAGCTTCTCCACGCTGCTTGTTGCTATCAAATACAAAAGCTTTCATACCTTTCAACTCAGGAGCGAGGTCGGTAATCATACTATCCAAGTCGGTATAGAGCCAGTTGCTCTTCTTCAGCACTACCGTCTTGTAATCACCATTCAATTCCACCTTAGCATTCTTCAGCGAAGGAATATCTTCCTTCTTCTCACTCTCATCAGTAGTCTTGGAACGCATGGTTGCAAGGTGCTTTTTCAGGTTGTCGAGCTCCTGCTGATAAACCGGATAGAGTTCAGCCCAATGCTTCATCTTACCATCATCGCCACCAATTGGAATACGACGCTGAGCGGTCTGCATACTGTTGGCATAAAGATAGGTATCGTTGGTGAGATCCACAAGTTTCTTGTAATGCTCCTGACTTTTTTCCAACAGATTTACAGCAGTATCGAGTTCACAAGTATCCTTGCTCCACTTGAAATTGAGCACATGCTGAGCTGCTTTCACCTTCCATCCGAAAGAATAAGCAAACTCACGATAGCAATGCATATCGTTCCACAAGCGCTTGAATTCCGCACGATTGCGGGTTACCTTATCGGCAACAGAATCGATGGCCTGTACCGCAAGATCTCCATGCTTTTCAACCTGAGCTACAATATCGAGAGGCAATTCGCCTACATGTGGCTGATGCTTGTATTCCTTCTCCACATATTCGATGAGTTTCTCACCCTCTGGTCCACAACTCTCATAGAAGCCTGGATAGATAGTGTACTTATATGGATTTACCAATTGTGCCATCTTCATACCCAAGAGAAGCGTCTGACGATTACCTTCGGTGATACCAAAGCGACGAAGGAGTTTTGGAGCAATCTCACCACTCTCCTCGTAAGCTCTACGCACATTATTATAGATTGGTGCGAAACCAAAATAGTCATTGAAAGTCTTATCCCAGAACTCCACCTCGTCCTTGCGATCACGGCGGCAATTCCAGGCATAGCGTCCCCAAGTTTCATACCAAGCCCAATCACGATCGAGTTGATATTCTCGCTTGCCATCAGCCAGTTTATCGGCTGTATAAGGCCAATCCCAATAAGAAGCCTGAGGGTAAAGATGCAAGGCATTGGCATGATGTACATCGTGCATCGCCTTTACAGCCTTCTGCACAAAGTCTGGCGAAGCCCAACGCCAAGGTTCCAGATTGGCAAGGATATGCACATTCTCGATATGAGTAGAACCCAATGCTGCCAAATCCTGATGAATTTGCGACCAAGGTCCTCTTGGCTGATAAGTGGTGAGCGACTCTCCATTATACTTATGCATAGTATAGAGATTACGATAGAGAGGCAAAGCTGCATCCATCACACGCTTACAATCGGTATCGTGAGCACGAAGCAACAATGGTGGCTCATCGGTTCTTCCCAAAGCCTTCAAGCCATCCTTCACACCAGGAATAATGGTCTTGGTCATCCATTCCACATCATCGTCATAGGTATCCATTGCCTCACCCAGGCAAGCCAGCAAACCCACATTTGGATATTTCTCGATGAAGGCAGCTATGCTCTTGCGAGTATAATCGCTGATGAGCGGTGTAATTGGACGATGACGATCCTGTGTCTTTAAACCATAATGATCGGCAAATGGTTTGCTGAGGATGATATTATAGAACATCTGGATAACGAAGATACCTCGTTTATCGGCCTCTCTTGTAAGGAAAGAGAACATCTCCTCATTCTTCTTGAAAGTCTCCTCATCCACCTCAAGGGCGAAAGGATAATCCTTCAACTTCACCAAGGAAGCGAAAGGATGACCATTCCATAGATAAAGCGAGTTCATACGGTTATCCACCAGCATATCGAGATACTTTATCCACTGCTCTTTATCGTAGAACCATGGGAAACTCTCTGGGGTATATGGATATTCATATACAGCATGACCAGGGAGATAAACTGGTTTCTGCAAACCGATGCAGGCTCCACGAAGCACCATTTCTGGTGCATCCTTTATTGCCTTTGGCAAATTCAGATTACCATTGCGATAAGCACGTTCGGCGATCTCATTACAAGCATAGATCACACCTGTACCATCATTTCCCACCACCTCGATTGTCTTGTCGGTGGTAGTAATCACAAAACCTTCCTTTTTCAATCCTGCAGTGTCCTTAGCCTGCGAGAGTACAATCTTGTATTCTCCGCCCTTGCCCACCTTATAGCCAAGGTTAGCTAATTTCTTCTGCAGATATTCCTTCGCATATTTCGCACGATTACCAGCATTCTTTCCTATGCTGATTTTCACGTTCTGGGCATTACCCGCCAAGGCGATAAATGCCGCAATAACAACGATTATATTTCTTTTATTCATATCAAAGTTTAAGCTCTTTATAAGCAATTCTCAGTCTTCGCCAAGTATAGACACAATGTAATTTTCCGTTCTTGCCCTCGATGATGGCAGGATAAGAATACTGGTCGATTGGACTGTCTTCTAATATTAAGACGTGTTTCCAGTGCTCTCCGTCATCACTTACCGCAATATCCAATGGACTTCTTGGTCCCTTCTTGGTATTGTTCAGGGTTTGGAAGTTATTGTATATCAACACATGACGACCATCTTTCAAAGTTACGGCATCCGCACCACTTTGTGTATTTGGAATGTTGGTCAATGTTACTGGAGTCCATGTTTCGCCCTCATCCGAACTGTAGCTTTGTGCCATAAATCCATTATGGGTGCGCATCAATACTTTCAGTCTTCCATCCTTGAGTTTGAGGATGCTTGGCTGAATGCAATCGATTGGATGCATCTTGCTGTCATCAGTCTTGATTGCCTCGGTTGATTCTATCGGTCCTACGTATTTCCACTCTTTGGTCTTGAGATTATAGATCTCCACATGGAAACGCCATCCCTTTCCTTCGGTACTAGAGCCGCAAAGAAGTTTATCGCCCACCAATACTGGCTTGTTCTTGATTGGTCCGAGGAAACCCTTTGGAAGCATCTCACGAGATCCCCAGGTCTTACCGCCATCCTTTGATTTCACAACACATCCCTGCCAATCGCCTACGGTCTCGCCTACCTTGTAGAAGAGCCATACCTCGCCATCAGGCATTTGGAAGAGAACTGGATTCCAACTAGACTTTCGCTTCAGAAGTGTAGGATCCTCGGTTTCAAATCTTGCCTTGATTTCCTTCTTCAGAGAAGATTTTCGATCGGCCAGTTGTGCTTGCAGATAAGTGTCGAGTTCGGCAACATTCAAGCTGACATTCTTCTTTAATTGAGTATTATAGATTGTGAATACAGAGCGCTTGAAATTCTTCTTTTCGGGATATACATATTTGAAGGAAGGCACATCCTTGATATCGCCCAAGAAGGCTGAAGTGGTGGAATCATTGATACCACTCACACCTGCGATAGCAGCATCCTCGGTTCCCAATTTGAAAACACCATCACCAGCAAGTACAGGAGCTTCCCATTTGTCGGCTCCCTTTGGCTTACGGCTTACCCAAATACCAACATTCGGACTACGTTCCCAGGTTCCTCCAAAATAAGAGGCGAGCAGGTCGCCATTCTTCAATTCCACGATAGTGGAAGCATGAGCAGATGGGAAAGGAGCTGATTCATAGAGGAATTCATCCTTGGTTATCGCTTTATCGCTTGTTGGAATATCGATATCATAAACATAGCTGCCACTCTCCACATCCTTGATTTCTCCATTTGGAAGATAGATGCTTGCGGTGGTATTGGCAGGAATCTCGATCTCCCAATGAAGCTTTTGAAGTGTCTTCTTCCATGCACTCTTAATCTTACCATAAGGTGAATCATAGGTTGCATCAATATTGAAGCATTCCTGAATATCGAAAGCTGGCTTCAAAACGATGTGCTTATAGGCGGAAGCAGGTTCCTCAATGCCTGGAAGCAGTGGGTTCTCCTGCTGACGGATTCCTCCTAGATACTGATACATCCAGGTTACAAGATCGCCCAATAGCATCACATGATTGCCCGAATTCATTTTTGGATCGGCCTTGTCGCCATTCCAAAGTTCCCAGATGGTGGTAGCGCCATTCTCGGCCATATAGCCCCATGATGGATAGGTCTTGTTGGTAGCCAACAACCAGGCTACATCGGCAAAGCCATTCTCGCTCAAACCTCTCATCAACCAGCTGGCACCGATGATTCCGGTTGAGATATGTCCGTTGTTCTTGCTAAGGATATTGGTTACTATATTCTTCACTACTTCGTCCTTTACACCACTTGGAACAATGCCGAAGGCGAGTGGAAGGATGTTGGCGGTAGCAGTATTGTTGCCATAGAAAACACTGTCTGGATAGAGAGTATGGCCTGGACGAGGCGAGGTTCCTTTCTTTACGGTAAGGAACTTCTTGTTGAAGGCCTCTATCATCTGATGGCGGGTGTTATACCAATAGTTGGCATCCTCTTCGAGATGCTGCATCTTGGCGAATTTCTCCATCAACTGCATAATGCGAATGCCATAGGCGGTGGAAATCAGCTGACCATCGGTTTTGCGTGCAGGGTCCTGACTATGAATGAGTTCGAGTTTCTCGGGTGGCATGCACCAATCGCCATACTTATCCTTGGTGATGATGCCCTCCTGCAGATAATTCTCGGTCATGTGGTTGAGCCACTTCTTGATAGCAGGATAGCTATCGATGATAGGCTGTTTGTTGCCAAACTGCTCGTAGAGCATATCGCAGGCCATAGGGAAAACAGCAGGCCAGGTCATATTGTCGTCGAAATAACGCCAGAAGGTTGGGGTTACATTCGACAGGGCTCCATCCGAGCGCTGTCCTTCTGCCAAATCCTGCATCCACTTGGTATAGAGACGTTCATTATCAAAGAAGAAACTCTCGCCCAAGCATCCTGCTGTGCGATCGCCGAGCCAAGGCTGACGCTCATTGCGCTGAGGACAATCCACCGGCATACCCTTATAGTTGCTTCGGATGCCCCAATAGGCGTTGTGGATGATCTTATTCAGCGTACTATCCGAGGTGGAAATCGAACCATTGGTGCGCATTTCGTCCTCTACGGTATAGGCCATGAAATCCTCTTTTGAGACATTCTTTATGCCAGATACTTCGGCATAGCGGAAGCCATGATAGGAGAAGCGAGGGCGCCAGATAGCTCCCTTCTCATCGCCATTGCATACATAGATATCCTCGGAGAGGGCATTTCGGAAATTGTCGAGATAGAGGTTTCCATCCTCCTTGAGTTTCTCGGCATATTTCACACGAATCGTATCGCCTTTGCTGCCTTTTACCTTGAAGCCAATCCATCCGGCCATATTCTGTCCGAAGTCGAGAATATACTTTTGATTCTTGGCATTCAGGGTGATTGGATGGCCATATTCCTGCTCGATCATTCCCTCCATCATCTGTGGACGGAGGGTTCCGTCTGGGATATCGCATCGCTGAGCGTTCATCCAGTTCTTATCATTGAAGCCCGGAAGATTCCATCCCTTCATTTCCTTTCGGGCATCATATTCCTCGCCATCATATTCGTTGTTGTTGCGGATAGGACCATCGGTGGTGAGCTTCCACTTTTCGGTAGTGGTAAGTCGATTGGTGGTTCCATCGGCATATTCCACCCATACGTTGATGCGGCACTTAGGCTGTCCGAAAACGGGTGCCTTATAGGCCTTCTCCTGTCGAGGGGTGAAATAGCGGCCATTGCCGAGGGCGATGGCGAGACATACTTCTTGATTCTGTAACTGAGAAGTTACATCATAGGTATTGTAATAGATGGTCTTGCGATAATCGCTTGGTACTGGCTGCAATACGTGATTGTCGCCCATCTTCTGTCCATTTACATAGAATTCGTGCAGACCAATTCCTGCTACATAGGCGATAGCTCGCTTTACCTTACCTTTCAGTTTGAAATCCTTACGCAGATAGCGGGCTGCCAAACGGGTATGCATGCCTCTCTCCTCGCCTTTCTGCAGGGTTTCGAGCCCGATCCATCTACCCGTCCAATTGCTTTCCTGAAGCAATGCGATGGAGAAATGCTGGGCATCACTCCAATCCGACTTCCCCTTGTTGGTGAAAACCCTCACCTTCCAGAAAGCCTCGTCATTACTTTTGAGTTTCTTACCTTTATAAGCAATCCAAAGTTGTTCATTCGATTTCACCTTATCAGAATTCCACAAATCGCCCTCATTGCGATTGAGTTGTTCGAGCGAGGAAGCCACCATAATCTGATAGTTTTCCTGCTTCACTCCATTCTCCTTGGCAGAAATTTTCCAAGAAAAGCGAGGGGTGGTCGTACCAAGGCCCAAAGGGTTTTTAAGGTTCTCAACTCGTAGGTCATAGATACCGATATTGCCTGCTAGAAGTGTAGCAGGCAACATCAATCCTAATAGAAGGTATAGAAATCGATATTTCATGTTTCGTTTTATTCCATTAAATTTCTTTTTTTATCTCCAAGACTCACATCAGCTATCTGCTGTTGGTCTTTTGCAAGATATTCCTTGCTGGCATCCACAGCAATCAGCACGCCATCATTCACTTTCTTGCGATCGCGGTTCTGTGGGTTGAATGTCAGTGTCTTACTATCATATTCGCCGAGATAGCGGAGATTTCCGGTTGCGGCATCCATCCACCATACTTGCTTCTTGTCGCCCGAAATCTTATCGAGATCCAACTTCATTGGAACTGAATTGTAGTTGTAAACCAGCAGATAATCGTTGCCTCTTGTGGCAAGGAGTCGATTGTATTGAGTGCCATTCTCGCCGGCAATAATGCTCTGATCTGGGATGCGGTCGAAATAAGGGAAACTCAGCATCAGGTTCTTCAGATACTTCATCTGATTATAGCCTGGATCGTTGAGTGCCTGATACCAGCTCTTCTCGGCTCCATCGCTTCCATAACTGGTTGGATAGCCTGGCTTCAACATCTGCATAATGGCATTGTGGCCATAGGTGTGTCCACAACTTCCGGCAAATACACTCCAGTAGGCATAGCGGCGCACATCATAGTCTTGCCATCTTTCCTCGTTAGGATCGTGCAATCCCTTTGGAATATCCTCGTAGCTTGGCTCATCATCGAGCACTGGTTTCATGGGCTGATAGGCCCAAGTAGAATCTACATACATCCAGGTATCCTCCTCGGTATTGTCGGGAATTGGATATTCGGCATTGCCCATTCGCTGACCGTATTTGCGATGTCCGCTCTGAAACATGTGGAAGTCCATCCACTTGGCTTTGCTCCACCATTTAGCCGAGGTATAGCGGCCACGTGGATGATAGGTCATGAGGTGGTTCTTGTCGATGCCCTTGATAGTGGTGGCAAGCGCCTCCCATACTTCTGGATGGATATCGCCCTTGATGTCGCCTCCCATCATCCAGATGATGTTCTTCTTGTCTTTATAGCGATTGGCAAGGAATTTGCCATAGACTTTTGCCTGCTGGGCATTGATATGTCCGCTGCTCACCTGAGAGCCCCAGATGGCCACCATACCGATGTAGATGCCGTTCTGCTCGGCCAGGTCGATGATGTAGTCGAGATGGTCCCAATAGGAATATACGCCTTGTGGATCGGCTTTCGACATATCCCATCCTGCTGGATTGGATTGCTGACCGTAGATGTTATAGGAAGGCACTCCGTCGAGCACCTGCACCTGTACCATGTTGTAGCCTGCCCTACGGCATTTCTGCAGATAGTATTGTGCCTCGGCACGGTCGAGACGCTCTGGCAGCAGCCAGCCGGTATCGCCCAACCAGAAGAAAGGCTGTCCATTGTCGAACTGCAGATAGCGTTGGTTGTCGGAAACCTTCAGATTTCCGTTATCCCATGGCTTTGCCACTTTGGCTGCATGGGCTGATAGGGTTCCTGCGAGAAGCAGGGCGTATATCCATTTCATTTTGATGTGTAATTAGCAATTAGGAATTAGTAATTGTGATTACCTTTATTTTATATTCAAGATGCCTCCTGCCTTGGTGGCTACATCGTAGCAATAGGTGGTTGGCAATTCTATCTTGTTTAATTCTACTTCGGAGTGATTCAGCTCTTTCTTAACCGCTGGTACTGCGAAGAGGCTGTTCTTGTTCTCGCCCTTGGCTTTCTTCAAGCCCTTGAGAGGCTGATTTGCTCTCAATCGCAGATTACCGCCGATATTCGACTTGATGGTGAGTTTCACGATCTTGCCGTCCTTCCACTTCATATCCACAATTTCGAAGCCTCCACGGGTCTTCAAGCCCTTTACCTCGCCTTCTGCCTTCCAGGCATCCGGAAGAGCTGGGAGCAGATAGACAAAGCCATCATGACTCTGAACGAGCATCTCGGAAATACCTGCCGTACAGCCGAAGTTGCCATCTATCTGGAATGGTGGATGGGCATCGAAGAGGTTGCGATAGGTACCGCCTTTCTTCTTGTTGGTGCCGTAAGCCATCCATCTGTCATCGGTGAGGGATAACTGGTTGTGAATGAGCTTATAGGCATGGTTTCCATCGAGCAATCGAGCCCACAGGCATACCTTCCATCCCATCGACCAGCCGGTGCTTGGGTCGCCTCTGTGGATGAGTGAGGTGCGGGCTGCATCCATCAACTCTGGGGTGCGGAATGGCGAGATCTGATTGCCAGGGAAGAGTCCGTAGAGATGACTCACATGGCGATGGGTATCCTTTGGATCATCCCAATCCTTGAGCCATTCCTGCAGTTGTCCCCACTTACCAATCTGCATTGGCGCAAGGCGCTGCAATCGGTCGGCAAGGTGCTGCTGGACAGTTGCATCATCCTGCAGAATCTTTCCTGCTGCAATAACATTATTGAATAGCTCGAAGAGGAGTTGATTGTCCATTGTGGTGCCATAGGAAAGCGAGATCATGCCATCCTTGCTTTGATGCACATTCTCGGGCGATACCGATGGGGAAATCACCAGATAGTCGTTCTCGGGCTCCTTGATGAGCATCTCGTCGAGGAAGCGGGCTGCCTCCTTCATCTCAGGATATACCTTGCGAAGGAATTCCTTGTCGCCGGTATAGAGATAGTGCTGCCACAGATGGGAGCAAACCCATGCTCCACCGGTCATCCACATACCGCTTGGGGCATGGTCTACGGCTCCGGCAATGCGCCAGATATCGGTGTTATGATGCAGCACCCATCCGTTCTTGCCATACATGGTCTTGGCGGCGATGCCTCCGGTCTGACTGAGGTCTTTTATCATGCTGAAGAGGGGTTGGTTCAACTCTGTCAGATTGGTAGGCTCAGCAGGCCAGTAGTTCATTTCGAGATTAATGTTACAAGTATATTTGCTGTCCCAGGCTGGGAACATCTTGTCGTTCCAGATGCCCTGCAGATTGGCAGGCTGTCCGCCTGGCTGAGAACTGCAGATGAGCAGGTAGCGGCCGAAGGCGAAATAGGTGGCTACGAGCCAGTTGTCGTCGTGATTGGCAAACTGGATGAGTCGCTCATCGGTTGGCAGATCCTTGTATTTATCCTCGCCAAGGTTGAGCGAAACGCGCTTCATATAGTTCTGGAAGAGCTCCACATGCTTGCTTCGGCTTGCCGCATAATCGGCCGCCATGGCCTTGCGGAGATATTCCTCCGACTTGGCCGATTCGTCGCCGGTGATATTCTTGAAGTCCACAAAGCTGGTGGCGATGGAGATATAGAGCACGGCCTCGTCGGCATTCCTCACGGTGATGATGCCATCTTTCGAGGATTTTCTTCCGCCCTTGGCATTCACCGCCATACGGCCCATAAAACGCACCTTTCCCTTGTTGTTCTCGAGCTTGGAGCTCACGCCAAGGAGTGTTGCCTCCTCGCCCTCGCTCTTGATGATAACATCCTCGTGAGGGGTGGAATAGCTGGCATTGAAGGTAATTTTGCCAGGCTGTGATGCGGTGAGGCGAACCATCACCACATTGTCGCTGAACGAGGTGATCACCTCGCGCTGATAGGTTACGCCCTCGCTTTCGAAGCGGGTGATCGTGCGAGCAGAATCGAGGCTCAGCTCGCGATAGTAGTTGCTGTATTCTGAAATTTCAGGCGAAGCGATATATACATCACCGAAAGTCTGGTAGGCCATACCATTGTTGGTCTTTGGCATCACATGGGCATTGGCCAGATCTTGTGCCTGTTTGTATTCGCCATTGAAAAGGAGATTCTGAATGATAGGGATATTCTTGAGCGCATCAGGATTCGGGTTGTTGTTCGGCTTACCCGTCCAAATAGTTTCCTCGTTGAGTTGGATGCGCTCAGTGCTTGGGACGCCATACACCATCGCCCCTAACCTACCATTGCCGAGAGGGAGTGCATCCGTCCATACTCTCGCAGGTTCGTTATACCAGAGTTTATACTGAGCAGCTGCCTTTGTAGAAGGAATTGCCAACAACGCAGCTACCACAATCGCCTTACATAGTTTCATTATAATTTGTTTTCTTATAATAGATAGACGATTCCATTGTGGTTTTGTAATCAAAAAGGGGAAAACTAACGAATACAAAGGTAGCAATTTTTACGCACTTATCCTAATATTTTAACAAAAAATTTATCGAAAAGGCCTTATTTTTCTAAAATATTTACTAACTTTGCACCCGATAATCTTTCAACAATAGACAAGCGAATAAATTAGCGGATGAATTATTTCAACTTTTAATAAATATTTTATGAAAATTAAATTACTCTATTTAGTGATGGCAGTATTCTGTCTGTCATTGGCTGCATGCTCAAAAGATGAGGATGAGAACGAAAAAGAACAGGTTGTGGAATATTCCGAAAGTGATGTTGTGGGTACTTGGGAACCTACACATATCAAAGGCTACTTAACCTACAAACCTGAGAATTCTACTATTAAGATTGATAAGGACCTCAAATCAGGTGAAGTTGTTGAATTTAAATACACAAAAGACGCATCCGCAAGCTATACTTTTGACAATCAAGTATTCTATGCAAATCACAAAATGGAATCAACAGGAAATTCCAATCATAAGGAAATCTACGATTGGTCTTTAAAAGACAGTATTATCACTGCTATATTGACCGAGAGCAAAGTAAATTTACTTAAGTTTCTCAAGTGAATTAAATCGCATCTTTTAGATAATAATTATTCATTATCCTATTAAAACGATCGTTTCTCAAAGTTA
>CAJOPE010000102.1 GCA_905236815.1 uncultured Prevotella sp. | reverse complement strand
TAACTTTGAGAAACGATCGTTTTAATAGGATAATGAATAATTATTATCTAAAAGATGCGATTTAATTCACTTGAGAAACTTAAGTAACTAATATTAGATTTGCTAACTAATATTAGCTTTGCTGCTTAATCTTGTGGCATACCCTCTCTCTTATCTCCCCCACAAGTGGGGGAGAAGATACAGAAGATAGCCCGGAAAATTGAAGCATTTCTCCCCCGCTTGCGGGGGAGATCAAAGAGAGGGTATACCACGAGCAAAGTTTATTTGCTATCTAATAGTAGCTTCGCTGCTAACAATAGCTTTGCTAACTAATATTAGCTTCGCTGCTTAATCTTGTGGCATACCCTCTCTCTTATCTCCCCCACAAGTGGGGGAGAAGATATAGAAGATAGCCTGGAAAATTGAAGCATTTCTCCCCCGCTTGCGGGGGAGATAAGAGAGAGGGTATACCACGAGCAAGGGGGCTTGCTATCTAATAATAGCTTCGCTGCTAATAATAGCTTTGCTAACTAATAGTAGCATTGCTGCTTAATAATAGCTTTGTTTGCCTTTTATGTGGTAGAAAATCTGTTCAAATAATATGCTATCCATACCTTAGGCTGGAAAACAATAAAATTTCCACCTTAAAAAATGGAAAATTCCCGATATTTGCAGCATGAAACAGATAATTCGAAATGTTTATTTAAATGATCGGATCTTACAGATCTATATAAAAACAAATGTGTTTAATGTCGTCTGATAGTGATTAGATGTTGATAGATTAGTTTGAAGCTAATTGTGCTTCATTGAGAGATTTCCTGAGACAGGAAGTCTCTTTTTCGTTTTTTTATACTATTCGGAATGAATACTATCAGATATTTTACTTATATTTGCTGCACTAAATCTAAGAAAAAATGAAAATAAAACAACTCCTACTTGTTGGATGTTTAACCACTCCAATGCTTTCTATCGCTCAGAATATCCATACTCCTGCCTTAAAGCATGTCACGATCTTCTCGAAGGGTGCCCAGGTGAACCGCGAGGCTTCGGTTCCTGTAAAGGCGGGTGAGCAGATTATCAGCTTTACGGGTATCTCGCCTTTTACCGATGCCAACAGTCTGCAGGTGAAT
This sequence comes from uncultured Prevotella sp., assembly GCA_905236815.1. GTDB lineage: Bacteria > Bacteroidota > Bacteroidia > Bacteroidales > Bacteroidaceae > Prevotella. The sequence continues at coordinate 12,350 of CAJOPE010000102.1, read as the reverse complement.
GCCAGCGGAAATATCACGATTCTTGGCGTGAACCATCACTTCGCCTTCCCCGACAGTGCTGCCATCAGCAACGCCTCGAGAACGGCCGAGCGGGAGCTGAAGCAGGCACAGAAGCGTGTCGGTGAACTGATTATGCAGCGGAAGGTGTTGGAGGAACAACTCGAATTGGTGAAGAAAAACTGCTCGATATCCAACCGAACAGTGGCTACACCGCTAGAGAACATCAAGCAGTTGAACCACTATTACTACGATGAGGTGATGGCGATCAACAAGAAACTCTCCGACCTTGATGAGGAAGACAGAAAGGCAAATGAGATTTGCAACCAGATAAGGAACCGCCGCGACTCGGTGGTGGGCCTCCGTCCTAAGCGCATGATGGTGGTGGATGTGAAGATTGATGCCAAGAATGCCACTCAGGCGAAATTCTCATTTAAATACTATACTGGCGGGGCTTCGTGGTTCCCTTCCTATGAAATCCGCTCCAACAGCATCAACGACCCGCTGCAGCTTACCTATAAGGCGAGTATCTCGCAGCAGACCAATGAGGTGTGGAAGCAGGCCAACGTTACCCTCTCATCGGCCAATCCAAACCGCAGCAATGTGCTGCCCGAGCTGAAAACCTATTGGCTCGACTATGGAAAGAGGGCTCCAAGCTATGATTTCAGTAAGATAGGCAACGGAAAGGTTTCGGGTGCGATCTATGATGAACAGGGTGAGCCGTTAATTGGCGCCACGGTAATGGTGGATGGCACATCTATTGGAACGACCACGGATCTCGATGGAAAATACTCCATCACTATGCCTGCCAACAGACACGATATTACCGTATCCTATATCGGTATGAAAACCCAGACGAGGAGAGCAAATGGACAGTATCTCGACTTCAATCTGGAAAATGACAACCAAACATTAAACGATGTGGTTGTGGTAGGATATGGCGTACAGAAAAAACACCTTGAAAGAATGCCTGGTGTAGAAGTAACCAGCGCAAAGGCGGCTAAGCCAAAGGCTGTCCGCATCAACAACAGCAACGACCTGGAGACAACTTCCTCGGAGGCAAAATTCGGCTACGATTTCGAGATTCAGCATCCGCTCACCATTGCCTCGGGCAACAAGCCTACCGTTTCCTCTATCGGAACCTACAGCATTCCTTCCACCTACAGCTATCGAAGTGTGCCAAAGATCGACAAGAGCGCTTTCCTTGTGGCAGATGCTACAGGATGGGATAATCTGAACCTGATTGAGGGCGAGGCTTCGGTATTCTACGACAATAGTTTTGTGGGCAAGACCGTGGTTTCACCAGATATGGAATCGGATACCCTCCATCTCTCGCTCGGCCGTGACCAGGGCATTCGCATCGACCGCAAGCTGGTGAAGAGCAACACCGTTCATAAATTCCTTGCAAACAATCAGGAGCAGACCATGGAATGGGAAATCACCGTCCGCAACACCCGCAAGGAGTCTGTCGATATTCAAGTTGACGACCAGGTGCCAGTATCGCAGAACGGAGAAATCAAAGTGAACATCCTGGAACTCTCCGAAGGAAAGCTCGATAAGGAAACAGGTATCGTGAAGTGGAATATCCACCTCGCCCCACAGGAAACCAAGAAGTTCAAGCTCTCCTATCAGATAAAATACGGAAAGAACCGCCGTCTCGACATCGAATAAATATCGCAGACAAAATCAAAACAACGCCCGCATACTAGAAATTCTACTATGCGGGCGATTTATTTTCTTGATTCATTACAAACTCGTCGATTTTCCTATAGAATTAACAATCATTATGTTATTATAAGCACAAATGTTACCGATTACTCATTTTTTAATTCGTATCTTTGCAAACGAAATTAGAAATAAGAACTAATTATCGATTAGGTTAAACAGATAAAATTCAGGATTATGAAGACATTTTGGAGAAGCTTCAAAGGAAGCAAGTGGCAGAGTGAAGTTAATGTACGAGACTTCATTCAGCACAATTACAGTAGTTATGATGGAAATGAAAGTTTCTTGGCAGAGCCTACACAGGCAACAAACACATTGTGGGGAAAACTAAAAGAACTACAGAAGGAAGAACGTGCCAAAGGTGGTGTGCTCGATATGGAAACAGAAGTGGTTTCCAGCCTTACAGCCTATGGTCCTGGCTATATCGACGAGGCAAGCAAGGAGCTTGAGCGTGTAGTTGGCTTGCAGACCGACAAGCCGCTGAAGCGTGCTTTCATGCCTTATGGTGGTATCAAGATGGCCGAGCAGGCTTGTACAACTTATGGCTATGAGCCTTCACAGGAATTGCACGACATCTTCCACAATTATGTAAAGACTCATAATGATGGTGTTTTCGATGCCTATACTTCAGAAATGAAGAAGGTACGCCACAATCATATTCTTACTGGTTTACCTGATACTTACGGTCGTGGCCGAATCGTAGGCGATTACCGCCGTGTGGCTCTCTATGGTATCGATTTCCTTATCGAGGAGAAGAAGAAGGATCTCGACACTATGGGCGACAAGGAGATGATCGACGATGTGATTCGTCTGCGCGAGGAGGTATCTATGCAGATCAGAGCGCTCAAGGGCTTGAAGGAAATGGCAGCTATCTATGGCTTTGATATTTCTCAGCCAGCTCAGAATGCACGCGAGGCAGTGCAGTGGCTCTATTTCGGTTACCTTGGTGCTGTTAAGACTCAGAACGGTGCTGCTATGTCGGTGGGCCGTATCTCTACTTTCCTCGATATTTATTTCGAGCGTGATTTCAACGAGGGTACTCTCACCGAGGAGGATGCTCAGGAGCTCATCGACCACTTGGTAATGAAGTTCCGTATGGTGAAGTTTGCTCGTATCCCTTCTTATAACCAGCTCTTCTCCGGCGACCCTGTATGGGCTACTCTCGAGGTAGGTGGTATGGGACAGGATGGCCGCTCTATGGTGACCAAGAACGATTTCCGTTTCCTCCATACACTCGAGAATATGGGTCCTTCACCAGAGCCAAACCTCACTGTTCTCTATAGCAGTCGCTTGCCTGAGAACTTCAAGAAGTATGCAGCAAAGATCTCTGTTCAGACAAGTTCTATCCAGTATGAGAACGACGATGTGATGCGTCCTATCTGGGGCGATGACTACAGCATCTGCTGCTGTGTATCGGCTACTCAGACTGGTAAGGAGATGCAGTTCTTCGGTGCTCGTGCCAACCTCGCTAAGTGTCTCACTTATGCTATCAGCGGTGGTGTGGATTCAAAGACCCGCGAGCAGTGTGGTCCTGCTTACCGTGCTATCGAGGGTGATGTAGTTACTTACGACGACTTCATGCCTAAGTTCATGGATATGATGGAGTGGCTGGCAAGTGTTTATGTAAAGACCTTGAACCTCATCCACTACATGCACGACAAGTATTTCTACGAGTCAGCCGAGATGGCCCTCATCGATACTGATGTTCGCCGCACATTCGCAACCGGTATCGCAGGTTTCTCTCACGTAGTAGATTCCATCAGCGCTATCAAGTATGCCAAGGTGAATATCATCCGCGACGAGACTGGTTTCCCTCTCGAGTTCAAGACCGAAGGCGATTTCCCTCGCTATGGTAACGATGATGAGCGTGCCGACGAGATCGCAGTATGGTTGCTCAAGACCTTCCTCGGAATGGTGAAGAAGCATCACACTTATCGTGATTCTGAGCCTACCACAAGTATCCTCACCATCACCTCTAACGTAGTATATGGTAAGTTCACCAGCAACATGCCTGATGGCCGTAAGGCAGGCACTCCATTGGCTCCAGGTGCGAACCCAAGCTATGGTGCCGAGAAGAACGGTTTGCTGGCATCCCTCAACTCAGTAGCTAAGTTGCCATACGAGTATGCTCTCGATGGTATCTCAAATACCCAGACCATCAGTCCTGGAGCACTTGGCCACGACGATGAGGAGCGTGCAAACACCCTCGTAAACGTAATGGACGGTTACTTCAACCAGGGAGCTCACCACCTGAATGTGAATGTATTCGGTGTTGACAAGCTGAAGGACGCTATGGAGCATCCTGAGAAGGAGGAGTATCAGAACTTCACCATCCGCGTGAGTGGTTATGCTGTGAAGTTTATCGACCTCACTCCAGAGCAGCAGTTGGATGTAATTGCTCGTCAGGCTCACGAGAATCTGTAATGAGGAATCTTCTCCCCCACCCGTGGGGGAGATAAATTTTACTTTGAGATCTTCTTACCCACCAGTGGGCGAGATAAACTTGATTTCGAGATCCTCTCCCCCACCCGTGGGGGAGATAAGAGAGAGGGTATGCCACAATAACAAAATAAATAGAAACAATGACAAAAGGATATATACACTCCATCGAGACCTTCGGATCGGTCGATGGACCAGGAGTCCGCTTTCTTATTTTCCTTCAAGGCTGTGCCATGCGCTGCCAGTTCTGTCACAATCCCGACTCATGGGCAGTGAACAAGAGCAACGAGATGACAGCCGATGAACTGCTCGACAAGGCAGAACGCTATCGCAGCTACTGGGGCGACAAGGGAGGCATCACGGTGAGCGGAGGCGAGGCCCTGCTGCAGATGGATTTCCTGCTCGAACTCTTCAAGAAGGCAAAGCAAAGAGGCATCAATACTTGTCTCGACACTTCTGCCCAACCTTTCACCAGAAATGAGAAATGGTTTGCCAAGTTCGAGGAACTGATGAACTATACCGATACGATTCTTCTGGATATCAAGCATATCCGCGACGAAGAGCACCGCAAGCTCACCCGGTTCAGCAATGCGAACATTCTCGACTGCGCCCGCTATCTTTCGGATATTCACAAACCTGTATGGATTCGCCATGTGCTCATCCCAGGCATCACCGACAAGGATGAATACCTGCACGAACTGGCCGCTTTCCTGAAGACTCTCGAGAATGTGGAGCGTGTAGATGTGCTGCCTTATCACACTTTGGGCATCTACAAAAATGAGAAACTGGGAAAAGAATATCCCTTAGCAGGGGTGGAACCTCCTACTAAGGAACGTGTGGAAAATGCCCAGAAAATACTGGCGCTTACTCCGACATCAGCTGGTCGATAAGCTTATAGCGCCTTTCTACCCTCTCGTTTTCTACCATTTGGGAGTTCACGTCGATATACATTACCGGGGCAATGCTCTTGCCGTTGATGGCCTCCCAATGTGGTAAACCCAGTCCGTTTGGATTTCCATGCTTCACGAAATTCAGATAGAAGCGCTGGAAGATCTCGGATACACGATAGTCGTCGGCTGTCCAGTTGAAGAACTTATTGCTCGAGAGGTTTCCCATCGAGTAGTCGATGTCGGCAGCATGCACTGCCCCTGGAGTTTCCTCGGATGGATAAGCAGCCGGACGGGGATGACAGAATAAATACCGGTAAACAGGCTTTTTGCTGGTATGCTGGAGCATATCGGTCCATTTCCAGGTGGAATAGCCGATAAAGATATCGCCGCCCAGCGCATAGCCCTGTAATTTCTGAATATCTAGATCGTTATTAATATCATATAAGTCGAGCAAATCCTCGATTTTGTCACTGGTGTTGAAAGTTTCGCCCAGCAGTTCCCGCAGGTTGGAGAGCGTTGGCGCCTTCCCCTCGAGATAGGCGAGCACCGGCATCTCGGCATTGTTTCCCCCAATCAGCGCAGGCACCTGCGCCTGTTCCCCCTTCTGGAAGGTAAGAATCGGATTCTCGGTAAAGAACTTGCCATCCACGCAGTAATCCGGCACTTCGCCAAACTCCGCCATTTTGTTCAGCTGCTCAGCCGGGAGCTTGCGCAAATCGTCGAATTTCTTTATTCTATGCTTTCTGGCCCATTTAGCGCCATTCTCCTCGGCCTGCTTCAGTGTCATCGGCGGATAGCTGGCAAGCAGACTACCGCTCGATCCGATCACCCCATTGATGAGGTGCTTGCTCATAGGCGAGGTCATCAGGGCACTCACCGCCAGCGAGCCAGCCGATTCCCCATAGATAGTGATGCGGTCGGGATCGCCCCCAAAGGCAGCGATATTCTCCTTCACCCATTTTATGGCAGCCGCCATATCCATCAGTCCATAGTTTCCCGAACCGTGATAGCTGGTCTCCTTCGAGAGCTGCGGATGGCAGAAGAAGCCGAAGATGCCCTGTCGGTAATTCGCCGTCACCATGATGATGCCCTTTCCGGCAAGTGTCAGACCCTCGTGGCGATATTCACTGCCACTTCCTGCCAGGAAGCTTCCACCATTGAAACAGATAAGAACAGGAATTTTCTCATCCATCGTCTGTGAAGGCGTCCACACATTCAGATACAGACAGTCCTCGCTGAACTTATCCGTACCGAAGATCATATCAGGGAAAGGATTATATTGGATAGGATTTGGGCCGAAGTCGATGGCCGAGCGAACGCCCGCCCACTCCACAGCAGGTTGTGGAGCCTTCCATCGCAGCTTGCCAACCGGTGGCTGTGCGTATGGGATGCCCTTAAATATTTTCACGCCCGAAAGGTCCACGCCTTCCAGCACGCCTTCTTTTACTTTTACCCTAGGACCATTGGCAGCTGAAGTAAGTGTAGCCGTCAATGCGAAAAAGAAAAATAAAATTATCTTCCTCATTCTTCTAATAAATCGTATGTTAACTTAAAGAGTAGTTATTAATCTAAACCGAGAGCAAAAGTAGCACTTTTCAAATACTTTCAGGATATAAAAACTGTTTTTTGTATCAATTTACGGCAAATAAAACAGAATTTACCCCCTCATAGCCCCTATTTCCCCCAAAATTACGAAAAAGAATCACTATATTTGCAGCAATATTGAATTTTACAAGCAAGAAATATGAACAGAATTTTTGCAACCATCCTAGCAGTTCTGGGCCTGGGCATCACCTCGTGCGCCCAGAACGAGCATATCAAGTCGGTGGATGCCGATGAATTTGAGAAGGCGGTCAATGCCCAGCCGGTGCAGCTGGTGGATGTCCGCACAGCGGGCGAATATAGCGAGGGCTGCATCGCCTACGCCCAGAACATCGATGTCAACCAGTCCAACTTCAAGCAGCAGGCGCTTCAGCAGCTCAAGAAGCAGCAACCCGTGTATGTATATTGCCGAAGTGGCAAGCGCTCGATGAATGCCGCCAACCAGCTGGCCGAATCCGGCTTCGAGGTGGTGAACCTGAAGGGCGGCATACTGGAATGGGGGCAGGCGGGAAAGGTGATTGCCCAGCACGATGCCTTCACCACCCCATCGGGCAAGACCGTCCACCTCTATGTGGTGAAGCATGGCAGCGTGCGCATCCATTATGATGGAAAGGAGTTCGAGATCGACCCTGTGGAGGCGATGAATCCAGCCACCGACTACACCCAGTATCCCAAGGCCGACTACATCCTTGTTACCCACGAGCATTTCGACCATTGCGATGCCAAGGCCATCGAGCACCTCACCAAGCAGGGCACCCGTCTCATCACCAACCAGAACTGCCACAAGCTGCTGGGCAAGGGTGAGATTATGCGCAATGGCGATGAGCTGCAGCTCTCGGGCGGCATCACGCTGAAGGCAGTACCAGCCTACAACTATTCGGCCGACAAGCAGCAGTTCCATCCGAAAGGCCGCGACAATGGTTTCATTCTCACCCTCGATGGTTTCCGCATCTACCTAGCCGGCGATACCGAGGATATTCCCGAGATGAAGGCGATCAAGGATATTGATGTGGCTTATCTGCCTTGCAATCTTCCTTACACGATGACGCCAGAGCAGGCTGCCCATGCGGCAGAGATCATACAGCCGAAGGTGCTCTTTCCTTATCATTATGGACAGACAAAGATTGAGCGCGTGGCCGAATTGCTGAAGAACTCAAAGGTTGATGTCAGAATTCGAAATTATCAATAAAATTACTTCAGCACCTTTCTGCCATTCTGGATATAAATTCCGTGGTGGGAAGGTGTTACTTTTTGTCCCATCAGGTTATAAACGGCAGTATTTGTTCTCACTTTCTTTATATTTCGGGAAGAAATGCCTGTTACAACTGCATCGGTTAATATCTTTGCCTCCTCTTCATCTTCTGGAAGTGTGACAAAGAAGCGGAAACCATTTAACAGATAATTCACATCTGCCATAGGCTTCAAGGCGCCATCGACAGTTAGATAGTAACTATTACTGTCCTGGGGTACCTTTAGTTTATTATAATTTCCATTAATCTTATAGCCATTGAATTCTATTGTCTGGGGAGCATCAGGTACGATCTCCACCCCCTCAAACAGAGGTGAGGCGATTTTCTTTTCAGGCTTTACAAGATAAGGTTTTCCTGCCTCTATCCTATCCGTCTTTGAAAATTTCAATGCTCCATCCGCAGCTCCTACAAATTCCTCCACGCTTACATTCTTGCCAAGAAATTCTGTAACCTGTCCTCTTGTCAGACTAAAAGGTACACAGAAAGTATTCCAATAATCAGGACTCAGCACACGTTCCAATCTGACATTGGCATTTTTCTTCGCCACAAACGTATTGGAATTTGTCTCGGAATATCGAATTGTAGCAGGTTTGTCGGCAACCTGTAATTTTATATCATCCAATAAGAACCGGGGATCTGTCTTGCCCGACAACTTATTGGCATCGTTATCCACTACACGAGAGGTGAAATCAAGTTCCCCTTTCTTCACACCCGAATATACAATCTTTATATCGTGCCACTTTCCTGGCTCTAACTCGTATTCGCTCAAAGAACCCTTAATTTGCTTTCCATCCACCCATCTGCTGGCAAACTTAGCTGTAAAGGAATTGAGCACTCTGCAATTCAAAATGCCCGATGAGGATAAAGGGGCCATCCTGAAGGTTAGAATCACCTGACTCTTCGTTGAGAAATCCACCGGAATAGCAAACTTCCGGGGTTCGGTTTCTGTTCCTACACAGATACACTTATGACCTATAGCAGGATAGTAACCCACTTGTTTATTACTATATTCAATGAGTGAGGGGGTATCAAAGTCATCCTCATGACCGAAAACAGACGAAGCTTCTGCAACATCAAGTTCATTGTAAACCGACTCATTGAAATTCAAGCCATCAAAGCTCTCATACAAAACTGTTGTGTTTTGGGCTTTGGAACTGATAGATACTATCAGACACAAAATTATAAAGTTTATTCTAGACATATAAAATACAAAATTACTTTAAATATCTATCATATATTTATGATAAACTCTTGGATCTTATATTTACAGTATAAACTTTACAAATTGGATAAAAAGAGTTTAAAATTAAGAGAACTATTTATTTTTATCGAATAAAAAAACAAGGCGTAAATCCCGAAAGATTTACGCCTTATTTATAGTCTATATATTGGCAACTATTATTTAGTCATATCAAATCCCATACGAAGACCACTGTAATTCTTGCTGATATTACCAATCGTGGAAAGTGTAGAATTACCGCTTGCAGCAGAAATAGTCTGGATCAAAGTAAGAAGCTTACTTGACTCAAAGAGAATGCTGATGCCGTTAGTATTTTGCTTAGTATAGCCAGTAAGGTTCAACAAAAGACCTTTCATAACCACCTGCTGCTTACTCTCATTGAAGGTATAAGTACCCGACCATGGAGTACCATCGATCTTTGCAGTGAAAGTTTTATCCGAATTGAACTGGATATAAGTATTTGAACTCTTGATACCCAATTTGCTATACTGTGACTTCAACTTATTCTTAATTTCAGTGGCAGCTACCTCGCCACCAGCCTGAGCAAGAGCGTTTTCAGAGGTGAAAGCGCAACCTGGCTGAGAATATTTCCAAGTACCTACCAAGCCGCTAGCCGATACCTTATTGGTACCAAGCACATTGCCAAGAATATTTCCAAGAGTATTGCCGTCAGTTGCTGCGCCAAGGATACCTCCCAAAATATTACCTGTTGTGTTTGTTGCAGTAGTGCCTGCATCCTGATTAAGAGCTACACCACAGCTTGAGAACATCAACACCACAGCAGCAGCCAAATAAGAAAACTTCTTCATACGTTTTATGTTTAATTAAATATTCGTGCAAATATAGCTAACTTTTACCAAATACGCCCCATTCAAGATGTTAAAAATAAAAACTTATAACGAAGCGCCCTTTTTTTTCAGCGAATCCCCCCAAAAACAACACGGGCTGGCAGATTTCTCTGTCAGCCCGTGTTGTTTCCTCAGTAGGAAACAAGAGCTTACTTGCTCAAGTTTGCCTTCTTTGAAAGTGCTACTACTGAAAGAACAACCAATTCTGCTAAAACTAACAATGTTATCATAATCTTTTTACCTTTAATGAGGAACCTATATCCTCGATTCAACTTTTATTATCCTTTGTTTTACGATGCAAAGATACATCTGTTTGCGCACACAATCAAGTATATTATCAAATAAATGTCAGAAAGACACTTTTTCTTGATATAGGTCAAGCGTGGATTGTTTCAGATTATTTTTGTACTTTTGCAATGCAATGAAAGCAAAGAAACAACCGATAGAAGAGATGAGTTTGTTCTCTCCTCAGGAGATGGGAGAACCAGCCCCTTTGATCCTTGAGCAGAACCACCAATTAGACGATTTATTCAACCGTCTGGCGCAATCAAAATTCCGCAGCAGTTTTTATTTGAACGCAGCCGACCGTGAGATCATTGCCAACAAGGGACTGAATGTGCTAAGGAGAAACGCCGAGGAAATTATTGCCAAACGCCTGGCTCCCGCCGTGATACCCAACGATGGGCATCAAACACCTATGCGCCACGGCACCTCGCCTGTATTCATCGCCCAGCATGCCACAGGCTGCTGCTGTAGAGGCTGCTTTCAGAAATGGCATAATATTGCCCCTGGAGTGCAGCTCACTCCCGAACAACAACAATATGCTGTGGATGTTTTGATGGAGTGGATCAGAAGAAAAATATAAAAGAACCCAGCGAAAACTTTTTCCCGCTAAAGTTTCATTTTCAACTGCAATTCCAAATCGGTTTTCGAGGAACGATTAATTTGCTGATAACTGTTGGAAATTTTATTTCTATCAAAATAATCGGTAGTTCCTAGCTTGGCTATCAGCACGAAGTGCTTCCCTATTTCAGTCCGGGCACTCAGGGCATAACGGATGCCCTCCCCATAAAAGGAAAGAAAACTGATATTATATAGCATTCCTGGTTCATAGGCATAAACCCGACTATCATAATCGTTGGTGTGGAAATAACCAAGAGAACCATTCACTTGCCACCAGTTCAACTTATAACGAAGATTTTGAGACAGCATATATCCAAAGCTTTCCTCCTCAAACTGATAGTGGGAAATATCCAATTGCATTTTACTGGAGAAGCCACCCCGCTCATAACCTGCCGATACTCGGAATCGCTGATTCCTTGTAAATGCAACCCTCCCCAATTTCTTAGAATCCATTTCTCGCAGCTTATAGCGATAGCTGGTGAAGAAGTTCCACCTATTATATAATATAGTGGCTGAAAGAAAATTGTCCCATCCTATGGAAGACTCACTTACTCTATATTTAGGCCAGGCAAAATAGGCATAATCCGTATAGCCTTTCAACTGCAGATGCCTGGACACATTCCAATCGGCTCCCAAATAAATACCGCTCTCATCCTGCACACTTCCTCCTTCGCTAAAACTACTACTGAAGAGTGAGGAATAACGACAGGAATAGAAACGCTGCAAAGCCATCAGAGACAGGTCGTTTGGAAAAAGGTAACTGATGCTGTTGATGGTGGCAATTCCCCGGCTGCTACCTGTCGCCGTTTCACCACTGATATTCAACCGTCTGCTCAAATAACCATAATCAATACTCGCATTCCAGAACTGCTTTCCTTCGGGGGCAAAATACTTATAAAGTTGTGTACTCTTAGGCTTCAAAGGCTTATCAAGCGAAGTATAGAAGGCAGTTGTTCCAACATGAAATCCTTTGAGGAAATAGTTGAGATTTCCACCTGCAAGCACCTGGGAGGCATCATTCTTTTTTTCTAATTCCTTCAGAGTGCGATGATAGCCCGTTTTTACGATTGTCTGTATCTCGGAACCATCTTTGCTGAGGGTGGCATCTATTTTTCGATAAGACACAAAGGCACTTAAATCCAGTCCTGAAGCTAGCTGAAACGTTGTTGCAACACCTTGCAGATAGTTTGCAGAGGACCGCGAAGAATGTGTTCGAATATTATTACTGCTTCGGCCAAGAGTAGAGAGCGTGGCTTGCTTTCCAAACCCAAAATCATTATTTAGCACCAACCCCATACCGAAATGCAGACGATAGCGACCCAAGGTGAGATTTCTTAACCATCCTAGTTTCTTTAACTGAAAAAAGAAAGAACCTAAAATCCGCAACTATCATCCAATACACGATTAAGGGTAGATTTATGAGTCGTTAGTAGCAGCTTTCAGTAAAAAGCAACAG
>CAJOPE010000101.1 GCA_905236815.1 uncultured Prevotella sp. | reverse complement strand
TAACTTTGAGAAACGATCGTTTTAATAGGATAATGAATAATTATTATCTAAAAGATGCGATTTAATTCACTTGAGAAACTTAAGTAATAATTTATAAGTTGTGTTTTCACAAGCTAAGGTAAAAGTTACATAGTTATAGGTAAGAGTTGATATTAAGGTAAATAAAGCAAAATTGGATTAACTGATTCAAATGAATCAGGACACAACTGCAACAAAAATGACTACACCGCGAGGTATAGTCATTTTTTTATAGTCTGTATTCAAAAAAAGAAGGCTAGCTTCTGGCTAGCCTTTCTATATTTAATAGCGATCTTCGCGATCGAAATTGTCAGAATCTTTATAGCTGTCATCACTAGAGAATTTGTCATTACGGCTATATCTATCCTCGCGACTAAATCTGTCTTCACGATTAAATCTATCTTCGCGATTAAATCTATCTTCGCGATTAAATCTATTCTCACGATTGTTGTAACGGTTATCACGACCATAACCATTGTCACGATTGTAACCATTATCTCTGTTATAGCCACCACGGTTATAGCCACCGCGATTGTTGTTGTAGCCACCACCACGATTGTTATTATAACCTCCACGGTTGTTATAGCCACCACGATTATTGTTGAAACTTGGGCGACGCTCCTCTTTAGGACGGGCAACAATTACATTGATTGTCTTCTCCTCAAACTCTGTACCATTTAGGGCATCGATAGCCTTCTGGCCATCCTCATCGTTCATCTCTACGAAACCAAATCCACGACTGCGACCTGTCTCGCGGTCAGTGATTAAACGAAAAGATTCAACCTCGCCATACTGAGAGAATAATTCCTTGATACTGTCTTCCGTGGTACTGAAATTAATGTTGCTTACAAAAATGTTCATTTTTACTTAACTTACTTTATATAAAAAAAACTCCTTCGGGTGTCCTCCAGAGAAATGTGATTTATCATCAGAAATAAAAAAAATTGTGGAGCTTGTCTTGACGATGATAAATCTGCCTCAGTAAGAAGCAAAAAACCTTGTTAAAAACAATACAACAAAAATCTTAAATCTAACTGGCGGCTAAGGTACGGTATTTATTTCAGTTAATGTATTGTTATACAAACTTTAACTAAAAAAAATACCGCTGTTAGTTCTATTTACTAATCTTCTTCACCAGTTTCAGCTTTTTTCATTTCAGAAAGTAGATAATAAGCACCATTCAATGCGAATTGCGCCTTACCTAAATTTTCACTCAGATGCTTGATCTCCACAAATCCCTTTTTCTCGTGGTCTTTCTTCACTTCAACAGGATGGAAGGTGTAGCCTCCTTTATTTCTTGCACTAATGTAGAGAGCAACACCATAAATGTTGCCACTACAAGATGGGATATATACAATCTGTTTCTCACGATTTTGCTACAAAGATATATTTTTTTTATGAAACATTTGGCTAATAAACATATTTTTTTGTATATTTGTAGCAGCCACGTAAATAGTATAAAGCATTAAACAATTATGCACATTATCACACTCACCCTTTCGGCCCTTGTAGTCCTGGAGCATTTATATATAATGTTCCTTGAAACTATTGTGACTTCATCCAAAAAGACCGCACGGACTTTTAATATGGCTCATGACCAGCTTCAATGACAAGTAGTCCGCACCCTCTTCAAGAATCAGGGTGTCTACAATCTGCTGTTGGCTGTTCTCATACTCATTGCCATCCTCCAGGAAGATCTCTTCTGGCTTCGTTTGTTATTGGGCTTTGTTATTCTAGTTGCTGCATTCGGCAGTTTAACTAGCAGTAAGACTATTATTATCAAACAAGGAGGTCTTGCCATTCTTGCGTTGGCATGCAGTTATCTTTTATAATGAAGAATTTATTTATACGTATTAAGTCCTGGCTACAAGGGCTTTCCTTTCGAACAGGTGTAGTGATAATGGCGATGTGCATTCCGTTTTATATTCTGGCATTTGCCCAGATGGCAATTCCGTCGGAGTATTTGTCACTTGAAATCAAAGGTGTGCTGTTATTTGTATTATTTGGTATGGCAAAAACTTGTCAATATGGTGGTTTGACTATCGTAGGGGCTGAGGGTTATAAAAGAGTAAAGAATTGGTTTAGAGGCAAAAAGGAAACTAGAGTATAAAGTATATCAATTTAAATATCAACAAAATGAAATCATTTGGACCAAAAGCGTGGATGCTCCCACAGCCAGTACTGATTATCGGTACATACGACGAGAATGGTAAGCCTAATGCAATGAATGCTGCATGGGCAGGACAGTGGGACAACCACGAAATCATGATCTCTATGGGTAATCATAAGTCAACCCAGAATCTGAATCTTAAAGGCGAATTCACTGTTGCTTTCGCTACTGCGGAAACTATGGAGGCTGCTGATTTCGTGGGCATTGTGAGTCAGAAGAACGATCCTGATAAGATGGAAAAGACGCATTGGACCATCCAAAAGTCAGAGAATGTAGATGCTCCTATTTTCACCGATTTTCCTATGACATTGGAATGTCGCATTAAAGAAAAACTGGATGAGTCGGAAACTGGTTACTACATTATTGCCGAGATTGTAAATATTCTCTGCGACGAGAAATATCTAGGCGAGGATGAAAAACCTGACTTAGAGAAAATGAATCTAATTACTTTCGATCCTGTGCATCTAGGATATGTACAATTGGGCAAACGTGTGGGTAATGCTTTTAAGGATGGTAAGAACCTGAAATAAATCTCCCACTCATAAGAAGAATACCGCCAATAAGAAGAAATAACATTGTTGTTAGTTCTGCTTGTTGGCGGTTTTTAGTTATTCAAGGAATACTTGATAACAGACGTTTCGGAATTTTCCCCTATTATTTTCTGTCAAAATTCCATTACATACAAAATTTAGACTAAAGAATATCCAAATAAATTTATAAAGTTTGTAAATATTACAAATTACTGATAATATTATGCTATCTTTGTAGCCATAATTTTATTTAGAAATATCTTATTACTTATGATTCAGGAATTATTTAGGAAAATCATGCTTGTCAGCTTGATTCTGCTAGGGATATGTATCTCTGTGAATGCGCAGGAATATGCTACAGAAGTAAGTAGTGGAAGCTATTACCGCATCTACAGTCTTGCATACAACACACCATTTGTGATGAATGAGGTGTTGGATAACCATTCTGTAAACTGCGTGAATCCAGCTGATGACGATTACAAGCAAGTATGGCAATTATCTGTTGACAATGGAAATGTATCTCTGAGAAACGCAGTAACAGGCAGATACATCAATGCTAAAGGAGGTTCTCCTTTTACTACCACTACTTCAGTTTCAACTTTCCTTCTCGGAAACACTGAAGACAATCTGTTCTATTTCAGATTGAGTGGTACTAACAATGGCCTTCATCACCAGTCCAACGGTCATGTGGTGGTTTCCTGGGGATACACTGCAGGAGCCTCTCAATGGAAATTGGAGAAAGTGGAGGTTAAAACTGATATACTTTCAGAACAACAGCAGGATTACACTTCGGTGGGATTGCTTCGTGATAACGCACCACTCATCACCTCTATCTTGAAGAAATATTTCAGTGATGCAGCCTGCACAACACTTCAGGCTGAATATATCAGTTACAGTGACGAGGCACTGACCGCTCTCTTGGAGCAAGATGGTCTCCCTCAAACCGTAATAGAAATGACTCTGAAAGTTAAGAACAGGAGTTGGGATGTATATGATGAGAACTGGGATAAAACAGAAAAATCATTCCGCATTAACAGCTATAAAGCATACAGCAGCTACAACGTATGGAACAACATCATCGGAACAAGCTATGCCTTTTCTCGTATAACCAATCCAACGGGTATCACTGTGAAAGCAAATGATATCATCACATTATATGTGGGAGAGATTCCAACTGGCCAAAAGATACAAGTGGAAAATGTTGGCAGCTATTCAGCAGCAGGAACTCTCTACGATTTAAAAGAAGGATTCAACGCTATTAAGGTTGCAGAGGACGGCAATCTATTCATTAATTATAATGTAGATAATACAACAGGCGGTAAGGCGCCTTTCACACGCATCGACAGCTATAATCCTGTTGACATCCACATTGAAGGTGGTGAAGTAAATGGCTATCTGGATATTACTAAAGGTGATGACAATTACGATTGGAAAAAGCTTCAACAGCACTTACTCGACAAGCATCCTTATCTACAGCTTAAAACCAACAAGTTGGTGTTCAATATGAATGCTAGTCTGGTGAAGGAATCCTGTCCTGAAAAGATGACAGAGCTTCTTTCCATCTGGGACAAGATTGTAAGCATGGAGCATCGTGAAATGGGAGTCGATGAGTTTGAGGGATATTGGAATAATATGCTCTCAGCAACTTCCATCATCTCCAATAACCATATGTTTGCCACCACTTACGGCACCTACTACAATGAATACACATTGAAAGAGGTTATGAACTACGAGAAGATGTTCAACGGGGGCGACAATACCTGGGGTGTTGCCCACGAAAACGGTCATCACAACCAGAAACTCATTAATATGGTAGGTGCAAATGAGGTGAGCAATAATCTTTTCTCAAATATCGCACTTTACGAGAATGGTCATATGACACAACGAAGTGCCTATCTCAGCAGCACTTTCGACAATATGGCTGCAGGAAAGTTCTGGATTGAACGTGACGGGTCAGAACGTCATCACATGTACTTCCAACTTTATCAATTCTTCGAACTTCAGGGTTATAAGGATAATTTCTATCCAGAACTCTTCAAGGCATTCCGTGCAGACCCAATGAACCATCGTGGTGGCGTATTTATTCCTGCAAGCGAGGACTACTTGAAATTCTACGAAAAAGCATGCGAAGTGAGTGGATATGATCTTACGGAATTCTTCCAGGCTTATGGTTTCTTCGTTCTTCCAGAACAAAAGAGCTATACGCTTACTTATGACAACACTACTCAAACACAGGATGCCTATTACTATAGCGATTATGCCGGCACTTTCTATCTCACAATCAGTCAGGAGATGATCGATGCAGCAAAAGCTCGTGTGAAATCGATGAACTTGCCAAAGGCAAATATTATCTTCCTAGAAGATCGTATTACTGCTCCACAGGCTAGCTATGAAGGTGCTCCTGAAGGTGAAACCAAGACCACTTATCCTGGATATGTTTACGGAAAGGGTAACGTAGGACAATACACAGATTTCAACCTGAAAAACTCTGCAAATGGCTATTTCGCCTCGTATGCAGAAAATGAGGATGGATCTCTTGGGGTATTTGTAAACCATTCAAACGCAACAGGAGCTGTAGGCTTCAAGATCTATGATGCTGAAGGAAATCTCGCATATCTATCTAACACTTATGAGTTCACCCTCCCAGCAATCATCTATTCGCAGTTGAAGGGTACCAATTTCAGTCTGGAAGCAGCAGGAACTGATGGAACCAACCAGCAGATGAATGCTGGTGAGCACTATATCAACTGGATTGTGATGGATGAGAATGATAATGTACTTAAGAGCATCCGCAAGACACAGTTCGTCGGTGATGTCATCTCTGAATATCCAAATGAGCTTTCTGCTCCATTTGTTAAACTACCTACTCTCAAGCCAT
The DNA here is from genome assembly GCA_905236815.1 of uncultured Prevotella sp. Lineage (GTDB taxonomy): Bacteria > Bacteroidota > Bacteroidia > Bacteroidales > Bacteroidaceae > Prevotella. The sequence continues at coordinate 2,341 of CAJOPE010000101.1, read as the reverse complement.
TCACCTACAATGAGCCTGTAAAGAGAGTGATTACAGCTACTATCACAACTCCATTCAAGGTATCAACAGAAACCTCTCTCTCCTATTATTATATAAAGGTAAGGAATGGGTATCTCTGTGACAATGAAGGTATTGCCACTCTCACAACTAACAAGCTGAATGAAGATAGCTATCGATGGACTTTCTATGGTGATCCTTATGCCGGATATAAACTACAGAACAAGGCTACCGGAAAATGGTTGAACACTAGTACTAACTATGCATCAGGCCAGATTCCACAAATGAGTGAGGTATCTTCTAATTGGACAATAGATAATTGGCCAGGCAAAGAGAGTTCATTTATGTTGAAAGTACCAACAGCCAATGCCTGGCTCAATGACTTTGGCGGAAAAGGTACTAAAATCGCCTACTATGGAAGTGGATCAGAGATCAGTGTAGAACATATAATTATGGCTACTGCTCTTGCACCTTTCACAGCAAATGGACTCACAGGATATTGGGGTACTTTCTATAATGAAAGCAACTGTATTCTTCCTGATGATATGAAGGCTTTCCGTGCGGAAAATGTCGACAATGCAACAAATGTTGTATCACTCTTAGAAGTCGATGGTAACATCCTGGCAGGAGGGGAGGGATATCTCATCTATTCTCCATACGAGCAGCGTGGGGCTATATTCACAGAAACTACAGAGGAGGCTGTGAGTAGTCACACAAATCTGCTTCGAGGATCAGAAGAGGCAAAAACCCTATCGGGAGAAGGTACATACTATATTCTCAGCCGACAGAAACAAGCTGACAATACATATAAGTTCGGCTTCTTCTGGCAATACGAAACTGAGGGTAAATATGTTGACAATGGAACCAACAAAGCATTCTTATTAATTCCTTCGGCAACTTCAGCAAAAGGATACCTTTTTGAATGGTATGACACTCCAACTAATATAAACTCCATTAAGCAGAATGAAAACGAGGGTGATATTTACAATTTAAATGGTCAGAAGGTCAAGAATGGCTCAGATAAATTATCTATATTACCTCAAGGCATCTATATCCGTAATGGAAAGAAATATATCAAAAAATAAAGGCAATGAAAAAAGTATATAAAAAACCAAATATTAATATCAGAAGAATAGAAGTATCACTTCTTGCTGGTAGCGGAAACTCTATAAACAACAGTCATGGAGAGAAAAATATCCAATACAGCAAGGCATTTAATCAACAAGATCAAGAATCCGAAAGTTTTCAACAACACAAAAATATTTGGGATGAATAATTGACAAAGATATATTGTCCTACATTACTGTTCCACTTGTGGGAACAGGTAAAAGAAAGGGTATTCCACGATTATTTTTTATTGCCAACTCATCATAGTTGTATATAAAAAATTAGTGGGATACCCACTCTTTTTTCACCACTCGTTATAGGTTAATACCATAGAAATTACCCTATAAAGCATCTAAAAAACTTTTAAACACAATCTTAATCGGCAAATCATATAGATAACATCAACCAAAAAACACTATCCAATCTAGATGTTTATTAATACGATTTTATAAGACAAACCAAAGCTAAACAAAATCATTTCCAGTATTACTTCGGCCATTCCTCAAAGCTAATAACTTGAGTCAATAATCAATATTAAAACGAAACAAAGTACTTAAACATTCAATTATTCATAACAGAATTAGTAAATAAAATGAAGTATCTAATAAAATTTCATTGGCCTACTGATTGATTTATACATTCAAATTACTGTTTAAGAAGAAACCCAATCTAACTAATTGAATCAAAACTAGGTTAAGCGAGACAATCAGAATTACTAAATTCTATAAAGCAAAAGATGAAATTCACAAGATCTCCAATTATATTTAAATGGGAACAAAAGTTAATCGTTCTAACATAGTAAAATCTAAATGAGATAGTAAAGCAAAAAATCTATTCACAATACTATTGGAATAATTCGAGAACAACTATTAATTCAAAAGATGTTGATCCATAGTTTAGTATTGATTCTAAAACTGGGAACTTATAAAGTAAGCTAACACAATACTCTCAAATTTTGAAAATTCAAGTCAATGGAAAGGATGATTGAAAATTTGCCAAAAATGAGCGACTTATATCAAGACTAAGAAATAAATACGAACTAAAGAAAATAATAGTCAGATAGACAAAAATAGGAATAAAAGGTAACTAAAGCCTAATGGAAAAATAAAAAAAGATAATTACAGGAATTCCAGAAAACAAAAAAGCCCCAACTACTTTCGTAATCGAGGCTCTTGATAAAAAGGAGGCGGCTACCTACTCTCCCGCATTGCATTGCAGTACCATCGGCGCAAGCGGG
>CAJOPE010000100.1 GCA_905236815.1 uncultured Prevotella sp. | reverse complement strand
GACATAACAGCCACAAAAGTAATCAATTTTATCGAAATGAGGAGAATAAGAATAAAATTTTTGCCACATGGTTAAACTAGTGACCCGTTTATTCTCTCAGTTTACGTAAAGGAATAGGAAAATCGTTAGGGAGAAATTATAAAATATTATATACGCAAATGTGTAGGATGTATGATACAGAAATATTTCTTGCTATTGTGTATAAAGGTAAGCTTCGCTTGTTTAGGGGGCAGAGCTATGGCCCCTTCTATTATATTCCTGCCTGGTGGTTTATGACACCTGAAGAAATGAAAGAAAATAATATTGACTAATTTAAATGGGAAATAATCATGAAAACAAAGATAATACTTTTACTTTTTGTCTATTTACTTGCAATTAATGCGAATGCAGGAAAACCTGTTTCTTATAATAATCCTCAGGTTGTTTTTTTTGGTGGAGATGGTGGGTTTTATGGATTTTCAAGTCCTTTTAGTCCTGATCTTAAATTTGAAAAGGTGGAATTTACAGATACAGCTACAGTTGTGCTAATTACTAATCTAACCACCCCCAAACGTCAACTTAATTTCCCAAAGCCTGTATCATTGATTTCTGATAAAGAGAAACGATATTATATTCATGGCTATAAACAAGATTCACCTACCGAGTATCGGTTGTTTTTTGATCCATTGCCTAAGACTACAAAGTATTTCGATTTTATAAATACTGTATATGAAAGGAACTATTTCGGCATTCATGATGAGGGTTACAAGATGGATTTTCCTAAACTGTCTTCCTATAATACTAAGTCCGAAGCAATTACAAATATTGAGGAGTTCTTCAAGCCTGGAATTGGCACACTGGTAGTCCATATTAAAAGGAAAGACCGAAATTATCTTAATATGAGTTGGGTACACTCCAAAATTTTCTGTGGTTCACAGGCAATCTCAAGTTTGACACTGGATTCGTTAGTTAGCAACAAGGATGGTGTGCGGACTTATGTATATCATTTGCCAGTTTCCATTCCTCATTTTTCGAAAATAAATGAAATACTTCCTGCAGAAGAATTGGTGTATTTTCTTGAGCAGGGAAAGACAACAGAGCTTACTTTTGAAGATAATGGAACTATAAGTTTTTCAGAGAATTCGCCAATGCCGCATCTTTCACTTCTGCTGAGTGTTGCCCGTTCTCCATTATATTTTAGGGGTGATGATGATGACGAGAAATACGGTTATCTTGTTAAGCGATTTCATTTGCGGAAAGATGAGATCCATATTCTCCAAAATGCTTTGAACAACTTTAATGAGATAAATTCGAAGGTCTATATAGACGATGAGGAGATGGATAGGGCGAGAATAAAAAGTAGTTTTGTTAATAGAAAGTTGTCAGATTATTCTGTTCTGAATGAATGGAATGTCAATGATTTGAGCTATCTGATGTTTTACACGTATAGATATCAAAGTCTGTATATGACGGCCTATGATACTATACTTTTAGGGCTCTATGGTAATTCCAAATGTGAATTGAATTATGATTTTCCTAAACAAGCAGAATTGGCTTTGCAAACAGATCGACAACTCTTTGGAAAATCGGAGCCTTCTGCATTGTTGCAGTTGTGGGCACTGAATTATTCCGGGTTAGAATACTATGTAAGAAGGTTTCGTGAAGATTCTACTTCCGAGTTCAGCAAGAAAGAATTCCCTGCTATCATTGCTGCAGAAAGAAAACTATTGGCAAGTCCACAACTTCGAAAGCTTTTCGAAGAAAGATTAGAGGAGTTGTTAAAATCTCCAGTTACAAGACCAAAGAAGGTATTGGATGTCTTTGGGGATGAATAAAAAATATTCCCGCAAGTAGCATAAATTGCTAACTTGCGGGATTTAGCCGTTTAATAGTAATCCGCATTACATTTATAGAACTTATATAACGTCAACTAAATTAGTATCCGTAAGCTGCACGCTGCATATCCAGCTGCTTCTGCTTGTATTCCTTACCTTCTTTCTCCATCTCCTTTGCGCGAAGTTCCTTGTATTGCATGAACTGTCCTGGAGAGAGAACGGCCTTCAAACTCTGCTCGTAGTCCTTTTGAGTGGCATTCCACTTATCGGCAGATATCTTGTAATCATAATTGATATCCTCGATAGACCACTTCTGACTATCTGTGAGTTTCAGCTTCTTCTGGATTTTCTCTGACATTGGAGTGAAATCTGCTGCTGTCATACTCATGGCCATTGCCAATGCTGCTATTGTTAATACGAAATGTTTCATAATTTTACGCATTTAAATATTACTTATATTGTTGTTCCTAAGAAATTACTTTCTTTTGTTTTACGATGCAAAGATAAGACATTGTTGAGGCTCAAAACGATGTTTTTCCCCTATATTGTGCTCGGGTTTTTCCTATTCGTTCGCCCGAAATCCCTACCTTATGGGGAAATATCCGTCTTTTGGGGACAGTCAGCCTGGAGTATTCATAACCTGGATAATTCATAGGGGGTATGCCATATAATTAATCAGAAAGACTAATTATAATTAACGTGAGTTCGGCGGAAAATAACTGTTTAATTTAGTGATTAACGAATACTATTGAAATAGCCAACCTAAATGCACGGTTTAGAGGTCGTAAACCGTCGGTTTAGACTAGCTAAACCATTGAGTTAGCTTTTTTAACATTTCGATGCATCGACCTGGCGCTTTTGCGATGCCCTCTTTCTGATTTCTCCCCCAACACACATGTGGGGGAGAAATGCTGGAAAATAAATCTTTTATGAATTATTCAGGCTAAATTAACGGGTCTTGAAATTCGCTAATCGAGCATGAGATTTAGTAGTTCTGAATCCAAACCATCCACTTTGAAGAGGTTTTGGATCGTTGTATTTTGCAATCAACTTGCCATCCACATAGATGGAAGTAGATTTCTTATTCACCTTTATAATAATGTGATACCAGTGATTGGCCTTCAGCAGATGATCGGCATCCTTGTATTCCTTCAAGATAGCTGGTCGATATTTTGCATCCTTGATGCATCGTTCATCTGCATTATATCTGCGGAATCTTGTAGTGGAATTATGATTGCCACCATAGCCTAGATAGTAGAGATTCATGGAATAGCTGCATGGGAAATTACCCATTCGCCAAGGTATTCTGTCGAAAACAGTATTCGCCTTTGGATCATTTGCCATCCAGAAACAGTTCAAGTCGCTCAATCGTTCATACTCCTTGCCCTCATCTACAATGCAGGCATCATACTCTATAGTACAAGGTGCTTTCAACTTTTTGCGGTTCCAGAGGGTGAAACCCTTTGGTGCGTAGATGTCAATTGTATCCTGGAGTAACAAGCGATAGTCGCTTGCTTCTGACTCTATTACCCATTCCGAAGTGGAATCATTCAGTATTCGGCAATCCTCCAGCTTATGTCCGTAACCCTCAACATCCACTATTTCAGTGGCACTCTTGCGATTAAGCATATAATAATCGCGGGCATTCTTCCACGCTGTGTTATGTGCCCAATAATTTCCGCCCAAATGATGGTTGGCATAGAAACCATTTGCCTTGTTGCCAAAAGCCGAGCAATAAATAATGGTGTGTCTTGGAACAGAATCAATTTCTACAACTTTCTTCATGCCATATCCGCCAGCTTTAAAGCCGTTGCCGTCGCCTCTTCGTACAATGCTTCCGCTTTCTTCTTTGCTTAAGCCGTTCAGGGCAGCAATGCAGTGGTCGAAGGTGACAGGCGAGTAACAGTTAATGAGGTCAAAACCATCATCGCTGTTTAGCCATGCATTGCAGCGGAAGAAAACATTCCCCGGACATCCTGCTTTCACATGACAGCCAAAGCCATCGTCGTTTCCTCCGTAAAAATCACCTTTCTCATTGCGGTTCACTGCATCAAAATTCTCATAGGCATCGCTATTCAGTACCTTATTATAAGAAGAATAGCCCACTATATACACGCCAATGCCCATGCCATTATGGGCTGAAATGCGGTCGAGTGTGCAATGGTTGGCATCTTTTAGTCGGAAATTTTCCGATTGAACATTTCTTCCTTGCTCAACAAGGGGAACAGGAACACCAACTGTTTCTATGTTACTGATTTTGATGTAGTCAGCCTGAAGAAGAAATGCTGTAAACCGACGTTGGGTTTCTATCTTAGAGAAGTCGAAGACAGGACGTTTCCCTTTTTCACTAATACCTTGAATTACAATAGGCTTCTCCTTACTTCCACTTTTTAGAAATGCGAAGCCCACATTATACCAATCTTGTTGGTGAATCTGCTGTTGTCCTACCTCATATCTTCCTGCCTCAATGAAGACGCTATCTCCAGCCTCGAGCTCAGGAACCACTTTCGACATCTCCTCGGCCGAAGTTACTCGGTAATTCCGGGCAGATGAAGAAAGACAACAAAAGAAGGAAAACAGCAGAGAGAAATAAAACTTATTCATTGTCTATGAATCGACGGGTGATATCACCATAGGCTTCAATTCTGCGATCGCGGAGGAAAGGCCACCAACGGCGAACCTGTTCGCTATGCTGTAAATCTACTTCAACAACCAGGCTTTCTTCCTCGATATCACTTGCCTGATAGAAAAGTTCGCCTTGTGGACCTGCGATGAAACTGCTTCCCCAGAATTGGATGCCTACATTCTCAAGTTCAGGGTCGATAGGTTCCCATCCCACACGGTTCACTGCTATTACTGGCAAACCATTGGCAACAGCATGACCTCTCATCACGGTAGTCCAAGCTGTACGCTGACGCTGCTGTTCTTCCTCGTTGTCGCGACTGTCATATCCGATAGCGGTAGGGTAGATAAGTAGCTCAGCACCCTGCAGAGCCATCAGTCTTGCTGCCTCAGGATACCACTGATCCCAGCAAACCAATATGCCTAGTTTGCCCACAGATGTTTGGATAGGATGGAATCCCAAGTCGCCTGGGGTGAAATAGAATTTCTCATAATAACCTGGGTCATCAGGAATGTGCATCTTGCGGTATTTTCCTGCAATAGAACCATCCTTCTCAATCACCACTGCAGTATTGTGATAGAGTCCTGCTGCTCTGCGCTCGAAGAGAGAGGTAACAATAACAACACCAAGGCTCTTCGCTAATTCCCCAAAGAAATCGGTAGAAGGACCAGGGATAGGCTCTGCCAAATCAAAGAAATCTACGTTCTCCTCCTGACAGAAATAGAGTGTGTTGTGCAATTCCTGCAACACGATGAGCTGTGCACCACGGTGTGCTAGGTCGGTAATATTCTCGGCAAGGCGTCGCATATTGTCGGCTTTGTCGCCTACATTGTGCTGCTGCAATATTCCAATTTTGATCTTGTCCATAATTCTTAATTTAAGAGGGGGCTTAATTATTTTACTGCAAAATTACGAAAAAACTTCGGAAAAGTTGGAGTTTGACCTAATTTATTCTAAATCTTTTCAGGTGATCAACCATTTTAAGTTAAAGAATTTGAGAATAAAAAAAAGACCATAATTTTTTAATCAGTAGCACATCCTATCGTTAGCATTTCACTTTCCTCTAATGCTTCCAACTGATGAGGAGTAGCAGGAGGAATTCTCAGAAAATCCCCCGGCATACAGTCGAAGGTTTGATTATCTACCGAGATACGTAATCTTCCACTTCTGATGAGGAAACATTCTTCCATAGTGGGGTGCGAATGAAGTTCAGCCTTTTCTCCTTGATGGAGTAACGTGACCGCAATTTGAGTGATTGATGACGAAGTTTCTTTATTGGAAAGAAGAATTCTTTTCTCTCCACAACCATGCGAAGTAGCCTCTGGATCAACGTTCCAAAGACTTTTAAACAATATTTTACTATTTTCAATATTCATTATTGGGTACAAATATAGTAATTTCTCATCTATTTTTCTTATCTTTGCACACAAAATAGATATAACCGCGATTAAAGATCGCTTTTTATCCTGTAAATGAAGAAAATTATTGCGATACTGCTTCTTGCAGTTTCTTGCTATACATGTTTGGCTAAAAATGAGATGGAGACTCCTCTGAAGCTCTCAGAGAAGCACTTCATTGATACCATTCCTGTAAGGTTTGTCAATGGTCGCATCATCGCTGATGTGCAGATCCATGGCAGAACTTACAGTTTCATTGTGGATACAGGTTCCTCTCGCACGGTTTTGTTTAATCCAAGGGAGATGGGTGCTAAGCCTATCAATGAAGTTTCTAAATTGCAAGATGCCACTGGTAAGGAAGTAATCTTCCGTAATTATTTGCTTGATTCCCTTCGATTTGGCAAGAATCTCATCAGGAATATTGAGGTGTATGATATCAGCAAGCGAAGTATTGTGTATCATATGAGTGATTGCTCGAATATTGAGGGTATGATAGGTGCTGATATTCTTGCAGGAAAGAAAGGCCTTAAATTTGATATGCTGAATAAGCGACTCATCTACACGGATATGCCAGATATCTTTGAGAATGAGGTGGGTTCTGTAAGTCCTATCTCGGTTGCCTATAATTGTCCTTCGTTCTCAATTAGTCCGTTGGAAGGATGGAGTATTACTAACTGTCTTTTCGATACAGGTTCGCGCATTATGCGTCTTTCCTATTATAATATTAACGATCTGATTATTCGTCCGGAACTTCTGGAGGCACTAGAGGCTCAGGCTGTTGATTCTTGTAGGGGAAGTATATCGGGAGGCGTGAGCGGTTTCCAGCGTGATACTTTGGTGACCCTTTACAATCTTAAGAATTTGATGATTGGAGGTAGTGTGCTGAATAACACCCCATGTGCTACTACTTTTGGAAGTGTACTTATTGGTACTGTTCTGCTTAAATATGGTGCAGTCACCCTTGATTATCGTCGTCATATTATGAAATTCTCGCCTTATTCCGGAAAAATTGATGTGAAGATGGCAGAGGAACATGATCAGTGTTTCTTTATTTCGAAGAAAGACAAGATACTTGTAGGTTCTGTCTGGCTAAATTCCAAGGCTTATAAGGCTGGCGTTCGAAAGGGTGATGAAGTTATCAAGATAGATGGTCGTGATTATGATTATTGCGATTATTATAATATGGTACAGTTCGACGATAAAGAACACACTTATACCGTTCGAAACATTGAGGGAAAAATCTTTGATGTGGTCCAGTGATTTTTCCCCTTTCCCCAAGTTCTATTATAAACACAAAAAAGGCGCGAAATAATGTCTTCCGCGCCGTAGCTTTTTTATTCTGAACTTTACTTTCAGAAATCTGAATTGCATCAGATTGATAGTTTTTTTATGCCCTCATGGAGCACCCAATGGCTAACCTATAGGGAGTTAGCTCCTGTGTCTTTGAGATCACATCACAAATATAGGTAAAACATATATAAGTTGCAAGTTTTTTATCCCCATTTTTAGGTAATCATCTAACTTTTAACATTTGTAACGCACACAGTAAGCAATAATATTTGTAAATTTGCCTCAAATGGAAAATTTACAAGAAATCATATCAAAAGAATCGGCTAGAATAGGAAGTATGTTTTCCTATTGGAATGATACAATGGAGCATCAAGTAGAGTTCTGGCAGTTGAGTGATGGCATAGATATTCACACAGAAAGTCATTGCAAACGTGTGCTGTTGCTTGCCTTGAAACTAGGTGAGAGTCGTCAACTTTTTCTGCGTTGGGTTATAGCTCTTTGTCATGCCAGTATCTTTCATGATACCCGAAGAAAGGATAATTATCTTGATCAGGGACATGGTGACAGAGCGGCCGATTATTATAAGGACTATTGCGAGAAGTTCAAGATGAAGTTCCTTCCTGAGGCATTTGCGATTATAAAATTTCATGATAGGGATGATGCCTTAGGAGAGGAATATATCCGTAAGGAAGCACCCGAAGATGAAGTTGAGGGATGGCTTGAGGCCTATCGTGATTTTAAGGATGCTGATGCGCTCGATCGTTTTCGCCTGGGACCTTGGGGATTAAACGAGGAATTCCTTAGGTCGGATGAGTCGAGAAATCTGGTTTCCTATGCAAAAGAACTTGTTGCTGCTACTATAGATGAACAGACGATGAAAGCAACTATGGAAGTTACAAGGAAGTTTGCAGAACAACTTTCAGGAAAGCCTGCATCTTTTTTCATTGAGAAATGAGCAAGGATACTCTGAATATTGAACCCTGTTGGATACTGCTGGGTATATAATAGAGTGTAAAGAGCTTTAGCTATTCTGTGTAGTTAACAGACTACTAATAAGAGATAGGGATTTTATTACGACCAAATAGTTAGTGAAATGATAATAGGTAGAAAGATCAAGGCTTTCTTAGGGGCTTTGTGTGTGTGCTGGCCTCTTGCTATGCAGGGTCATGAGTACACTGTTGTAGAAGATTCGGTAGAGAATAAGAAGTTGGAATTTGGACTTTACACAGAGGTTAATTATGGTAGATTGGCAGAGAATGAACCTCGCAATCTTTGGGATTTTCCCCATGCAATTTTTGATGCTACCGCTCATTTAGGTAAAGGATGGCATATTAATCTTGAATTTGAGTATGAGCGATTTTATGAGAATGGGGAATGGGGAAATAATTTCAATGATAATTTCACCGCCAATAAAGTTTATGTTTCCAAAGATTTTAAATCCTCATTCGGTATTAAAGCTGGTATCATTGAGGTACCTGTAGGAATAGTGAATATCGATGGTCCTGCACTCACCATATATGATCCGGAGAATGAGAGTGCCTTGCTGCCTATGACATGGCATGAGGGAGGTATGGGTATTTATGGCGATATCGGAAAATTCAGTTATTGTTTAGCAGGATATGTATTTACAGCCATTCCTGCTGTAGAGAGTAAGTTTCTGGGCGGAGCCTTCCGCTTGGATTATCATCCAAAAGAATATTTTCGAATTGGTGTGAGCAGCTACTGGGGGACTCCTTGTAAGAGTAATGCCCATAGGGCAGATCTAACTTATTTGGAGCATGATGGTTTATTATATGGAGCTGTTGATTTCGAATATGACAGAAATGGGTTAATTGCTGAAGGCTCACTGATTTATAATACTGACCATTCCGCTCGTTCGGCAGGTATAGAGGTGGGGTATGACCTATTTCAATATTCCTCAGTTTCATTGATACCTTTTGTCCGTTATGATGGCGTAAACCACATGGGGGAAGACAATTTCAACAAATACACATTCGGTGTTAATTTTCTTCCGATGGAAAACCTTACTGTGAAATGTGAGTATTCCAACCGAAGACAACAGCATGAAACTTTCCAGTCTTTCAATGTAGGAGTTGGCATTCAACTATAAAAAAGGTCTGTATCGCCTCACAGCGACACAGACCAACATATTTACTTATTTCTATGTTAAAAAGCTAAATGTTTACCAAGGATTGGCTTCAGATTTCAAACCACTAGCCATACCTGCATAGGTAGCTCGGCGATTAAAATCGCTGTTCCACAAACCAACTGATGTGGCTCCTGCATTATAGGAACTCAATGAGATACCATAGCGCTGAGCATCAGGAATCAACTGCTGGTATTGTGTAACGATATAGTTATAAAGTGCTGACATTTTCTTCTGGTCTTCAGTAGTGATATCCTTACTGTTGACCATAGAGCCATCGGCATTTGTAAGTGTCATATCTAAGCCAGACAGACGCACCTTCAAGCCTGTTGCAGCCAACTGCTTTAGCATATTAGTGATATTGCTCTTGGTAGTAGCCTCTGATTCCGCACTGTAGTTTAGGTGTAAAACAGCATTGATACCCGAGAGATTTGCTCCCGCATTATTCCACTGCTTCAACATTTTGCAGCAACGCTCCAGCTTGACAGGATCACTTTCGAGGTTGGTCTCACTATACCATAGATTCAAGTCGGATTTTACAGCATGTGCCATCTTTGCTGCAGAGGCAACATAGTTATCACCTAAATATTCATTGTAGTAGAAATGATTAGCATCTGCGTCGATACCAGAGTTAAGAAGTACACTCTCTGAAGTTCCTGGTGCAATGGCATTGTCTGCAATAACCCAATCACTTGTTTTGCCATTGGCTGCTTCAATACTAGCTTTTATACTCTCGTTGAGCTCTTTCTCAGCAGCAGCTGTCTTCTCCTCCATTGGTCGTACTTCATAGTGACCAGGAAGCATATAGTTGGCCTTCATTTTAATATTGTCGATATAGTAGTTTGGATTATCTACTACCTCACCAATACCTAATTGGAAAGAAGTTGCCTTCTTCTGCTCTTCATTGAACTCAAGTTTGGTAAAGTCCATCTTGTACTTACCACGTCCCCATTCATTCTTGCCGATACCCCAGCTGGATGCTGTACCGCCGATGTCACCACCTATAGTTGTGCCATTAATGATAACCTTAAGAACACCAGTGATGATCCATCCTGTACCAATTGTTCGATAGTCATATTCACCCGTAGTAAGATCGCCAACAGTAACGCCCTCAGGCAGCTTTATGTCGAGATAAGGATGATTGAAGCCTGCTGTATAATGAAGGCAATGGCCAGAGGCGCCATCAGGGTCTTCTACAACCTCGGCAGGTGTACCGCCAGATCCAGGAATCTTTGTGCCAATAGCAAGCGACTCAAAATCCTGAATGGTGAACTCCTTTTCCGACATACTTCCTGGAATATAAGTATCGGCAACTAGTTCCTTCATCTTTGCAGAATTGCTGGCTGTAGGCGAGCAGAGAGAAGAACCAAAGACACTGATACTATCTGGAACATCTTCCATATTTCCTTTCCCATTGCTGAAAGTAAGCTGGTTGAAGTTGGTTATCATCTGACTAAAGGCAGTACCCTTAGCTTCAACAGCTGAGGCTGGGAGCTCAGCTCCGATCTTCATATTACCGGCATATTTCTTCAGCACATCATATTTGCTAATGATGCTGGCTAAGGCTGCAGATTCAGGCTGGTCGGCCTTGAAGCTGTCGTTGTACTCTTCAGCACAGCTGCTCAACAAAGTGAGTGCAGCTGTACAAAAGAGGATTGATTTATTGATTTTCTTCATATTAGATTATTTTACGGTAAAGTATTCTGGTGCAATACCACGATTTCTAACAACGAGTGTATCGGTTGTTGTCATAGTGGTGTTAAGTTCATCAGATTTAATGCTATAGTTCAGATAGAGTGCATTTCGATCCTTGCCACCCATACTATTTTTCTCGCCCTTGATTACGAAAGTTCCATTGCCTGTAGCGCTGAAACCTTGTGTTGCGGTTGAAATGCTACACTTGTTCTCTCCATCGAATTTCAAGTCGAGTGTACATGGAATGTCTTTGCCTTCACTATTCTTCATATTAATAGTCATCTGGGCATTCATAAAGCCACTAGTAGTAATTGTCTGAAGAGGGTTCTTTTCAACATACTGTGTATGGCGAACAACTTTGCTGCCATCACTGAAGTTATCTACACCACGACGGAGATAGGTAGCATGCCATGGATTCACAAACTTCAAACCATAGAGGATAAAGTTCTTGCTCTCAAGAATACTGTCTGCACCAGAAACATTTGTCAGTTTGATAGGCAGAACATAGTGTTTCTTAGTAGCATTCTCATCTGCAAAGAAAGCATCTGTAAGTTTAATTTTAATGCCACCCTGGATGCTTCCTGCAGGAATCACCATCTTGTTATTCTCAATGGTGTAGTAGTTGGCAGGTAAAACCTCCATAGCGCTACCATCAGCAAACTGCTTACCCTCAATCAGACTGTTGTCAATGGTATATTCAAGTGTAATGTCATGGTCATTTCCATATCCACCACCCATAGCAGCACGTACTTCCACGATGTGGTTGTTATCATTGGTAAGATCTACCTCCAAGTCCTCACCTAATTCAACTGTACGCATTACATACTGATTGGCGAAGTAAACATTGCATTTATCATATCCTGGGAATTCATTTTCTCCGTTTTCACATGAAGTGAAGGCGAGTGCAGCAATGGCTATTGCCATTACTCCCGTCATTCCCTTTATATTGAACTTTTTCATTTCTATTTATTTTTATTATAGTTGTAATTTCTAACTATTACTGTCTATTTACTAATGTTAGTTCCAACCATCATTTTGTTTGAGTTTGTTATACTTCAAAACTTCGGTATAAGGAATCGGACCATAGTACATATAGTTTTCATAGCTACGCTTTTCTACATTGTCAAGAGATTTAAAGCCCTTGTCGCTCCAGTCAATACCCTTTGCAGTCTCGTTGAGTGAAGCTTTCCAGCGGCGAAGATCCCAGAAACGGAAACTTTCGAAGCAGAGCTCTAGACGACGCTCATTGCGAATCAGCTCACGCATCTTTTCCTGGCTTCCAGCACACTCATCAAGATAAGTGTCATCTGTAAGTCCAGCACGATGGCGAATCGCCTTGATCACGTCATAAGCAGAGTAGCTGTGTGTGCCGGTACCCTTAGGTCCCCAAGCCTCATTAGCAGCCTCGGCATAGTTGAGGAAGAACTCTGTGAAGCGCAAGCGTGGGGTATAGTGACTTGTTCCATTCTTTGAACTAGGATCGCAGTTCACCTTCATGTTCAAACGCTTCTTCATATAGTAACCTGTACGGGTAGAGGTCTCCTTAATCTCAATACCATCATCTGTACCTTCCTGTGAACCAGTGTAGATAGTCTTGTTGGTAGGACCTTCCTGTGCACCATTATATATAATGTATTTAGCAAGACGTGGATCACGGTTAGTATAAGGATCATTTGCATTGTAACCACTACGAGTATCACTAATAGGATAACCATTAGCCATAGGGAAAGCATCTACAAGATTTTGAGTTGGGTTGATATAGCCCTGACCAAAGAGTGATGGAGGATAGTTGCGGCTTTCCTGGTCACTGTTGTTGGTAGCAAGGTTTTCACGCCAGATAATCTCAGCAGGATTTGTAGCCTCTTTGATAGCACCGATTTCATCATCGTTGGTATAGTAGGTGATGCCCTGTGCTGCAAGACCCGATGGACCGCCAACATGGTCGATTACATCAGCTGCAGCATTAGCAGCTTCTTCCCAAGTAGTCTTATTGCTTGCATCCTGAAAAGCAGGAGAGGCAGCTAGCAAAGTAAGACGAGAACGGAAAGACTTCACGATAAGTCCATCGATAAGCTGTCGAGATTTGTTGCCCATAGCAATGTTATACTCATCGGCTTTTTCAACAAGATTGCGATATTTCTCAGGAATCTGATTGTTGTTGGTTAAATCGCCATAAGTCTCAGGCAATAGTCTCTGCGCAGAATCAAGGTCAGCCTTAATGCTTTCAACGCATGTTTGGAAACTTGCTCTTTCCTGGTTGAAATCAGCATTTACATCCTGGAACTTATTCAGCAGCAATACTCCCATGAGTTGCTTATCCTGAGTGAAGCCACCATGAGCTCGCAACAGGAAATAGTGATGGATAGCTCTCAAGCCGAAAGCCTCACCACGCATACGCTTCTTGATGAGAGAGTTTACGTTTGCTTGTTTCACAAAGTGAGCAGTATCCATATTCTCGAGGAAGAGATTGAGATACTGTATTGAACCATAATCAGCACTCCAACGGTTCATTGGATTCATAATAGATGTCCAGGAACCTGTTGCCATTTTCAGATAACTATCATCTTTATTGTTGGTTACAGCATCATCAGTAGCTACATCGCTGTTGTCATAGTAACCAGGAAGCGTACGATAGGCTGTAACCAGGAATCCCTGTGCATAATCAGGCTCCTCGTTCATCTTTTCGACGTCCTTAAAGTTTTCGATAGCTGGGGTGAATACATCGTCACAAGAAACGAGCATTGTGCCTACAGCTAATGTTAATATGATGTGTTTAACTTTCATTGTTTCTTTCTGTTTTATTTTCCATTAGAATGATAACTTCATACCGATGTTGTAGAAACGGCACTGTGGAGATCCGATGTTGGTTTCAAACTCCTTGGTATGTCCGCTGATAGTAAAGAGACTTTCGCCCAATACATAAACACTCATGCTCTTTACGATTTTGTTCTCAAACCACTTTTCTGGCATATCGTAGGTAATCTGAATGCGGTTCAAATCCAAACGATCGGTGCTGTACTTCCAGAAAGTAGAGTTGCGGAAGTTATTATTATTGGTAGTTGTTGTAAGACGAGGATAGCTTGCTGAAGAAGCTGTTTCAGGTGTCCAGCGACCTCTTACGATCTCGCTATACTTGCTATCACCATTTACCCAATAGTAGCTATTATTCCAGAAATTCATACCACCCATTTGTCCTGTTGCCAATGCAAAGAAGGTGAGGTTTTTATACTTTAAAGTGATGTTGAAACCATACTGGAATGGAGCATAGTAATTACCAAGGTCAATCTGGTCCTTTGAGTCGATCACGTTATCGCCATTGATATCCTTATACTTCAAGTCACCAGGTTTCACCTCACCAAAGGTTGTCTTGGTTGTCTTTGAATAGGCGTCGATCTCCTCCTGACTATTGAAGAAACCGTCACAAACATAACCCCAGGCAGCGTTCAAGTCTTTACCTGTAGCATTCAAGTAATCAAACTCATTAAGCTCATCGCGCTTCTCAGCCTTCATAGAGAGATACTGGCCATTTACTCCTACGGTAAGATCTACATCACCCAACTTCTTGTTGTAGTTTACAGAGAAGTCGATACCAGTAGTCTTGTTCTGATTGAAGTTCAAGTTTGGCAAGAATGAACCATTACCTGTGAAGTAAGATGGGTAAATGGTATAAGCACCATTTGTGAGCAAACCATCTGTGAGCTGAGAGAACCAGTTGAGATCTACTGTCAAGGCATGATTGAAGAGAGAGGTATCTAAGCCGAAGCGTAGTTCCTTGCGCTTGATGAAACCGAGGTTGTCGTTTGCACCACGAGAAGATGCATTACAGTCTCCACCGCTGTTGCCGTCAAACCATGTATACCAACCACCTTTCTGATTGTAGTAGCCTTTATACATATAGTAATCAGTGATATTAATATCCTGATTCAATACACTATAAGCAGCATCAATCTTTGCATCATCTACAAAAGGCAGGTTGTCCTTGATGAAACTCTCCTTGCCAAAGCGCCATCCCAAAGTGAGTGATGGAGAGAGTGCATTGCGCTTGCCCTCTGGCAATTTAGGAGAATGTACCAAGGCTGTACCCAATTCGGCATAGTAACGATGATCGTAATTGTATCTAGCCTGGAGACCCATGTTTACATTGGTTACGCGATGATAAGCTGAACTCTCATGATCCTCATCACTTGAATTCTGCTGCTGATAACCCCAACCCATTAAGGTTGCACTAAAGTTGTGGACATCATTGAAACAACGATCGTAATCAAACTGACCACGGAAAGTCATTGTCTGATAGTAAGAACTTCTTCCCACAAACTCGCTGGTTGAGCTCTTATCGGTATTGATCTTTGTAAGACCAATAATCATGTCCTTACCGTTTACATTGCTCCATGTTGGATTGTAAACAGCATAATCTACCTTATAACCTTCAGTATAGTAGTCCCAGTAGTCTACACTGAAAGCAGTCTTAAAGCTCAAGCCTTTGAGAAGCATGCTCAAATCAGCATTCAAACCTACATCGAAGGTAAAGGTACGGAACTTGTCCTTTATATATCCAGCTCTCAGCATATCACCAAATACGGTTGTCTGGTCGGTATTGGTACCTCCAAGTAAATATTGGTCACCAAGAACTGGCTTACCAGTACTTACTAGTGATTGTAAATCCTTATTGTATGGATCAATCATACTGATAGGAATCAGAGGAGAATATTTGTTTGGACGTAAGGTAGTTGCTGCGTTCCAGAATTCTCCACGACCTGCATAGGCATTATCGATATTGATGTCAACATTGGCAAAAGCATTCAACCATGAAGCAATCTTCATATCAATGTTTGAGCGAACGCGGAAATCGAATTCATCGTCGTTCTTTTTGTCGCCATATTTAACAAAGCCGTTGTTGTAAACCATACCGAAGTTGGCATAGTATTTTGCATTCTCATTGCCACCGGTAATTTCAACAGTACCATCTGTACGGTTGGCAGCCTTACGCAGATAATCGCTTGAATAGAAGTTCATATCTGGGTAGCGATAAGGATTTGTTCCTGCTGCAGTATTGTAGATATCATCAGCAGAATAACGAGCAGCCTTTCCGTCGTTGGCACAAGCTTCGTTGTAAAGACTCATATATTCTGCAGAGCCCAGATAGTGAGGATAGCGCTTGGCAAAGCTCAAGCCGGTATTTAAAGTTGCGTCGATAGTGAGTCGTTGGTTTTTACCTCGTTTTGTAGTAATGAGAATAACACCATTTGCACCTTTAGAACCATATAAGGCAATAGCCGAAGCAGCTTTCATTACAGTAACTTCCTCTACTTCAGTAGCATTAATGGTAGATGCACTACGAACAACGCCATCCACAAGGATAAGTGGATTCTTGCCCCATACATTGCCATCGTATCCTCCGATGAGGCCCTGCAAGCCATCAAGACTATATGAATGATAGTCCTTTTTCATCAGTTGTGTTACGTTTACACTGCTTACACCACCAAGAACATCCTTAATAGCCTGCTTGCCAAAAGCAACATTGATAAGCGAATCGCCAGGTTCCTGAGCAAAGGCAGGACTCTGCAGGCCAAGCAATGAAGCTAAGAGCAGTGTTTTTGATATATATGATTTATTTCTTTTCATTTTGATAATTCAATGTTATTTTTTCAATAGTATTACCATCCTGGATTCTGCTTGAAATCAGCATAGATATTTACATCGGCCTTAGGGAATGGGAACCAGTAATGTTTCTCACTGAACTTTCTCTCTAAGAGTACCTCTTCGCGAAGATTGAGAACATGTCCGTTCTTAGGATCGGCAAAACGATCGTCATTGCTCTGATCGGTAGCGCGGTCGAAGTAAACGGCTTTCTTCTGAGTGTAAGGTGCCTTGTCGAGGAGTTTCCATCTGCGAAGGTCGTTCCAGCGATGACCTTCGAACGCAAGCTCTACGGCACGCTCTCTTCTCAATTCTCCCATGAACGAATCCAGATTACCGAGATATTCTGAAGCGATGTCGCCTGCACCAATACGCTCACGAATCTTGTTTACTGCTGTAACAGCATTCATTGTGTAGTTGTCGGAGGTAGCTGTTGGTGATTTGTAACCTTGTGCTACAGCCTCTGCGTACATCAGATAGACATCGGCAAGACGAATCATACTCAATACCATCTTGTTTCCGTAGCGATAGCCATCCCAGTCATTCATATATTGGTTATCAAACTTAAGGTTCATATAACCAGTGAAACAGTCTTTTGATGGAGTTGCAGTACGATATGTACCACCAGTATAGAGGGAAGCATACTGCTTGTCAGGATTATTCTGCACCTTGCTACCATCCTTTACACACTTCATACCATCGAATACGAAATCGAAATAGAAACGAGGGTCACGATTACGGAAAGGATATTCAGGATCATAGCCATTGTCGGCATCTTTCTTGGTGATATCCTTGATAGGCTTACCATTTGCCATACCGAAGTAGTCGGCATAGTTAGCGGTAGGGTAGCACTTGATACCAGAGCCTGAAATAGAAGATGGACGGAAGTCGTTTGCCATATTCCATGCCCAGTCGCCATTAACATTCTCAAAGAAGATGGTCTCCTTCAAGCCTGGAAGCTTATTGTTCTGATTGTATGTATAGAACAACTCTGAGTAGTGAGCAGAATCGGCCAGTTCATACATCTTAGTATCGTCGCAGAGTTTCAGTACTTCACCAAAAGCATGAGCGGCACGTTTGCAATAGTCCTCATTATAGGTTGCAGTGCCTTTGCTTTCTTCGTTCATAAGAGGTGAACCAGCATAGAGCAAATCCTTACCTAAGAAAGAAAGTGCCATAATCTTGTTGATGCGAAGATTATTGTTACCAGCAGTTTTTCCTCCAGGAACAGTCTTGTCCCAGTTTACAGGAAGCAAATCAGCAGCCTTCTGGAAGTCCTCAGCAGCTTTCTCTGCTGTTTCCTGATAGCTGAGGCGTTTATAACGCATCACCTCATCAGCAGGAATCAACTTATCAATGTAAGGAAGTCCTCCCCAATTTTGCATCAATAGGAAGTGATAGAAACCACGGAAGAAGTAAAGCTGACCAGCAATCAAGTCTTTCTCTTCTTTAGTGGCATTCTGCATTAAGTCAAGATTAGCAAGACCCATATTGGCTTTACGAATACCATACCATGAAAGACCCCACAAATGGCCCTTGTCAAAGCGGTTTGTACCTGTTGTTCCTGGTGCTCCTGTATGGAAATAAGAATAGTAGCAATCATTCCATCCCCAATAGTTACCCTGGTCGATTGCATAGGTAAGAAGACGGGTCTCTGTAGGCTGCCAATATTCCTCCTCACCGAAGTTCCAACAACAGTGATAGTCTGGAGTCGACATCAATGGAATACAGTTATAGAGTTCCTCTGTAAATCCCTGGAAGTTTTTAAAATCTTTATAAGGCTCTGTAGGCTCGATATCGCTAAGCGGCGATTTGTCGAGGTAGTCGGTACATGAGGTATTTACCGACAACAGACCTAAAGCCAACATCATGGCATATATTGTTCTTTTCATTTTTCGCTTATTTATTAGAAGGTTAGATCAAGACCTAGGTTAATACGACGAACGGTAGGATAAGCACCACTCTGTGGATTTCCACCGACATTGATTTCGCGGTCATCAGGCATCTTGGTCCATAAGATGAGGTTGTCACCATTCGCATAGATGCGGAACTGATTTAGTTTAAGACGCTTAACCCAACTACCGCTGAAGGTATAAGATAACTCAACATTCTTCAATCTCAGGAAAGAACCATCGTAGAAGTTGCGTGTACCATTTGCACTAGCATCTGTTGTGGTGGTCCAACGTGGATATGGAATGCCACTTTGAGTTTCTGGAGTCCAATAGCTTCCTTCGTTGAAGGCTACGTGACCTTCTCTCTGGAAAGTTGGGAATACGATCTGACGGGTAACATTGCTTACTCCATAGAATTGAATTGTGAGAGAGAGTCCCTTCCATTCTGCACCAATGGTAGTACTATAGGTGTTCTGAGGAACATCTGAATACTGATATGGAGCCTGGTCGTCATCGTTGATAATACCATCACCATTAAAGTCGGCAATCTGATAATCACCCACTAACTTGTTACCATTGTTGGTCTGACGTTCTGAACTTCCGTAGAGATCATCCCAAGAAGCGATATAGCCCTTGTCGATATAAGAGCGTACCTGATTGATGGCATATCCCTGCTGCTTGCGATAAGATGCGAGAAGTTCTGGGTCATCTCTAAAGCTAATCTTATTCTTGGCATGTGTGATGTTGAAGTTCAACCATGTGCGCCAATCAGCACCCCATTTCTTGTTCAAGCGGATAACGAACTCATAACCGTGGCTCTTGGTTTTACCAAGGTTGGCGTTAGGAGCATCGAAACCGAAATAACCAGGAATTGCACGGCTACCACCACTAATCATGATATCTCGACGGGTCTCGTTGAAGATATCTAAACTACCAGAAACCATACCTGAAAGGAATGAGTAGTCGATACCATAATTGCGCTTGGTTGAAATTTCCCATCCGATAAGTGGATTACCAATAAGGGTTTGCTTATAGATGGTGTATGGTGTGTCTGCTGGTACAGTTCCCATCTTTGTGGTTCCACCGTATGCATACTGGTCGTCGTTAAGGAATCGGTTGCTGTTCCACAAACCACAATCATCACCTACACGTCCCCATGAGAATCTGAACTTAAACTGATCCAACCACTTTGAAGTTGATTTCATGAATGGTTCATTTGAAAGCATCCATCCTGCAGAGAAAGAAGGGAAGAAATCGAAACGTTTCTTAGGACCAAATTTCTCACTACCATTATAGGCACCGTTTACTTCGGCAAAATAGCGTGTTGCATAGTTATAGGTTGCACGGAATACCCAGTCCTCACGATAGTGGGAGAATTCATTACCTTTTGACCATTTTTCACGGCTGAATACGCCAAGACCTGCAATCTCGTGGTCTCCAAACTTACGACTATAGTCGAGTTGGAGCATGTAGTATAATTTACGGTAGGTCTGACCCTTATCTACATTACCACCCTGGGTGGTCCAATCTACGGTTTCAACGAAGTCTGGACTCTGCTGATAGCTGATATCACCTGTGTCAGGGTTAATCCATTTACGCTGAGAATAGTTATACTGATCGTTGATACCACGCTTGTTTTCCACCATTGTGTTATCGAAAGATAACTTAGCCTGGAAGTTCAAACCTTTGGTAAGGAAGTCAAGCTTCTGGTTCAAGATAAAGTCGGTTGTGATCTGTGTCTTGGTTCTGCTTTCACTACCACTTGTCGCAAGGTCGGCTGCAGAGTTAGGCACATCGGCATTTCTTGGTGCATACCATCCGTAAGTACCATCGCTGTATACTGGACGCATAGCATCTGGAGCAGAGAAATAAACAGAAGCCCAATATGGGTTAGCATCATCACCCTGTCCGTAAGGGAAACTGCGAACACCATTGCTACCAAACAAGTTGGTAGAGAACTTTGTTGTCTTGGTGATATCAAAGTCGAGGTTGGCACGCATATTTACACGATTAAAGCCGAAACCAGACTGATAGCCACGTCGATTTGTGAACTTCTTGAACATATCACCTTCGTGAGTGAAGTCAACGGCCGCAAAATACTTCACAAAGCGAGTACCGCCCGATACATCGGCACCAGCATTGTAAGACATTGTATAGTCTCTAAACAATTCGCTCTGCCAGTCAACGTTAGGATAGCGATCCCATTCATCCATGTTGGCAGGGTTGCGGTATTTGTTGATAATCTCCATAGGCTTGTAGCTTCCCCATGCATTAGGTGAAACGGCAAGCTCACGTTCTACCACATTATTCAATAAGCAGAAGGTGTTGTAAGAGTCATACTTCTCAGGAAGTTTACTAATCAACTTCACAGTAGCATTACCCTTTACATGTACACTGGCTTTACCTTCCTTACCACGCTTAGTAGTAATCAAGATTACACCATTTGCACCCTTCACACCATAAACGGCAGTAGCCGAAGCATCCTTCAATACAGAGATACTCTCTACAGAAGAAATGTCGATAGCACTCATAGGGCGTTCTACACCATCCACAAGGATGTAAGGATCCTGGTTGTTCCATGAAGTAGCCGTACGGATAATGATCTTAGGATCCTCATCACCAGGCATACCTGAACCAACCGAGGTAATTACACCAGGAAGGTTACCCGTAAGTGCTTGTCCGAGCGAAGGAAGTGCTGCGTAGCGTTCCAGCGTTTTAGCATCCGTCTGCGTGATAGCACCCACGATGGAAGCCTTCTTCTGCTGACCATAACCCACAACAACGATTTCGTTCAAGTCGGATGTTTCCGCAACAAGCGTTACATCGAATTTTCTTTTCTTACCAACACGGATGGTCTGCGACTTTAAACCCACCGACGAAATGGTAATTTCAGATTGTTCACTGGGCACCTTGAGTTTGAAGATACCATCCATATCGGAGATAGTACCCATGCTAGGATGCCCCTTAACCGTGACAGTAGCGCCGATAACTGGTTCGTTGTTATCGTCCACCACATGTCCTGAAAGCTGAATGCCCTGTGCCGAAACTTCACTCGGAAGTAATCCCATCAGCACAACAAGGGCAAATTGCGAGAATAGCAATTTAAGTTTTTTCATCTCTTGTTTTTCTTTGAGGTATTATAATTTATTCATGCTTAAAAAACGGGTGTAAAAGTACAACAAGCCTCATTAATATACTATCTCATTCGTTGCATCAGCTTTCTAAATTGTTACATCTTGTTTTTTTGCTTTTTTAGCGATAAACTATCGTTGTTTCGTGTTTGTTTGTATCGTTCGTTAAATGTAACGAATTGAAAAATCCCCTCCATTTCTGGAGAGGATTTCCTTTTATTTATCTGTAAAATGTTCCTTGTCGGCATACTCGCTAGGCGATACACCATAGTATTTCTTGAAGAGGGTAGAGAAGTGGGCATGACTATTAAATCCTACCGAATAAGCCACCTGACTTACGTTTACTTTCTTCTCCTTTATGATTCGTGCCGCTTGTTCCAATCGGATATTTCTAATGAAATCACTTGCAGGAACACCAGTTATTTCCTTTAGTCTTCGATGCAACTGAACACGACTCAAGCCGACATCCTCGGCCATTCGCTCCACATTATACGAGGAATCGGTATAATTCTCGTTCACCGATTTCATCACCTTTTCCATCAGCAGCGAATCATCGCTCTTCATGGTAACATTCTCCACCTTGTCTTTTTGCGACTGATTACCCGAGAATTTTCCTTTCAGTCTTCGCACATTATCTACCAGATTGTCGATCGTAATATGTAGCTCATTAATCGAGAAAGGCTTGGCGATAAAGGCATCGGCACCGCATTTCAAACCTTGAAGTCGGTCATCCACTTCTGCTTTAGAGGTGAGCAGAATTACCGGAACGTCGCTGATATTTGGATTTCCCTTGATATTCTTCAGCAGAGTGATGCCATCCATTTCCGGCATAATCACATCACTTATCAGCAAGTCGTATTTGTCATTGAGCAAGGCATTTAGTGCATCCTTTCCATTGGTAACAATATCCGACTTATACCATTGACTAAGCTCCATTTTGATGTATCGTGCAACTTCCACGTCATCATCGGCCACCAGCAAGCGATAGTTCTTGCTGGCTTTCATCGTTCCATTTTCCTTGCTGGCTTTCAACTCCTCATCCAGTTGGTCGGCGTTTAGATGTTCCTTTCCTGCAGGCAAGGTAATCATGAAACATGCCCCTCGTTTCCCATCTGGCCGTTGGATAGCCTTTATCTCTCCACCATGCATTTGTACGAGTTGCTTGCAGAGGTTGAGGCCGATACCAGTTCCACCTATATTATAACCCCTCGAGTTCTTGCCTTGATAGAAACGGTCGAAGAGTCGGCTTTCCTCCTCTTTATTATAGCCGATGCCATCATCGGCCACCATAATCAATATCTGCTTTTCCTCCTCCTCAATGGAAATTTCTATACTTCCTCCATCAAACGAGTACTTCATGGCATTCGAGAGTAAGTTGGTAATCACCTTTTCAAAGTTATAGCGGTCCACATAGGCATAGATGCTTTCCTTGTTGTGTTTTTGCACAATCGAAATGCCTCTTTCCTTTGCATTGAATTGGAAAAGAGCAGTTATTCCGTTTACCATAGCCACCATATCCACCTTCCGGCAATGAATCTTCATTTGCTCCTTGTCTAGCTTGCGAATATCCAGAATCTGATTTACGAGCGTCAACATTCGGTCGGCATTTCTTCCGATAATATCCACATATCTTTTCGAATCATCGTCGGTTACGGTATTACGTAGTTTCTTTAGCGGACCCATTATGAGGGTGAGCGGCGACCGAATATCGTGCGTGGCATTGATGAGGAATTTCATCTTTTGCTCTTCGTAGTGCGACTTCAGTCGATGGCGATACCAAGTATATCCCCAGTAGGCAAGAGCCAGGAAGAGCATCAAGTAAAATAGATAAGCCCATTTGCTGGCATACCAAGGAGCAAGCACTTCCAAATAGATCGTCTTTACAGGTGTATAAACCCCATTCAGTTTTGCTCTCAACTCCATCTTGTAGCTACCAGCTCTCACACGGTTGAAAGTGAAGGTGTTGTTGCCTTCCTCCGAGGAAACCCATCTGCCTCCATCAATGCGATATTGGTAGATCACATTCTCCATATTGTAATAGTTCATCAGCGAGAAATCGAAGGTGAAGCTGTTACTACCGCTAGGTATCTCGAATTTATAGCAGAAATTATCTTGTGGTTTACCATCCACATGAAAAGCCGATACAAAGATGTTGCCGAGGGCAGTAGGGTTATGCTGAGCCTTTACCGGACAAAAGGCAATCATACCCTGGTCGGTACCGAAAACGAGTCTTCCATCGCCTAGTCTCACCGAGGCATCCTGAATATATTTCCGCTGATTCTGCCCATTGTCATTCACATAGCTTATAAATTGCTTCTTGCTATAGTTGTAATGCCAGATACCCTTTGAGGTACTTATCCATAGATCGTTCTTGTTATCTAGCGCCATACTATAGATCTGCAGCGAGCTAAGTTCCTTCGAACCATGAAACAATCCTAGTTTCCGCTCCTTTCTTTTATATAGGTATAAACCTTGTGGCGTTCCTATCACGATATTTCCTCTTCCATCCTCGATCGTGCAATAACAACATTTTCCTCTCAGCAGTCCATTCCATCCTTGCGAAAGGAAGTTCTGAGTGCGAGGATCAAGACAGTTAACACCATCAGCCGAGGATACCCATACCATTCCCTTGCTATCCACCATCACATGCTGAATCCATCCATTGTTCAAGAAACCCTTTGGTGAATTATTCGGTCCTGGTGCATAGAGCGAGCGCTTGCCCGAAGCAATATTGTAAACACCCAGACCGTATCCTGCAACGGCATAGTATAGATTTCCCTTTCCATCTGAAGCCATGTGACATATATCAGCTTCACCATCCGAAATCTTCTCTGTGCAAGTCTTGGTGGCCAGATTGAAAAGCCACAAGTGCTTGTTTCCGCTAATCCATATATTCCCCTTCTCGTCTCTTAGAATAGAAGTTATGCAACCGGGTGTGTTATAGTGCGCCTTGATGGTTCCATCCGGCGAGAAATGATTGATTCCTCCACGATTGCATATTGCGAGAATACCCCCTTGGCCATCAGGAGCGATACCCGAAAGCAGACAGCCCGATGGGTTCACCGAAGTCTCCATATTCCAAAAGCGGAAAACCTCTGTATGGTGTGTAAGCTCGTAGATACCAGTACGATAGCAACTCATCCAGATGTTGTGATGATTGTCTTCAGCAAATGCATTTACGGTTCCGCTCTCAACGATCTGCGAACCATTCACTTTAATAGGAATCGCCTTTCGTTCCCCTCTTTTTATATAGAAGACACCCTTTCCTCTTGTTCCGAGGAAGATATAATTGCGACAACTCTTGAATGCTTTCTCAATCATGGCCCCCTTCAGAGCAGATAGGTCATAACCAGCATCCGAGAGCTTACCAGTAGAATAATCATAGCGCACGATACCATTCGTGCAGATAGCAAGAAATCCTCTGGAGTCCATCTTGCAGAAAACATGTGCAAATCCCTTGTCGCAAGGATAGTTCTTGAAATTCCATTTACCCTTTCCCTTGCGAATAGCGATCAATTCCGATGTATAGCCCGAATGCCATAAGGTACCCTCATCATCCTCGAACATTCTAGAGTAGAAGCCATCTCCTTTGCGAGGACGAGGCTGAATATACGAAACGAGTTGGTTACCCTTCAGTCTGAAGGCACCAAAGCCATCTGTACCAAAGATTAGGTTTCCATCCGAAGTTTCCAGAAAGCTGGAAACACGAGGTTGCTGTTTGGTTGGAAATTTATAGCGTATAAAATCATTATGTCTATAGTCGAAGCGGCATATGCCCTTACCCGTTCCAATCCATAATTCCCCATTCTTGGAAGTGTGAAGAGCATTTACATCAAAACTCGAGAGACTTCTTTCATTTCCACTCTCATATTTATAATGAATGAAATGATAGCCGTCAAAGCGGTTAAGTCCATCTTCTGTTCCAATCCAGATGTATCCATACTTGTCTTGAGTGATGCAAAGCGACCTACTGCTAGAGAGGTGTTCTGCCGGATACATCCATCCATTTTCTGCAAAAACGCACATAGGCAGCAAGCAAAGTGCTGCAATGTAACAAATTTGCAATGCAACAAATTTGAAAGTTCTAGAAAATTTCATTTTAATTTACGTTCTAGTTTTAAGGTTTGGTTTATTTCGTTGGCAAAAATAGTGTATTTTCTCGTTCTGTGTTTTTAAATTCGTTACATTTCCTTTCAAATTAGTGAATGAAAGGCTTTTTGCAATATAGCGTAATTTAGTGGTTTCCTCCCACAAAGGTGGGAGAGATCAAAGCGAGGGGATGCCACGAGTCCTATTAGCTTTGCTGCTAAATTTTGTGACATACCCTTGCTTTTATCTTCTTAATCGTAGATCATCGATTATGAGATCAATGATAAATCCCTAATCATAAATCCCCAATGTTGAGAGATAAACAATTAATCCCCAATCATTAATCTCTAATCAAAAATCCGGAGAAGAAGGATGTTAGTCCTTCTTCAATCCATCTACAACATCCTGTGCCTCACCATTGAGGTTGATGTTGCGAGTAGTCTTAGCCTCGATAGAGCCAGCACGCATGATGTCAGACATATCCACACCTGTAGCCGACTTCACTACATCGAAAGCCTGCTTGATAGCAACAGGGATATTACCGCTCATCGAAGAGATGCCCTTGCCATCGCCACTATAGATGTTCACATCCTTAATAGCACTCATAGGCTTAGCCACATTCTCCACAATCTGAGGCAATACCTCGATCATCATCTGTGCGATAGCGGCATTGTTATATTTCTTATAAGCCTCAGCCTTCTTGTTCATAGCCTCAGCCTCAGCCTCTCCCTTCTTCTGGATAGCATAAGCCTCAGCCTCACCCTTGGCCTTGATACCGATAGCCTCCTGCTCCAGCTGATAACGAGTAGCCTCAGAAGCAGCATTTTGTGCGAGCGCCTTCTGCTCAGCCTCATATTTCTGAGCCTCAGCCACACGCTTGCGCTGCTCTAAGTCAGCCTCAGCATTCTTCTGAATCTGATACTTATCAGCATCTGCCTTCTTCTCAACCTCAGCAGCCAACTGGTTCTGCTTGATCACGATCTGTTCCTGAGAAAGCGTCTGCTCACGGCGAGTCTTTTCGATTTCAGCCTCAACGGTCTTGATATTGATCGTCTTCTGCTGCTCCTGCTGCTGAATAGAGTAAGCAGCATCGGCATCAGCCTGAGCTGTATCGGCCTGTTGCTTCAGCGAAGCACGCTTCAAGGCGAGGTCGTTGTTCTTAACGGCGATAGCAGTATCTGCATCCACGCGGGCATCATTCGCCTCCTTGTCGGCATGAGCAATCTGAATCTTCACATCGCGCTCAGCATTTGCCTTGTTGATGGCAGCATCCTTCTTGATCTTCGCTGTATTATCAGCACCGAGGTCGTGAATCAAACCTTCCTTATCGGTAACATTCTGAATATTGCAAGAGATAATCTCGATACCGAGTTTTGCCATATCAGGCAGCGCCTTCTTCATCACCTGGTCGGAGAAACCATCACGATCAGTGTTAAGAGAGCGAAGGTCGAGTGTACCGATGATTTCACGCATGTTACCCTGCAGAGAATCCTGCAACTGTTCTGCGATCATATTAGGAGTCATGTTGAGGAAGTTCTTTGCTGCCAATCGGGTACCCTCAGCATTAGGAGTAACACGAATTTTTGCAACAGCATCCACATCCACATTGATGAAGTCGTTGGTAGGTACGCTCTCCTCAGTCTTGATATCCACAGTAATCTGTCCGAGGTAAACACGGTCGAGACGCTCGAGGAAAGGAATGCGGAAACCACCCGATCCGATGAGTACACGAGGTTCACGGCTAAGACCTGAGATGATGAAGGCATACGAAGGAGGAGCCTTTACATAAGATACAAACAACAGAACTACGAGCAGGAAAACGCCTACTCCAATAGCGGCTAAAGTTACTAAGTCCATTCTTTTTCGATTTAAGTGTTATGTTAAAAATTAATCTATTCTACTTTCTGCAAATATAACGAATATCTAGCTAATAGAAAAATTTTTTAGTGAAAATCGTATGATTTAGGGCGCAATCGCTCTAAATTCTGGTGCAAGTGCAGATTCTATTTCACAACTTCCCTTTTGATATTTTCCCTTTTCATTTGATGAATGATTAACCAACAAAGCTAATTATAAATGGCTTTTGATGTTATTATTTTCTTTTTCTGCTTACAATATGTTTGTAAAATATGTGCTTTTGCTTACGAATTGTAATTTATGGTAAAATCTTAGAAACAAAAAGTTTGCGAAATATTGTATTCGTTTACAATTTGCTTTAATTTTGCATACAGAACATTGCACAATGAGAACAAAACAATAAAAGAACAGAAATATGAAAGTTAAGAAACGTTGGGTTATTCTGATGATAGCCATGTCGCTCATTGCCATTTGCGGCTTGTTTTCGTCAGAACCTTCATTTGAATGTGATTTCAGTAAAATTGATGGGGCAGATGTGGCTTGGTTAATTACTGCAACTATCTTCGTGCTTATGATGACGCCTGGTCTCTCCTTCTTCTATGGCGGTATGGTGGGCGCCAAGAATGTTATCAGTACGATGCTTCAGAGTTTTATAGCCATGGGTCTCATTAGTGTTTTATGGGTGGTATTTGGCTTTAGTCTTTGTTTCGGCGATGATATCGGCGGAATGATTGGCAATCCTTTCTCCTTCTTGATGTTCCAGAATGTGGGCGCTGATGTTTATGTCACTCCTACGGGTAAGATTCTTGGTGGTGCCACCATTCCTTTGGCACTGTATGCCCTTTTTCAGATGAAATTCGCCATCATCACCCCTTCGCTGATTACAGGTTCCTTTGCCGAGCGTGTTCGCTTTTCGGCCTACATGTTCTTTATGATATGGTTCTTCGTTATTATCTATTGTCCTTTGGCCCACATGACCTGGCATCCTGATGGTTTGTTCCTTCGTTGGGGCGTTGTCGATTTTGCCGGTGGAATTGTGGTACATGCTTCTTCGGGCGTTGCAGCACTTGCTGGAGCCATCTTCTTGGGTAGGAGAGCGGCCGATACCCGTAAGGAGGAGCCTGCTAATATTCCTTTTGTTTTGCTGGGCGCTGCTATGCTCTGGCTGGGATGGTTTGGCTTTAACGCCGGAAGTTCGCTTCATGCGGATGGTATGGCTGTGAAGGCTTTCCTTAATACGAACACAGCTTCGGCTACTGCTATGATGACTTGGATTTTCTTTGACTGTTTGCGTGGACGAAAACCATCTGCTATGGGTGCTGCCGTGGGTTGTGTAGTCGGTCTTGTGGCCATCACGCCATCGGCTGGTTATGTCACCGTAGGACAGAGTATTTTCATTGCTTTCATCATTACTATCGTTTGTAATATTGCCGTTTATTGGCGTTCACATAGTCGTTTGGACGATGCACTCGATGTATTTCCTACCCATGGAACGGGTGGTATTGTGGGAACCGTAATGACGGGTATTTTTATTCAAGAAGGCCTTATCAGCGGTAGTTGGGACGGTTTCGTGGTATTCCTTTTCCACCTGCTGGCCGTATTGCTGGTGTTCACCTATACCTTTGCAATGAGCTATTTGGGCTATTGGCTCATCGATCGTGTGATTCCAATGCGAGTAAGCATTGCCAGTGAGCGTGTCGGACTTGATTATAGTCAGCATGATGAGCATTATGGACTTGCTCATATCGACGAGCGAGAACTGGCCGAATATGAAGAACATATCAAGGAAAAATACGAAAAATAACTTTACGCTTAAATTTTCTGCTTATAAAAAAGAATCCCGCAAGCTGATGCCTGCGGGATCTTTCGTATATTACGATTTTGTGTAATGCGATATTATTTTTTCAGATTGCGTTTGCTCTGAGAGTTCTTGCTATAGTTTCTTGTTTTCTTATTAGTTTTGCTTGGAAGGAGCTGGAATTTCATATTGACCTCTTTGATAACAACAATGTTGTTTTCCTCCTGCATTGCAGCAAGATCTTTAACAGGTTCCTTAGTGTTAACCTTAGGATAGTCGAGATTGTCCTCAGTGATATCCCATCCGGTAACAGTGTTGAGAGCAGCAAGCTGATTATTAGCCTGATAGTTAATGTTACCTACTTCATTCATATTCACGTTGGTCTGAGCCCAAGTAGCAGATACAGCACATGCCATAAGTGCCATTACAAATATCCTTTTCATAACTGTTTTTTTTAAGTAATAAAATGTTCGATATATGTAGTAATAATACTTTTTCTACTTGTAAATCTAGTCGATTTTTGGTTAGACTCCAAATAAAAAACAAATAATTTTTTCCTTAATTCGAAATTCTTCAAAAGGCATTACAAATCTTGAATTGTTGGTGTTATAGCTTGATTATTAATTAGTTAGAATGACAAGAAAATCGAAAATACGATATTTTCCAATCGATTGCGGGGTAACACAAAACGCTTTTTTATTCTTTGGATAGGTCCTTTAAAATAAGCATGAATAATATGTTTTTCCTCCTTAGGTTAAACTTTGCTGATTTTAAACTTACTTTTTCGACTAAAAATGCCATAAATAAAAATATTGTACAAGAAAAATGGTGGTTAATATAAGATTTTCTGAAATTCGTACATAATAACAGATTTAATATTTGCATAGTCACAAAATAAGTTCTACCTTTGCAGCCGCTTAAAATAGACAAGATTATAGGTTAAAAATCGTAATTAGATAACGCAAAAAATTATTGGTTACATTTAGTTAAGTAGTAAAGCATGAATAAGTAAGTTTAAGCTAAGGAGAGATCTTGACTTTAAACACGAGAACGCAAATGAATAAAATGGCTGCTCCTCAAGGAGTAGCCATTTTTATTTATTTTATTTCCAACCCAATTGGTTGTTAATCATATCCTCGGTCTTCCATGGCGCTGGAGCTCCACCGAGATATTTGTTGAACCACTCCAGATGGGCATTGTAATATACCAGCATCGAGGTGTTGGATGGCCAGTGTCCATCATTGTCGTAAACTATCAGACGGCTTGGGATGCCTAAGGTTTGAAGGGTGGTGAAATAGGCTAGCGACTGATTATAGCTTACTCGGTAGTCGCGCTCTCCTGTAATGATGAGTGCAGGAGTGGCGAAATTCTGCACATACTCCGATGGCGAGAACTTCTTGTAGAGATCGCTATTCCATGGCTGACCCTGCAGGTCGAAGTTAGGGAACCATAATTCCTCGGTGGTGCCCCACATCTCGTTCAGGTTGAATAAGCCCATCATAGAGGCAAGACACTTATAGCGCTTGGTGTGGCCCTGTAGCCAGTTCATAAAGTAACCACCATAACTCCAACCCATTGCTCCAATGCGGTCTTTATCCACATAAGGCAACTGCTCTACAGCATCGGTCACCTTCATCACATCCTCGAATGGCTTGGTGCCCCAATTACCCGAAATGGCTCTGGTAAAGGCCTGGCCATATCCGGTTGATCCGTGAGGATTTGGATATACCACGATATAGCCTGCTCCTGGATATACCTGCCAGTCGGCACGATAGCTGTCCATCCACTGCATCTGTGGACCGCCATGTACGTTGATGATGACTGGATATTTCTTGGCAGGATCAAAACCGAATGGCTTCACTACGAAGAACTCCACACTATCGCCATCGGCACCCTCTACCCACATTGCCTCGGATGGACGGAAATCCACTTCGGCCTCGAGAGAATCGTTGTAGTGGGTGAGCTGCTTCTCGTTCTTCTGCAAGCCTTTCTCTGCACCATAGAGGGCATTTGGCTTGCCCGTGCGAGTATAGGTATAGACGAGGTTACCCTTATTGTCGACATCAAACTCCATGATGGCACGGTTGGTGATGACGCGGGAAAGCTTGTTCTTTTTCAACTCTAATTTATATAAGGTGTTGTAGCCACGCTCCTCGACGAGGAAGTAGAGCATCGATCCGTCAGCAGTGAACTTGTAGCTGTCCACCCAGTTGTTGAGCTTCTCGGTGAGCATCTGGTGGGTGCCTGCCTTGCGATCATAGAGGGTGAGGATAAACTGGTCGCTCTCATAGCTCTCCACACGCTGCTTGCGATAGGCGATGTAGCGGCCATCAGGCGAATACTGTGGAGTGCCATCCCACGCCTTGTTCTCGGCGGTGATACATTTTGGCTCGCCACCCTCTACACTCACCGTCCACAAGTCGGCATTGGTGTTGGCCTCAGGATGGTCGGTACGGTTGCTGCTGAAGCAGATCTCCTTGGAGTCAGGCGAAAAGCTGAAGGCATCATCGTAGCCGCTAGGCGAGAAGACAGGCGAGTGGAATTCGCCTGGAGCGACATCGGTATAGGTGTTGGTCTCAGAATTATAGACAATGATGTGGTTATAGAAACCATCATCATACTGGGTCCAATGGCGGAACAACAACTTATCAGCGATGTGCGCATGAACCGGTCCGTCCTGCTTCTTCTCCTTCCACTCGATATTCTTCTTGGCATCAGCACCGATAGCAGGGTTTACTTTGGCCACAAAAGCCACCAACTTTCCATCCGGCGAAACCTTAGGCGACTCAATGCCGAGCGCATAATCGGTTATCTGCTTCTTCTCGCCACTATTCAGGTCGAGACTGAAAAGCTGCAATACATGGTTGATGAGCGAAGAATAGTAGATGCTCTTGCCATCGTTGCTCCACACCGGATAGTAGCTGCGGTTGTTGCGGGTGAGCTGTCGGGTGGTGCCCGATTTCATGTCCATCACATACAGATTGCTTGCACTACGGCGGGTCTCGAAATCAGGAATGCTGCGGCCGAAAACCACCTTCTTGCCATCGGCCGAGAAGGCAATGCCGTTCACATTCTGCACCCGATAGATGTCGGGAATGGTAAAAGCTCGTTTGGCTTGTGCGGCGAGACTCATCGAGAGAGCTGCCACGATCATCAAAAATTTATTTCTCATTTTTCAAATTGTTATTTTTCTTTCTACTATACAGAACTGAATTCTGAAATTCTTACTATTATTCCCAACACTCAATATCCTTCTCAATCTCAGGCATCTGAGAACGATGGAACTCCGGGCTCTTGATGCCTTTTCGCTTCTGCTTGCGGTAATCGTCGAGCAGGAAGAAAGCCTGCTTGCCCAGATAGATGATGGCGATGAGGTTGCAGATGGTGATGAAGCCCATAAAGAGGTCGCCCAGACTCCATACCAGGTCGAGCGAGGCGATGGCCCCAAAGAATACCATCACGGCACCATTCATGATGCGCACAAACAACAGCCATCGCTTGTTATCGGTGAGGAACTTGATATTCATCTCGCCATAGGCATAATTACCGATGATGCTGCTGAAGGCAAAGAGGAAGATGGCAATGGCCACAAAGGTTGGGCCAACTGCTCCAACTTCTTGCTGCAAGGCCGATTGTGTGAGCTGTATGCCGTTGGCGTCAGTATTGCTATACACGCCACTTATGATGATGATAAAGGCAGTACAACTGCATACCAGCAGGGTGTCGGTAAAGACGCCCAAAGCCTGCACCAAGCCCTGCTTTACAGGGTGGGAGACATCGGCCGAGGCTGCAATATTCGGTGCGGAACCTTCGCCCGCCTCATTCGAGAAGAGTCCTCGCTTGATGCCATTCATCAGCGTAGCTCCCAGTGTTCCGCCTGCAAATTGTTCCACGCCAAAGGCATTCTCAACGATGAGAGCAAGTATATGAGGAATTTGAGTGATATTCGTTAGAATGATGAAGATGGCGAGCAATACATATAACACCGCCATGATAGGCACCAGAATGCTGCTCACCTTGGCCACACGCTGTATGCCGCCGAAAATACACGTTGTGGAGAGCACCACCAGAATGCCGCCCATAAGGGTAGGGTCGATGGCGAATGCCTTGTGCATCGCATTCACAATGGTGTTGCTCTGCACACTGATATACACCATACAGAAGGTAATGGTGATGAGTAGGGCGAAGATGCGGGCCATCCATTTAGAGTGCATGCCATATTGCATGTAATAAGCCGGTCCGCCAATGAAAGTATGCTTGTCTTTACGCTTATAGAGTTGGGCTAGGGTAGACTCGATAAAGGCTGTTGCCGAGCCAAGCAGCGCGATGATCCACATCCAAAATACCGCACCTGGTCCACCGATGGCGATAGCACTAGCTACACCTGCGAGATTTCCTGTTCCCACACGCGAGGCGATGCTCACCGCAAAAGCCT
This sequence comes from uncultured Prevotella sp., assembly GCA_905236815.1. GTDB lineage: Bacteria > Bacteroidota > Bacteroidia > Bacteroidales > Bacteroidaceae > Prevotella. Next base: position 4,162 of record CAJOPE010000100.1, on the reverse strand, counting down.
CGAACGAGGAGATGTGGTGCTTGCCATCCTTCTGTGTGCCTTCGCCCAACAGGCGAACCATCTCGGGAAACATGCGGAACTGCACTCCTTTGGTCTTGAAAGTGAACCAAAGCGCACAACAGATAAGGGCAGTAATCAGCAAGTAAGTCCAGAGAAAATCGTTAAGGTTGGTAATGGCCACATTCAGCCATCCGTCGGGTGAAAAGAAATCTCTCATATAAGTGTAATGTTTTGTTTATGCAGTTAGAAGAATCACGATTCCGCTGATGCCGATGTAGGCATATACGATGTATTGAAACCATCGGCTGGGGATGTGCTTGAAGACAAAAGCACCAATAGTGGTACCAATCGCCAATCCTCCCAGACCATAGAGATAGTCGATGCCCACCGTGGGGGTGAGAAATCCATTGCGGGCCCTTACGCCTGTCATAATAAGATTGCCCAGCAGAAAATAGCACTGGATATCGGCCATGTAATGCTCCTTGTCGGGTTCAGATGAAATGAAATAGAGCACCGCAGGAGGTCCCTGCATACCGAAGAAGCCGCCCATCAATCCGCTAAGTGAACCCATCGAGAGTTGTGTGGGAACATTCGCCTTTAAATGAATCCTGCGGTTGAAGAAGGCGAAATAAAGGCTCACCACAATGAGCACATAGCCGAGCACATAGCGCAGCTGATGATCCTCGACCCGCTTGATGCAGAAGATGGCGATCGATGAGAGCACCACAAAGGCAAGCAGGATGGGTAGCATGCGCCTGAGATTGATGAGAGAAATATGTCGCAAGGTGACCACCAGCGAGGTGGTGAGCGCCAATAATCCGCTCAAGGTAGTGGCCTCGCCATACGAGGGCATAAGGAAAGGCAACATCGTCATAATGAAGATGCCAAACCCGAAGCCGGTAGTACGTTGGATGAAACTTGCTACGATGCTGAGCAGGAAAATACAGATCGCTAATTCCATATCGACCACAAAGATACTGTAATATTTTCAAATATGAAAAGAAATTTGTAATTTTGCACCCAAATACATCAGGATATGATATCAGTTGAAAATTTAACAGTTGAATTCGGGGTAAAACCATTGTATAAGAATATTTCCTATGTCGTTAACGACAAGGACCGCATCGCGCTTGTGGGCAAGAATGGAGCAGGTAAATCTACTATGCTCAAAATTCTCTGTGGCATTCAGAAACCTACTTCAGGTGCTGTGAATGTTACTTCCACCGTGGGCTATCTTCCACAGGTGATGAAGCTCAGTGATGATACTACCGTGCGTGAGGAAACCCGCAAGGCATTTGCCGACACTACCAAGCTGAAGGAGCAGATCGACCAGATGCAGCACGAGATGGAAACCCGTACCGACTACGAGAGCGATAGCTACACCGAACTGGTGACCCGTTTCTCGGAGGCCTACGACCGCTATACCCTTATGGGTGGTGATGGCTATGAGGCCGATATGGAACGCACCCTGCTGGGCTTGGGTTTTGAGCGTGAGGATTTCGACCGACCAACCAGTGAGTTCTCGGGTGGATGGCGTATGCGTATTGAGTTGGCTAAGATTCTGCTTCGCAAACCTGATGTGTTGCTGCTCGATGAGCCTACCAACCACCTCGATATCGAGTCTATCCAGTGGCTGGAGCAATATCTGCAGACTTTTGCCAAGGCGGTTGTGCTGGTTTCACACGACCGTACTTTTATTAATAATGTAACCAACCGTACACTGGAGATCACCTGCAGTCATGTAGAGGATTACCGTGTGAAATACGATAAGTATCTCGAACTTCGCAAGGAGCGCCGTGAGCAGCAGATGCGTGCCTGGGAGAACCAGCAGAAGGAAATCGCTGATATCAAGGCGTTTGTTGATCGTTTCCGCTATCAGGCTACCAAGGCCGTACAGGTGCAGCAGCGTATCCGTCAGCTAGAGAAGATTGTGCCTATCGAGATTGATGAGGTGGACAACAAGGCGATGCATCTGAAGTTCCCTCCATGTCTGCGCTCGGGCGATTTCCCTGTCATCTGCGAGGATGTAGCCAAGACCTTCCCACGCCGTCTCTATCAGGAGCGTCAGGATCTGCCAAGTAGTGGCGATCATGTGGTGTTCTCGAATGTGAACATGACCATCCGAAGAGGCGAGAAAGTGGCTTTTGTGGGCAAGAATGGTGAGGGTAAGTCTACCTTGGTAAAGTGCATCATGGGACAATTGGAGCATGAGGGAAATCTGAAGATCGGTCATAATGTGCAGATTGGTTATTTCGCTCAGAATCAGGCACAATTACTCGATGATGATCTTTCTATCTACGATACTATCGACCGTGTGGCAAAGGGTGAGATTCGCTTGAAGATCAACGATCTTCTGGGCGCCTTCATGTTTGGAGGAGAGATTTCCGACAAGAAAGTAAAGGTACTTTCGGGAGGTGAGCGTTCTCGTTTGGCGATGATTCGCTTATTGTTGGAGCCAGTAAATCTCCTCATCCTCGATGAGCCTACCAACCACCTCGACCTTCAGTCGAAGGATGTATTGAAAGAAGCCATCAAGGCTTTCGACGGAACAGCTATCATTGTGAGCCACGACCGTGAGTTCCTGGATGGCTTAGTAACCAAAGTCTATGAATTTGGTGGTGGAAAAGTTCGCGAGCATATCGGTGGTATCTATGATTACCTGCGTGCTCATAATGCTACCACCATTAATGAGGCGATACAAAAGAAGGGATAATTGGTGATTTCCCCCATTAATGGGGGTAGATCAAAGAGTATATGACAAAAAAAAGAGCAGCTAAACGGCTGCTCCATGTAATTTCTTTTGTTGCGAAGTTTTTACTTGCCATTATTGACAGAAGTGGTGTCTGCAGGTACAATTTCCTGACCATCAGGGCCAGTAAATTCATCTTTTCCACAAGAGGCTATTGCTATGCCGATAACGGCACTCAAGATAACAGCAATAAACAAGTTTCTTTTCATTATTCTATTTGTTAGGTAAGTTATTTTATTCGAATGCAAATATACACTTTTTCTTTGACAATGCAAGGTGAAATGCAAAATATTATACATTTTTGAAACAGCAGACTAGAGATGTCGTTTTCTGTATTCTCTCGGCGAGGTTTTCGAATGAAGTTTAAAGAAATTTGTAAAGGCACTTGGGTCGTTGAAATAGAGATGATCCGCAATTTCACCAATCGTCATATCAGTGGATCGTAGCAGATTACACGATTCCTCGAATATCATTTTTGTGAGATGATGATTGATGCTATTACCGGTGAGTTCTCGTGCCACTCTGCTCAGATAAGTGGTGGTGATGCTCAGCTTGTCGGCATAGAACTGTATTTGGTGTTCCTTCTTGAAATTTCTTTTCGCAAGAAAGAAGAAGAGTTTCAGCAAGTCCTCCTTGTGCTTGAAATCGCGAGTAACCAATCGCTCCTCGTAGGGTAGTTCGCTTACGGTGAGCAGAAATACATTCATCAGCGATCGGATAATATTCACCTTATTAATATGTGAACGCGAAATGGCGAATCGTAATTGCCGCAAAAGCATAACGAATTCCTCCATTCTTCCTTCGTCGAGATGGTAAACACAATTGGAACAAGTAGGAAGATTGAAAAGCGTAGTATCGGTGTCAAAACACGAGGCTACAATACTTTCATAGAAATTCTGCTCCACCAGCAAACCGTCGGATTGTACATCAGGTGGAAAATAGCAGCTCACCGACTGATAGGGTGTGAGTGCCAGCAAATCGCCCTCGTGCAGCTCATATTGCTGTCCACCCGTATGGATATGTGCCACACCCTTCTTGATGAGCTGAAACTCATAACAACTGATGCGGTCATCGACCATACGCAAGTCGGAGAGTCCGCCTTCCTTCGAAGTGAAGAAGGCAAGATAGGCACCATATATATTTTTAATATGATATTTTGCCGCCAGTTCAGGCAAGCTCAAGTTTCCCTTAATACTCATAGGTAATGGGTAGATTATAGGTTTTAATGCGAAAAATAATGTTTCTCTGCAAAGATAATAAGTTGTTTCGATATTTGCAATTTTTTCTAGATAATTTGCAAACACGATAGAAAAACATTGCTTATATTTGGGCTCACCTGCAAAACCATGTGACTAGGCAAACAGCTTAGTTAGTCTGAAAAGGAAGAACTTGACATCAGCAACTCCTCTCAGT
>CAJOPE010000099.1 GCA_905236815.1 uncultured Prevotella sp. | reverse complement strand
GCGGTGCGTACGAGACTCGAACTCGTGACCTCCTGCGTGACAGGCAGGCATTCTAACCAACTGAACTAACGCACCAGTTAAACTGTCTTTCTTAATTGCGAGTGCAAAGGTAGTAATAAAAATCGGTTTCACCAAATTTTCTCTTAACTTTTTTGGAGAAAATAATAGAAAAATACCTTATATGATAAAAGGGTTGCCTTCTATTCGAAGACAACCCTTTGTATATCAATTTATTGCGCTTTCAATTATACGATGCCCTGTGCCATCATAGCCTTAGCTACCTTCAAGAAACCTGCAACGTTAGCACCCTTTACATAGTTGATGTAACCATCAGCCTCTGTACCGTACTTAACGCAGTTCTCGTGAATGTCGTCCATGATGCGGTGCAAGTATGTATCAACCTCCTCGCGAGTCCACTTCAGACGCTCAGAGTTCTGAGACATCTCAAGACCTGATACTGCAACACCACCAGCGTTAGAAGCCTTACCTGGGCAGTAGAGGATCTTAGCATCCTGGAATACCTTAACACCTTCTGGAACAGTAGGCATGTTAGCACCCTCAGATACAGCGATTACGCCATTAGCAACAAGTGCCTTAGCAGCCTCTTCGTTGATTTCGTTCTGAGTAGCACAAGGAGTAGCGATAGTACAGCCCTTCTCGAACCAAGGCTTCTCGCCCTCGTGATAAACAGCTGTTGGATACTGCTCTACATATTCCTTGATACGTCCACGCTCAACGTTCTTAAGCTCCATAATGTAAGCAAGCTTCTCCTCGTTGATACCATCTGGATCGTAGATATAACCATTAGAGTCAGAGCAGGTCATTGGAGTTGCACCGAGCTGGAGAAGTTTCTCCATTGTGTACTGAGCAACGTTACCTGAACCTGATACAAGAACTTTCTTGCCCTTGAGGTCCTCACCCTTAGTCTTCAACATATCCTGGAGGAAGTAAACATTACCATAACCAGTAGCCTCAGGACGGATAAGTGAACCACCGAACTCCTGACCCTTACCAGTAAGGATACCCTGGAACTGATGAGTCAACTTCTTGTACTGACCAAACATATAACCTACCTCACGGCCACCTACGCCGATATCACCTGCAGGTACATCCTCGTCAGGACCGATGTGACGGTAGAGTTCGTTCATGAAAGCCTGGCAGAAACGCATTACTTCAGCATCGCTCTTACCACGTGGAGAGAAGTCTGAACCACCCTTAGCACCACCCATAGGGAGAGTTGTAAGTGAGTTCTTGAAAGTCTGCTCGAAAGCAAGGAATCTCAGAATAGATACGTTAACTGATTTGTGGAAACGGATACCACCCTTGTAAGGACCGATAACGTTGTTGTGCTGAATACGATAGCCCAAGTTTGTCTGTACATTGCCCTTGTCGTCAACCCAAGATACGCGGAACTGGATCACGCGGTCAGCGATGCAAAGACGCTCGATAAGATTTGCCTTCTCGAATTCAGGGTGCTTGTTGTACTCTTCTTCGATTGTACCAAGAACCTGGCTCACTGCCTGAATGTACTCAGGCTGACCTGGAAACTTCTGTTGCAGTGTTGCAATTACTTCTGCTGCTTTCATATTTTTTTCTTTTATTGGTTGGTAAATAATCTCTTAACTTTGTTGGCGAACACAAAATTCACCTCTTGTTTTAAGTTTACGGTTGCAAAGATAAATGTTTTCTTTGAAAAAGCAAACAAAAAGAAAGAAAAGTTGATGAAAAAGTAGAAAAAAGTAAGTTTTTAACGTTTTATTAATCTTTTAGTCAGATTTATAGGCCGTTTTTCTTTCTTTTTTTTATAAAACCAACCAATTTTGATTGTTTCCTAACAGAATGATAGTTAATGATAAAAAAAAGAGCGAAACTGATAGGTTTCGCTCTGATTTACTAAATTATTTCTTTCCGAATCCGAAAATCTTCTTGAAGAATTTCTTGATTCCGCTTTCTTTTTGTCCTGGGTTTACAACAGGTTGATACTTCTTGCTGCCATTATTCTGCTGTTGCTTGTTGGCTGCAGTGTTCTTTGCTGGTGCAGGAGCATCGCCTACAGTACGCTTCTTGTAGTTTCCTTCTACATTGCCACGGCGTTTCTGCTGGCGAGGTTGCTGGTTGTTTCCATTCTGCGCATTCTCATTCTGCTGATTGTTGCGACGATTTTTGTTATTGCGCTTCTCGTTACTTTCGTTTCTGTTATTTTCGTTTCTGTTGTTACGATTATTGTTGCGCTGCTTATTCTCGTTGCGATTATTCTGGCGATTGTTGCCCTCTGCATTCTGAGTATTGTCATGGCGATTGTTATTCTGTGCCTGACCCTCATTGCGCTTGCGACGTTGGTTCTGTTGCTTAGTATCTTTATGGGCATTCTGGTCGCGGTCGTTTCTACGACGGTTCTTTGCAGGAGTCTTCTTTCCCTTTGAAGGCTTGTTCATCTTGCGATATTCTGGACCTTCTCCCAATCCCTCTGGTAGAGCTTCCTTTTTTACCTCTTTCTCCAGGAACTTCTCAATCTGCTGATAGTAGTAGATATCCTCCTCGGCAACAAAGGTGATAGCAATACCATCTCGTTGTGCACGTGCAGTACGACCAATACGGTGTACATAATCTTCAGCATCGTGTGGCACATCGTAGTTGATGACCATTGCGATATCGTCGATATCAATACCTCGTGACACGATGTCTGTAGCTACCAGCACATCATACTGGCCACTCTTGAACTTGAACATCATATCGTCACGTTCCGCCTGTTCCAGGTCGGAGTGCATCTCACCGCAGTTGATCTTCATTCTTTGGAGTGCTCCTGCTACCTGCTTCACCTTCAGTTTGCTTCCGCAGAAGATGATAACACGCTGCAAGTCGCCTGCCTTAAAGATATCCTTGATGATTCCCATCTTCTGGGTCTCGTAGCATACATAGGCACTCTGCTTGATTTTCTCTGCTGGCTTGCTAACAGCCAACTTGATCTCTACAGGATTCTTGAGAAGTGTTTTGGCAAGATCCTCGATTTTGTCAGGCATAGTTGCAGAGAACATAATTGTCTGGCAAGTCTTTGGCAGTCCCTTTGCAATGGTCATAATGTCCTCAGAGAATCCCATATCGAGCATACGGTCAGCTTCATCAAGAACAAAGAAGCTTACCTTGCTTAAATCTACATTTCCAAGACTGATGTGTGAAATCAGTCGACCTGGGGTGGCGATTACTACATCCGCACCCATTCTGAGGCTCTTCACCTCCTGGTCGTAGCGATTACCATCATTGCCACCATAAACAGCGATGCTGCTTACCCCCTCGAGATAATAGCCAAAGCCCTGCATTGCTTGGTCGATCTGCTGAGCGAGCTCACGGGTTGGAGACATTATAATACAGTTGATGGCACCCCCTGGGTATCCACCATCATCCAGTTTGCTCAATATTGGCAGCAAGTAGGCTGCAGTTTTACCAGTTCCAGTCTGTGCTACGCCCAGCACATCCTTACCATTTAGAATTTGTGGAATGGTATTTTCTTGAATAGGGGTGCAGTTCTCAAAACGCATATCATACAATGCGTCGAGTACGTTGTCATTTAAATCTGTTTCTTCGAATCTCACGATTTGTGTATTTTATTTAATGATCGAAATTCTTATTTTCGAACTTTATTAATATTTATTTTATTGATCTCTATATATAATAAGGTGTAAACCTTATCTTGGTGCATTTCGGTAGCAGAACCATGCCACTACGGCGAAAATAATGTTAGGCACCCAGGCTGCGAGCAATGGTGGGGCATCTGCCTGGATGGCAAATGTTGCCGATACTGTCTGCAGCATAATGTATCCGAAACTCAATGCCAGACCTAATCCAAGATACATTCCCATTCCGCCTTTTCGCTTTCTTGCAGAGAGCGACAGGCCAATAATGGTGAGAATGAAGGAGGCAAAAGAGTTGGCGATACGCTTGTGATATTCCACCTGATATTGAACTACATTTCCAGAACCTCTATTTTTCTGTTTGCTGATATAGTCTCTTAATTCAGTAATAGTCAGTGTTTCCTGCTGTCCTTTACTGTATACCAAGTCGGTAGGTTCCATCATAATGGTGGTGTCCTTCTGTGCTCCACTGGAGATATGTTCCTTCAGTCCTTTCAGCTTTCTGATTTTCCAGTTGCTGGCTTTCCAGTGGTATTTCGTATCCGAAATCGTATCGTATTGAATTTCCATGGCTGTCATGTGGCTCACCAGTTTCTTGTCCTCAAACTTGTCGAGACAGAAGCCATATCCTTTCTTTGTATTGTTGTCGTAGTGCTGTATATAGGCAATCACTCCCTTGTCCACCTGTAATTGTACATTGTCAGCCGATGTGTTTCGCTTTGAGTTTTTGTAAAGCGACTCAAAATTTTGTCTTACTACGTTTCCGTGAGGAATTATATAGGCTGAAAGGAAGAAAGAGAGCAGCGAAATAAAAATGCATGAAAGCATATATGGTCGCATCAGTCGTTTGAAGGAGACACCAGCTGCAAGGATGGCAATTACCTCGGAGTTTCCCGCCATCTTCGAAGTAAAGAAGATAACGGCGATGAAGACAAACAGCGCACTGAACAAATTGGCAAAATAAGGCACGAAGTTGGCGTAATAGTCGAATACGATGGCCTTTAGCGGGGCGTGATATTGTGCAAACTTCGCCAGGTTCTCATTCACGTCAAATACGATAGAGATTGAGATGATGAGAAGAATTGAGAAGAAATAGGTGCCTATAAACTTCTTGATGATATACCAATCCAAACGCTTGATATACTTGTTAGGGTTCAGGAATCCCAAAAACGAAAGTTTTGGCAGGAGCCATTTCCAAAAGCGGATGGCCCAGCCAAACTGCTTCTCCATTTTCTGGCCGAAGCGGTAGAATTTATGGAATTTCCTTATTCTCCTTATTTTATCCATTTTATTGCATTAAACATTGAACATTCATCTGAATCCTCTTTGGATTAGATTCTTTGTCCTAATTGGTCAATGATTGAGTTTTTCCAACTCACGAAATCACCTTGTTCTATATGATGACGGGCATCAGTAACCAGTCTAAGATAGAAAGCAAGATTGTGAATACTTGCAATTTGCATGGCGAGCAATTCTCCAGCCTTGAAGAGGTGATGGAGATAAGCCTTTGTGGTGATACGGTCGATATCGCAACCATCTGGGTCAACAGGCGAGAAGTCCATTTCCCATTTCTTGTTGCGCATATTCATGGTACCGTTGTAGGTGAAGAGGAGTGCATTGCGACCATTGCGGGTTGGCATAACACAGTCGAACATATCAACACCTCTTTCTATAGCCTCGAGAATATTCTGAGGTGTTCCTACGCCCATCAGGTAGCGTGGCTTGTCCTTTGGAAGTATCTCGTTCACAACCTCGATCATCTCGTACATCACCTCGGTTGGCTCACCTACAGCGAGTCCGCCAATGGCATTGCCATCTGCGCCCTTGTCGGCGATGTATTTAGCTGCTTCTCTACGCAAGTCCTTATAGGTACAACCCTGTACGATAGGGAAGAGACTTTGGTTATAACCATAGAGAGGTTCTGTCTCGTTGAAGCGCTTGAAGCAGCGGTCGAGCCATCTCTGTGTCATTTCCAAACTCCTCTTTGCATACTGATAGTCGCTCTGTCCTGGAGGACATTCGTCGAAGGCCATCATGATATCTGCGCCGATGATACGCTCAGTATCCATCACATTCTCAGGAGTGAAGAAGTGCTTGCTTCCATCGATGTGGGAGCGGAACTCGCATCCTTCCTCCTTCAACTTGCGAATGCCTGTGAGCGAGAATACCTGGAAACCACCACTATCTGTGAGGATAGGGCGATCCCAACCATTGAAGCCATGCAGACCACCAGCTGCCTTGAGCACTTCAAGACCTGGGCGAAGGTAAAGGTGGTAGGTGTTGCCCAGAATAATCTGCGCCTTCACTTGCTCACGAAGTTCGCTGAAGTGAACGCCCTTTACTGTACCAGCAGTGCCCACAGGCATAAAGATAGGAGTCTTTATCTGTCCATGGTCTGTGGTAATCAAACCAGTTCTTGCATCCGATGCGTTGTCGGTGTGTTGTAGTTCAAATTTCATTTATCTTCTTTTTTCTCTTCAGAAATATCAAATGTGATGGCGTTCTCTACCTTTTCGTCGGTCAGGGCAAAATCCCATACATCCTTGACATTCTCTACATAATGGAAAGTAAGTCCCTTGAGGTATTTCTCTGGAATTTTCTCGATATCCATCTGGTTGTTCTTGCACATCATAATATCAGTGATGCCAGCACGCTTTGCAGCCAGAATCTTCTCCTTGATACCGCCTACAGGCAATACCTTTCCACGGAGGGTAATCTCACCTGTCATGGCAATGTTCTTGCGAACTTTGCGCTGGGTGAGGGCAGAGGCGATACTTGTTGCGATGGTGATACCTGCTGATGGTCCATCCTTTGGTGTTGCGCCTTCTGGTACGTGGATATGGATGTTGTAATTCTCGAAAATTCGGTAGTCGATACCTAACAAGTCAGCATGTGCCTTTACATACTGAAGTGCGATCATCGCACTCTCCTTCATCACGTCACCAAGATTTCCTGTGAGGGTGAGTTTTCCTCCACGGCACTTGCTCAATGAGGTCTCAATAAAGAGAATCTCGCCACCTACAGATGTCCAGGCCAAACCAGTTACAACACCAGCGTAGGCGTTGCCCTGATAAATGTCGCGATCGTAAGGACGACTGTCCATCAACTCAATTACTTCCTTTGGATTGATTGTTGCTTCCTCCTCAGATAGTTCGCCATTGAGCGCCTTGCGGTAAGCCAGTTTTCGAAGTGTCTTGTTGATGCATTTCTCCAGTTGGCGAACACCACTCTCGCGGGTATAAGCCTCGATCAACTTCTCCAGGGCAGCCTTGTTGTATTTCACCTTAGGCTCGCTCAGGTCAAGACCTGTGTTCTTGAGTTCACGAGGAACCAGATGTCGCTTTGCGATTTCTACCTTTTCCTCAGTGATATATCCACTCACCTCAATCAGCTCCATACGGTCGAGCAATGGAGTAGGGATGGTGCTCAGGTCATTGGCGGTCGCAATGAACAACACCTTCGATAAGTCGAAGTCTGCATCCAGGAAGTTATCGTGGAATTTGTCATTCTGCTCTGGGTCGAGCACCTCGAGTAATGCTGAGGCAGGGTCGCCATTAATAGTGTTCTGAGTTACCTTGTCAATTTCATCAAGGATGAAAACAGGGTTGCTACTTCCGGCTTTCTGAATGCTCTTGATGATACGGCCTGGCATCGCACCGATGTAAGTGCGTCGATGACCTCTGATTTCTGCTTCGTCATGAACACCACCCAGTGATACTCTCACATACTTGCGGTTCATCGCTGCAGCGATGCTCTTACCTAGAGAAGTCTTGCCGACTCCAGGAGGACCGTAGAGACAGATGATAGGACTCTTCAGGTCACCACGAAGTGAGAGCACAGCAAGATGTTCCAGGATACGCTCCTTTACTTTCTCCATACCATAGTGATCCTTGTCGAGAATGCGCTTGGCGCGCTTCAAGTCAAGGTCGTCCTCAGTATAGATACCCCATGGCAGATCCACCATTGTCTGGAGGTAGTTCAACTGTACATTGTATTCAGGGTTCTGAGGGTTCAGAGTGTCAAACTTATCCAGTTCCTTCTTAAAGAGCTTGAAAGTTTCCTCCGACCATCTCAGATTCTTAGCTTTCTCCCAGATTTCAGCACGTTCAGGATTGCTTTCGTTTCCACCAAGTTCCTCCTTGATGTTCTTCATCTGCTGCTGCAGGAAGTAGTCGCGCTGCTGTTTGTCAAGATCGTGGCGGGTCTTCTTGTTGATCTCTCTTTCCAGTTCAAGGAGTTTCATCTCCTTGTTGAGATCGCTCAGCAACTCATAGGCACGAAGCTTGATATCGTTGATCTCCAGCAATTTTACTTTCTCCTTGATAGAGAAAGGCATATTGTTACATACGAAATTGACGTATGTTGTGTCTGTTCCAAGATTGTCGAGGGCAAATAGCGTCTCGTTAGGAATATTATCATTTCCCTTGATGAATTCAGAAACCGTCTTCTTCAGGGTCTTCATCAGGGTAGGCATATCCTTGCCCTCAGGTGCAAGGTCCTTGATGTTTGCCTCTACATTGGCTACGTAGTATGGCTCTTTCTTTTTAATATCCTTCAGCTTACAGGTTCCCATTGCCTGTACAATTGCAGTGAGAGCATCCTGCCCAGGAAGGTCCATAAGGCGAACCAAACGTGCGAACACACCTGTTGTGTATAGATCCTTCTTTCCTGGAATCTCAGTGTCTGCGTTTTTTTGGCAGAAGATAACGAACGTAGCTGGTTCTTTCTTCTTCTTAAGCATATTCATCAGTTTCACGCTGGCCTCTCTTCCGACAAGGATAGGCGAAACTACAGTAGGGAACATTACCAAGTTGCGTGTTGCAAGCATTGGATATTCTCCACTTGCATTGAAACCATATAGCAAATCGTCACTACCTTCAACTTCAGCGAACATTTGAAATTGTGTATCTTGATCTTCTTTCATAAGTCATTTGTTCAATTCGGGGTGCAAAGGTACAAAAAAATATTCAGATAGATGAATTTGAGGATTGTAAATTCAATATATAATGTGGAAAATAGCCTAAAATGGTTAAAATAATCGCTGGGTTCTTTCGTTATGTTAAATATGAAAGATGAATTTACATTTAAGCAGTTTTCTATCCGACAGGACCGATGTGGTATGAAAGTGGGTACGGATGGTGTGCTGATAGGTGCTTTTGCGGGGCAGACTTTATGGGATAAACGGGAGGCTCCTCTTCGAATTCTCGATATCGGTACGGGTACTGGCTTGATTGCTCTGATGTTGGCTCAGCGATTTCCTAATGCTCAGGTGGATGCTTTGGATATTGATGCGGATGCTTGTGCGCAGGCGGGCGAAAATGTAGCGGCTAGTCCTTTCTTGAAAAGAGTGAAAATCTTTGAAGAAAGTCTGCAGGAATTCTCTATGGGGGCTGAACGAGAATTGGGGAACTATGACTTGATTGTTTCCAACCCTCCTTTCTTTGTAAATTCATTAAAGAATCCAGATACGAAAAGAAGTAGGGCTAGACATACGGATACATTGCCTTTTCTTGAGCTGGTAAGGTGCTCGAAATTGTTATTGAACGATACGGGAATTCTTAGTGTAATTCTGCCTTCGGATGTATCGAAAGACTTTGCTTCGGAATGTGCGCTTACAGGACTTTTTCCTGCTCGCCAATGTAATGTGAAAACGGTGGAGCGAAAGCAACCGAAGCGTGTGCTTTTGGAATATCAAAAGTGTCGACCTGAACAGGTGAAAATAACGACGGAGGTTATGATGGATTCTGAAGGAAATCGCTCGGAATGGTATGTGAAATTAACGGACGAATTTTATCTTTGATTAGGTTTCTTCTTTTCTAAAGAAGAACCAAGAAATGTTCTTCTTTTCAATGCCGTTGGAGACGTCACTCAATCGGGTGTCTGATGGTGCTTGCACCTGCAGATAGATAGCTACGACTGGTAAGTTGTACCTCTATCCCTCGACAGAGGGGTGTTAACATTGCTGCTTATTGTTCATTTCTTCTTTTGCTAAAGAAGCAAGCGCTTTTCTTGCTGTGTATGTTCATTTCTTCTTTGGTGTCAAAGAAGAACCAAGAAATGTTCTTCTTTTCAATGCCGTTGGAGACGTTACCCTATCGGATAACTGATGGTGCTTTGCACCTGCAGATAGATTAACATTGCTGCTTATTGTTCATTTCTTCTTTGGTGTCAAAGAAGAAACGTAACCAAAGAAGAAAACGCAAAACGTCCTGGGCTCGGCTAAAATTGAAACG
>CAJOPE010000098.1 GCA_905236815.1 uncultured Prevotella sp. | reverse complement strand
CCCCAAACCCCTCGGTGTTTTCAAGTATTAGATTTTCATACCTCTACACCTTGGAAAATTGCACTTCTATTGTGAATTTGCGACAGTGATAAACGCATGCCCGTGAGGGGTGTGCGTTTATTTTTTTATAGCATTATTCATTGAACTTGCGTCTGAAACTTATTCATCTTCTTCCATTTCTGCATCCAATCGGTTGCGCCATAGATATTTGCGCGTTTCGTGAACGATGATGCCATTCAAGCAGAGCAGACTTATAAGGTTTGGTATTGCCATAAGAGCATTCATACAGTCGGCAAAATTCCAAACTACTGTGAGGTTGGCGATGCTGCCGATAAATACTGCAATGATATAAAGTACTCGATAGGTGAGCATCCATTTTCTACCCTTAAGGTATTCCACGGCCCTTTCTCCATAGTAACTCCAACCCAAAATGGTGCTAAATGCAAAGGTGAGCAAGCCAAAAGTGAGTAGTGGTGTTCCCACATAAGGTATCTTGCTGAAGGCAGCCTTGGTAAGTGCGGCTCCATCATCGTAGCTGATGTCGGGGTAGGCGATGATGCTGCTTACAATCACAATACCTGTAAGAGCGCAAATCACTACAGTATCCCAAAAGGTTCCTGTGGAGGAAACAAGGGCCTGTCGGACTGGATTGCGAGTCTGGGCTGCAGCTGCCACAATAGGGGCGGAACCTAAGCCGGATTCATTTGAGAATAGACCTCGAGCTATACCAAATCGGGCAGCCATCATTACAGTTGTGCCTGCGAAGCCTCCACCTGCAGCCTCTGGTGTAAACGCTGATTTACAGATGAGCTGCAGTGCCGGCCAGATATAGCTGGCATTTACAATGAGGATATAGATACAGCCCAGAACATAGAAAAGGGCCATGAAAGGCACAAGCATGCCACAGACTTTGGCGATACTTTTTACACCGCCTAGAATAACGGCTGCTGCTAGAGCACAAATCACAGTGCCAGTGATATAGGGATTGATGCCATAGGTGTTGTGGGAGAGAGTTGCTATGGCATTTGCCTGAACTGTGTTGCCAATGCCGAAACTGGCAAGGGCGGTAAATAGGGCAAATAGAATAGCCAACCATCGCCAACCTAGTCCTTTCTCTAGTGCATACATTGGTCCGCCTAGCATTTTTCCATCGGCTGTCTTTACTCGGTATTTGATAGCCAACAGTCCCTCGGAATACTTGGTGGAAATACCAAAGACACCGGTGAGCCAGCACCAAAGCACTGCACCAGGACCACCAAGTGCGATAGCAGTGGAGACACCAATGATGTTTCCTGTGCCGATGGTGGCGGCTAGAGCGGTGGCAAGAGCGCCAAACTGCGAGACATCTCCTGTGGCATTCTTGTCGCGTTTCACCGACATTCGGATGGCGGTAAAGATCTTTCGTTGTGGAAAACGGAGTTTAATAGTAAGAAAAATGTGAGTTCCAAGGAGAAGGATGATCATAGGCCATCCCCAGAGGAAACTGCTGAGCTCTGTAAAAAAGTTGTTGATTGCTTCCATTTATTTCGCTTTGTCTGTGTTGTCAAATTTCACACTCACCTTCTCGTAGCCAAAAGAGTGCAGCAGCTTCTCAAATTGCTCGCGTGCATTTCGCTGTGCGTTCTCTATGTTAAAAGGTGTGACGCATCGCTTCTGCATCAGATTTCGTGCTCGGTTGTAGAGGGTCTCTCGATCTTCCTGACTCCATTTACCTTCTTCATAAAAGCTTTTGGTTTTTGCTTCATCGATGAAGTTGCTGTCGAGCAGGGTGACTTGGGGCAGATGGCACACCATGCTGTCGCCTTCCTGTTTGATCCAACCCGATTTCAATCCCTTGGTCTTTACGCCTAAGCGTAGGGTGCCGTAGTAGATGCGTGATAGTTTGTCATCACCGAAGAAGCCATGTCGAACAGTGTCGATGAGTTCCTCATCACTGATGGAGAGAAATTCCCATTCGCCAATGTTCTCAATTTGGAGCAGTTGAGTGGGAGAGAACTCTGTCTTCTCCTCATTTTCTATTGCCACATGGTCATCGCGGTTGGTGAAATAGATCACGGCAACGGCTGCTACCACAATAATTGTGACAGGTATGATGTGGTGCATCAGATACATTACTAGCTTGAATGCACAATATTTCAAGAGATCTTTTATCTTATCCATTTGGCTCTCCTTTCGTGATAAACTGTCGGATATCATCTATGGTCATCTGCTTGCGGAAAGTTACCTTGATGTTCTCTTCCTTGAAGCCCATTCCCTTTAGGATAGGAATGATGGTGCGGGCAGCATGCTCGCGTGAAGTCTCCATAAGTCCAAGTGATGGAATGTCGTTGATGATGGCGGTTCGACCCTGGGTGGAATACTGTGTGAGTTCCTCGTCGCTGAAGTTGCCTCGGGTGAGCGGCACATATTGGCGAACGCCCTTGTGGTCCACCTTGGTGGCGGTCATCATAATCTGTGGGTCGGGGAGAATCACCTCCACCTTGTCGCCATTCTTTCGCAAGTTATTGTCGGAGAATTTGCTGAAATCAATGTATGCCTTGAGTGTAGCATCAATAGGGATAGCTACCTTCCTGGTTCCTATCGGAAGATTGACGCTGAAATCCTGCTTCATGATGCTTCCGCTGATCTTTTTCTGATCCTCGTGAGTGATGATTTTGCGCACATGATATTCGGCGGCATAAAGGCGGCTGCATTTTTGAATTTGTGTGATCATCACCGCCATCGTGTCGATTTTCTTTTCTGGTTCCACCTTTTCAGCCTCCTTGCGAGAGCAGGAAGTGAAGGCAAGAAGCAGGAATATAAAGAAAAGTAAGCTCTTATTCATAACAAAATGCTTGAATTTATGGCAAAGTTACGAATTTTATGTCAAATAATCTGTGTATGCTCTAAATTTTTGTTATCTTTGCACATATAATTGATATTCTTAGTATGAAAAGAAATATTTCAGTGCTTTGCATCGGAGTTGCTGCATTGCTATTGACAGCATGCTCAGAGAAGAAGCAAGACCACACAATTATTACAACGAAACCTGTTGCTAAGGTCCAAGACGTGGTGAAGGCGATGGGTAATAACTCACAGAATCGTGATGCGAATTGGCTAGGTGCTAACTACAAAGTGCAGGTTGTTCGTCAATCTGACAAATCTTTGGCGAAGGTTTCTCTTGAGGATGGAACTCAGTATTATGATAATTCCATTACAGTGAAAGTGTTTAGAGCGGATGGATCGCAGTTTTTCGGTAAGACTTTTACCAAGAAGAATTTCGAATCATTTATTGATGAAAAGACAAAGAAACGTGGATGTCTACTGGGTGTAGTATTCGTTAAGGCAGAAAGTGATAACTTGCTTTTTGCTGCCAGCGTTGGTTCTCCAGATGAAACCAGTGATGAGTATATTCCATTAGTGGTTAAGGTTTCACGTATGGGAGCAGTCTCAATCAGTAAGGATACATTGTTAGGTACTGAGGGTGGTGCTGCCGAGGATGAGGATGAAGCAGTATAATATAATAAGGTATAGATAACAAAAAAGCTCTTCAATTACGAAGAGCTTTTTTTTATTTGAATAATTTCTTATAGTCTTTTTCAAAACTAGTAGGATGATTTCCAATAAAGAGGATGTTGAGCAGACAATTCGCTGCTAACTCGGTATTGTCGAGATCGACACCTTTTCCTTTCTTTACCTCCTTGCCAAGGATAACATCCCAGGTAGTCTTGAAGCAGTTGTCGTCAGCACCAGCAAACATGTCGTTGGAATTAGGATCTTCCATAATCTCGTAGCGGATGACCTTCTTGGAAGGTGTTGGCTTTATGCTCTGCAACATTTCGAAAGCACGCTCGAAAACGTCGCGGTGCAGATGAGCGTTAGGGAACATCGTGTTGACTTGCGGGAAGAGTTCGTTGAACTCGTAAGATTGCAGCAATTGATACAACTTCATATCCTTAATCTTTAATCAATAATTATTAATCCAAGTTCCATGCAGGCCTAGAACTTAGCCATTTTAATAGCATCCACAGCACATTCGTCACCCTTGTTGCCGAGCTTTCCGCCACATCTGTCTTTAGCCTGCTGGAGGTCGTTAGTGGTGAGAAGTCCGTAGATGACAGGAATGTTCTGAGTAGCATTGAGATGGGCAATGCCATAGGTTACGCCCTCGCAGATATAGTCGAAGTGAGGAGTCTCACCACGGATAACACTACCGAGGATGATGACAGCATCAAAACCGTCGTTCTTGCACATTTGCTGTGCGCCATATATCAATTCGAAGCTACCTGGAACAGTTTTCACATGAATGTTCTCTGGCAGTGTGCCGTGCTTCTCGAGTGTCTTTACGGCACCCTCGAGCAAGGCACCAGTAATCTCAGGGTTCCATTCAGCTACAACAATGCCGAAGCACATATTGCTGGCATCAGGAACCTTGCTGAAATCGTAATCGGAAAGATTATGCAGTGCTGTTGCCATAGTTACTTGATTGATGCTCTCTCGATGTACTTGTCAATCTCAGCACTCTGAACGAGGGCAGAGTTTACATAGTCCTTCTTTACTTTCTTGTAAATTTCAAGAGCTTCGTCCTTCTTGTTCTGGCTTTCGAGAATCTCACCTGCCTTAACGAGGAAGGTTGGAGAAAGACTGTTGTTAGCACCTTCTTTTGACTTGCTGTCGGCTTTGTCTGCTGCTTTCTTGAAGCAGTCAACAGCCTTGTCAAGCTGGTTGAGATGAGCATAAGCATCACCCAAAGCTGCAACGGCTGCAGGACTTACCATCTGGTCGCCCTCAGTATCGAATGCGTCAAGGTATTTAGCTGCCTCATTCCACTTGTTCAAGTTAGCATAGCAAAGACCTGCATAGAGATTAGCGAGGTTGCCTGCGTCTGTGCTGCTGTAGCTGCTAGCAATCTTGAGGAAACCCTCATAGCCTGCACCATCACCATTCAAAGCCTTGTCAAACATCTCGTTGTTGAAATATTCCTGGCCACGGCCAAGTGCAGTGCTAGCCTTTTCCTCGTTAGGACCAGCAATCTGGTTGTGGTAGAGGAATATACCGCCGATAACAACGATAAGACCAATTACAACTGCAGAAATGACCTTCTTGTACTTGTCGAAGAAGGCCTCAGATTTTACTAGGTGCTCGTTTGTATTCAGAGCATCTGTTTCAATGTTGTTTTCCATTATTTAATTTATTTTTATTTATTCATTGTTTAGCGTCGCAAAATTACGGAATTTATCCCACATATTGAAATTTATCGGCTACTTTTTTCGTTTTTTAGCCGATTTACATTAACTTTGCAAGACAAATCGAAGTCGGGTTTTATGATTTTAAAGAATATTTCCATAATCAATTATAAGAATATCCAAACTGCTGACCTTGAGTTCTCTCCCAAGATCAACTGTTTTATCGGACAGAACGGTGTGGGTAAGACCAATTTGCTGGATGCTATCTACTATCTTTCTTTCTGCCGGAGTGCTTATAATCCGATAGATTCTCAAATAATCACACACGACAAGGATTTCTTTGTTTTGGAGGGTAATTACCTCAACGATAACGAGGATATGGAGAATATCTACTGCGGTATGAAACGTGGTGTGAAGAAGCATTTCAAGCGCAACAAGAAAGAGTACCGTCGTTTATCGCAGCATATTGGCTTGATTCCCCTCATTTTTGTTTCTCCTTCTGATTCATCCCTTATCGATGGGGGAAGTGAGGAGCGTCGCCGATTGATGGATGTTGTGATCTCACAGTATGATCATTCGTATATTGAGGCGCTTTCGGCCTATAATAAGGCATTGCAGCAGAGAAATGCCTTGCTCAAGATGGAAGACGAACCTGATATGGCCTTGATGGAGATTTGGGAACAGCAGATGGCTGAATATGGTGAGATTCTTTATCAGAAACGCGATGCGTTTGTGAAAGAGCTGGTGCCTGTGTTTCAAGATATTTATCAAAAAATTTCAGATAATCATGAGAAGGTGAGCTTGAATTATATCTCACATTGCCAGCGTGACCCTCTCTTGAATGTTATTCAGCGTGATCGCTTTAAGGATCGTGCGATTGGCTATTCGCTTCATGGTGTTCATCGCGATGACCTGGAGATGCTGATTGGCGATTATCAGATGAAACGGGAGGGTAGTCAAGGGCAGAACAAAACTTTTGTTTTGGCTCTTAAACTTGCACAATTTGATTTCTTGAAACGTACTACTTCCAATACTACTCCTTTGTTGTTATTGGATGATATTTTTGATAAGTTGGATGCTCATCGTGTGGAGGAAATTGTAAAATTAGTATCAAGTGATAATTTCGGTCAAATCTTCATTACCGATACCAATCGTGAGCATCTTGACCGTATTCTCAGTAATAGCGTTTTAGCTTATAAGTTATTTAGTGTAGCTAATGGGGAAATTTCTCCAGAGGTTTAATTGTAAAAGGATAAGTATGTTTAAGAGACAGGTTCAATCGATAAGTGATTTGTTGCAGCAAGTTCTTCGTAATGAGGGACTTGAGATGCCTTTACAGCAAAAAAGACTGGTGGATTCCTGGGAAACTGTTGCTGGTCCTGTCATCGCAAAATATACGAAGAATAAATTTATCAAGAACCAGACACTTTTTATTCAGCTTGTAAATCCTGCTCTTCGTCAGGATTTGAGTATGCAGAAAACGGATTTGATGAACCGGCTGAATGCTGTAGTAGGTGCTAAAGTTATTTACGATATCAAGTTCTATTAACTTCCGAGATAATTAGATAATTTTAGCCCCAAAAATCAATAGAATTGGTCATTGGGGTTTTCACGAAATCACTTCATTCATAGGGAGATCGTATTCTCCTGTAGGTATGCTTTCTAGTTTTTGAAAGTCAAAGCATACACCTATTTTATAAGCTTGTGGTATTTTCACCAGGAAACGGTCGTAATAGCCTTTTCCTCTTCCTAGTCGATTGCAATGGGTATCGAAGCTCATTCCTGGCACTACTGCCACTTCTATGGCGCCATAATCTATAAAGAGTTGGCCGGTTGGTTCCAGAATGTTATAGCTGCCCATCTGCAGATCTTGTGGACCGGTATATTCCCTAATTTCCATATTCTCTCCGTCGATTACTTTTGGCAGCAAAATCTTCTTGCCTTGTTGGGTAAGATAGTTCACCAAATCATGTGTATTCACCTCATCTGGCAGAGAGTAATAGAGCAGGAGAGTCGTTGCCTCCTGAATGCGAGGATGTTCCAATAGTTTGCTGATAACAGCAAGCGACAGTTCGTCCAGTTGCTGCTGGGTGAACTGCCGCTTGTGATCGCGTATATTTTGTCGGATAGTTTTCTTATCCATTTATTTCTTGTTTGGTTTCTTGACTGGAGCCTTCGGGAAGGAAGTTTTACTTCTGAATACCTCCAGACATTTACGGATGACAGGATCGTTCTGGTTCATATACTGGTTCCATGCCTGTTCGTCCAGCATATTGTAGATGATTCTGCTGTTGATATAATTTTCCAATAGCTTGTGGCTCTTGTGAATCATCAAGTTGCGACGCTGTAAACCATGTTTGTCGGCATAGCCAGCAAACTGCTCTACGGTGTTCTGCTTTACCAGATAATCAGAGAGCTGCATCATCTCCTTGAAGTTGTTCAACTTCATACGGTTGTCATCGGTATAGGTGAAGGCAAACTGAAGGATGAGTCCGCTCATTGCAGCCTGCTTGAAGTAGCTGGTCATTCCGAGAGTATCCTCTGGGACGAAGATATCAGGAGTGATACCGCCACCGCCATAAACGATGCGGCCATTGCCTGTATGATAAGCAGGACCGGTGTGCTTGATGCTATCTTGTGAGAAGAATTCTCCATGCTGATAACGGGTGAGCAGATCCTGAGCATAGTCCTTGTCATCGCCAAGGGTATATGGCTTCTGGATGCAACGGCCGGATGGGGTATAGTAGCGAGCTACAGTCAGGCGAATCATACTTCCATCAGGGAAGCCGATTTGCTGCTGAACAAGTCCCTTTCCGAAGGAGCGACGGCCAATGATCGTTGCACGGTCGTTGTCCTGCATAGCAGCTGCGAAGATCTCGGCTGCTGAAGCCGATGCCTCGTTGATGAGCACACACATTGGAATTTGCTGATACTGTCCCTTTCCATCGCTGGTATAATCCTGTCGAGGACTCTTGCGGCCTTGGGTATATACAATCAGTTTCTTGTTTGGCAAGAACTCATTTGCCATTCTCACCGCACTCTGCAAGTAGCCACCACCATTGTCGCGAAGGTCGATAACCAGATTACTGAAGCCCTGCTGCTGAAGTTTTGCAAGTGCAATGAGCAACTCAGGGTAAGTATTCTCACCAAAGTTCTTGATGCGGATATAACCTGTGCTGTCGTTGATCATATAAGTAGAGGTGATGCTCTTGGTTGGAATCTCACCACGAGTTACTGTAAAGTAGAGAGGCTTTGTATTGCCATAACGCTTAACGCCAATCTTCACCTTTGTATCCTTTGGACCTTTCAGGCGATGCATTGCCTCGTCGTTGGTAACAATCTTGCCAACAAAAGGCTTGTCATCCACACTCACAATCTTGTCGCCTGCCAGAATACCTGCTCTTTCAGCAGGACCATTACTGATAACATTCTGTACATGAATTGTGTCTTCGCGAATTACGAATTCGATACCCACACCCGAGAACGAACCCTTCAGATCGTCGTTGGCAGCCTGCACATCCTTCGCACTGATATAAACAGAGTGAGGGTCCAGTTCCGACAGAATCTGTGGAATTGCCTTGTCAACTAAAGAGTCGATATTTACCTCATCCACATATTGGTCGTCAATGATGCGGAGAAGATTGTTCAATCGGTTGCTACCGCTGTTGATGATATTCAGGCGGTTGCCGGCAAAGTGATTGGAGAAGAAAATTCCGATGATGATACCTATCACACAGCTCACGGCCAGCAGCACGGGCATCCATCGATTGTTTCTGTTAATATTATTCATAAAGTACCTGACGGTTATTATTCATTATTAGGCTCTGATTCATAGTAAACTACCTCTATACCAGCCCTTTTGAGAAGGTCAATGCCATCGGTGAGACGGTATTTCTCACCATAGACCACACGCTTGATGCCTGCCTGGATAATGAGCTTGGCACATTCGATGCAAGGCGAGGCGGTTACATAGAGGGTACTTCCCTCACTATTGTTGCCACTTCGCGCCAGTTTTGTAATGGCATTCGCCTCGGCGTGGAGCACATAAGGTTTGGTAAGACCATTCTCGTCTTCGCATACATTCTCGAACCCGCTGGGAGTTCCATTGTATCCATCCGAGATGATCATTTTGTTTTTCACGACAAGAGCTCCTACCTGTCGGCGATGACAGTAGGAATTCTCTGCCCAAATGCGTGCCATACGGATGTATCGGCCATCAAGATTGTGTTGCTTCTCTGCTTTGTTCATAGTTATTTCTTAATTCCGTTCCTCTTCAACAGGGCGTCGATGGAAGGCTTGCGGCCACGGAATCTCACGAAGAGATCCATTGGATGTTCGGTTCCACCCTTGCTCAGAATGTTGTCGCGGAAGCTTTGAGCGGTAGCTTGGTCGAAGATGCCGTTCTCCTTGAATTTGCTGAAGGCATCTGCATCGAGCACCTCTGCCCATTTATAGCTGTAATAGCCTGCTGCATAGCCTCCTGCCATGATATGGCTGAATTGTACGGTCATACAGGTGTTTGGCAGCTGCTCGGTAACCATCGCGTCTGCCCATGCCTTCTTTTCGAATGGGATGATATCCTCGTCGAAGGCCTCTTTCTTGGTGTAGTAGGCCATATCGAGCAAGCCGAAGCTTACTTGGCGAAGACAGCCATAGGCAGCCATGAAATTGCGACTCTTCACAATGCGCTCGATAAGCTCATCTGGCAATGGTTCGCCGGTCTCGAAGTGGAAGGCGAAGGTGCGGAGGAAATCTTTCTCGATAGCGTAGTTCTCCATAAACTGAGATGGAAGCTCTACGAAATCCCACCATACATTGGTGCCGGAAAGGCTCTCGAAACGGGTGTTGGCAAACATGCCGTGGAGGGAGTGGCCAAACTCGTGGAGGAAGGTTTCCACCTCGCCGAGGGTGAGCAATGCTGGCTTCTCGGCGGTAGGCTTGGTTAGGTTGGTGACAACGCTAACATGTGGACGGCTGTTGTTGCCCTTTCGGTCGATCCACTGTCCCTTGAATTCTGTCATCCAGGCACCGCCCTGCTTGCCCTTGCGAGGGAAGAAGTCGGCATAGAATACAGCCAGGAAGCTGCCATCCTTGTCGAATACTTCATAGGCCTTAACATCTGGATGATATACTGGAATTTCCTTGTTTTCCTTGAAAGTGATGCCATAGAGCTTGTTGGCAAGTCCGAAGACACCCTCGATTACCTTGTCGAGCTGGAAGTATGGACGAAGCATCTCTGAATCGAGATTATACTTCTCCATCTGGAGCTTATGGCTATAGAAGCTGAAATCCCAAGGCTCCAGCTTGAAGTCGTCGCCTTCGAGTTTCTTTGCCAGCTGCTCGATTTCCTCAACCTCCTTGATAGCTGTTGGCTTGTAGGCAGCGATCAAATCGTTGAGAAGCTGGTAAACATTCTCGATGTTGGTAGCCATACGATGCTTTAGTACGTAATCGGCAAAGGTATCGAAACCCAGAAGCTGTGCTAATTCGCGACGGAGGTTGATGAGTTTCTTACATATCTCGAGATTGTTCTCGCTATTATCGTGAGTACACTCGGTATTGCGGGCCATATACATTTCCTTGCGAAGCTCTCGCTGAGTAGAGTAGGTAAGGAATGGGGAATAGCTTGGATAGTCGAGGGTGAAGATCCATCCTTCTTTCTCCTGATCTTTTGCTGCAAGGGCAGCTGCCTCCTTAGCTGAATCAGGCAGACCTTCGAGCTGCTGCTCATCGGTGATGTGGAGGGTGTATGCCTTTGTTTCCTTCAAGAGATTCTGCGAGAACTGAAGGCTGAGCATGCTTGCTTCCTCGGTGAGCTTGCGAAGTTTATCCTTGCCAGCCTCGTCGAGAAGGGCACCACTGCGTACAAAGCCATCATAGCTCTTGTCGAGCAGCATTTTCTCCTCGGGTGTCAATTCGCGGTCTGGGTTGTCGTGTACCGCCTTAACGCGGGCAAACAACTTGCTGTTCAAGCTCACATCATTGCCATGCTTGGTGAGAATAGGACTCATCTTCTGCGCGAGTTCCTCCATCTCATCGCAAGTCTCAGCACTCATCATGCTGCTGAATACATTGCTCACACGGTCGAGAAGGTCATAGTAATGCTTACCCTTGGAGTCATCATAGAAGGCTATGGTGTTGTCAAAGGTAGGTTGCTCTGGGTTATTGATAATCTTGTCAATTTCCTCGTCATCACGCTTGATACCCTCCATGAATGCTTCCTCGTAGTCGGAAAGCTGAATCTTGTCGAATGGTACGGTATCGTGGGGTGTGTTGTAATCCTCAAAGAATGGGTTCTTACGTATTTCACTCATAATATACTAACTTTGTGACAAAGTTAATGAAAAATATTCATTTAGTTAGTATTTAGGATTAATATTAACGAAATTTCATTGTTCAAATGGGCCATTTACGATGTCTAAATGGCCTATTTACGTCGGCTAAATGGGCTATTTAGCTCCTGTTTGTAGCCTACTTATGAAATCATCTGTTATTCTTGTATTTGATAACAAAAATAAATGTAATAATATTTAACCTATCGAGTGCAATCTAAGTCTATCTAAATAATTTAGATAAATTTAGGAAGCTTTTGTGTTATTCAAAACTTTCTATCTAAATGGTTTTAGTTATCTAAATTGTGTTTAGGTGTGTAATGTGTTGATATATAATGTGTTAGGTGCTCTATCTAAATTTCTTAGATAATTAGATAAATTGTTAAAATTAGACTGAATTTTAAAGTACTGTGTAAATATTATGAGTAATAATACATAAATGAAGTAGCTTACCTTTATATTGGGGTATCTAAAATTTAGATAAATAGCGTTGAAATGTCGAATTTAAAGAAGAAATGTTGAATAATTTCGTGTAAGCTTTACTCCATGAGTAACTTCTCAAGTGCAGGGATGTGTATTCTTCCTCGGAAAAGTTCTATAAGACCTTGTTCCTGCAAGTCGTTGAGTGCCTTTGAAACATCCAGACGGCTGTCGTTTACTTCCAATGCCAGACGACGCATCTTTATGTAGAACATTTTCTCTCCTGCCGGACGGGTGCAATGGCTCTCAAAGAAGCGGATGATGTGGTCTCTCACTTCCTCGGGTGCTTTGCGCCACACACGATGGTTGGCCTTCTGGGTTTGTGTGGCCACAATATTCAGTAGGTTGAGGCGGAAAATTTCGTATTGGTTGGTCAGCTTCAGCACCTCCTTCTTGTCGAGCTGCATCATATTGCAGTCGCCCTTGGTGGTATAGTTTCGGGTATAGCGCTGATGCAGACCGAAAAGGTGTTCGGGCTGAATAATTTCCGGAGCAGAAATATCCTCGACTACACGATAAGCATAGTCGTCGGAGAAACTCTCCACCAGCAATTCGCCCTTCAGCAGGAAGCGGAAGTGACGACATGG
The DNA here is from genome assembly GCA_905236815.1 of uncultured Prevotella sp. Taxonomy (GTDB): domain Bacteria; phylum Bacteroidota; class Bacteroidia; order Bacteroidales; family Bacteroidaceae; genus Prevotella. Next base: position 4,075 of record CAJOPE010000098.1, on the reverse strand, counting down.
ATCGCCCTCCTTGGCAACGATTTTCCCATCGGAGAATTTGCGAAAGTCAAATTTCGTCTGACCGGCTACCATTGCAAGGTCGCTTCTGCTCATTCCCTGAAAGAGGGGAAGGGCAAGCAAGTTATCGTATAGTCTTTCCTCTGCCAATTATTTTAATATTTTCTTTTTCAATTCTGGTGAGAACCAAACTGCCAGTTTTCCATTGTCATCGTAGATGAAATAGGCCATTATTTCGCTATGCTCGGCGAGCACTTTCTTGGCCTTGTCAAGTCCCATCACCATAAAGCTGGTGGCATAGGCATCGGCTGTGGCGCAGTTTTGGGCAATAACGGTGGAAGATAGAATGGTGTGCTGCACCGGATAACCTGTCTGTGGGTCGATGGTGTGGGCATACTTCTTGCCACCTTTATAATAGAAATTGCGATAGTTTCCGCTGGTAGCCATCGCCTTGTCGGTGATGTTGAGCACCGTTTGAATCTCCTGGCTGGTATTGAGTGAGTCCTCGGATGGCTTTGTCACGCCAATTTTCCAAGGCACACGCTTGTTGCTCAATCCACTTGTCACCACTTCGCCGCCGATTTCCACCATAAAGTTCTTGATGCCCTTGTTTCTGAGATAGCGGGCAACAATGTCGCTGCCGAAGCCTTTGGCGATAGCAGAGCAGTCGAGCATGGTGCGAGGGTCTTTCTTCAGAATCTTACCATTCTTGTAGGAGATTTTGTCGTGACCTACAAAGGCTCTGATGCTGTCCACCTGATGCTTTGAAGGCATCGTGCCATTCTTGAAGCCGAATCCCCAGGCATTTACCAGTGGAGCAACCGTGATGTCGAAAGCGCCATTGGTCTCGGTTGAGATCTGGTCGGCAAGATTATAAACCTCCATAAACAGAGGATCCTTGTCAACGGCAACCGGCTTGTTCTGGTTTACTAGTGAGATAGTAGACTTATTATTGAACATAGACAAGGAATTGTCCACTTTTTTGAGTTCGGCCTCGATCTCTTTCTGAAGGTCCTCATCACTCTGATAAGTAATGTTGTAGATAGTGCCGAAGACAAATCCGGAGTTGTGCTGATAAGGCATCGTGCTCTGCTTGCGTACAATCAGAATTGTACCAACGATTAATAGCAGCAGAAAAGGTATCTGCCATATCAGTTTCTTGCGATTTGTCATATTTATTTAATTTTGGTTTTATATTTACAGTTCGAAAATGACATTGAAAGTAGCGCCAATTCGGCTTCCTCCCTGAATGCCATATCCTGGCACATACCAGGTATTTCCGATGGATCCATCATCGTGGAACAGTCGACGTTTATATCTCACGCTCCATCCCAAGTGCAGTGGGCCTGCGATTTTCGCATCAACGCCCATCACGAGTTCCATCCAGTGATAGTTGCATTTAATATCGGTGGTCGACATATCCGAAGTACCGCCATATACAGGGTCGGTAACAACCGGTACGGCAAGGTCAAATTTATAAGATGTGAATGCATATCTTGCGCCCGCATAGAGGCGGTAGATGTCGTGCTTATTCTTGAGCAGATTGAAATCGCATCCAATTCTTCCATAAGGTGCTTTGGTCTTATAGTTGATATTGGTGGTTTCATCAGTAGCATCCGATATACCATATCCCAGTTCGAAGATAGGGAAGTAGCGGTCTTTCAGATTGATTCTCAAAGCCGCCTCGTATTGACCGTAGTCAGAAAGAAGCAACTGACCAGCTCCCACCAGATCGACAGATACAGCCACACCATTGAAGAATGGGGTGGAGTCATTCTCTGCTGTAAACCATTTCTTCTTGGATTGAGCCTCTGCCGAAGTAGTGCCCAAAAGGAGAAACAGCAATAGCAAAAGACTAGTTGTGCTCTCTGAAATATATGATGAAATGCGGATTCGTTGCATCATAAGTCACATTTTTGTTATTGATAACAATAGAGTCGATGGTGTTATAGGTATGTCGAACTCCTGTAATCGTATGGAAATAGGTAGGGGCAAAGTCGATCGACTCGAAGTGCGGATAATTCTCCTTGGCCACCCATATTGTATCCTTATATTTATAGCCCAGAGTATCCGTCATGCTGAGAATATACTCATCCTCATTCTGATGATAACTCATTCGAACCATAAAGCTGTCCACATTTTGGAGTGGTCGCTCTGTTAATAAGGTATCGCCGCCGTCCATGCGATGGGCGGTGATGGTAAGGGTATCGGTGAGAGGAGATACACGTCCTGCCATCTGGAACTTCACGAAGACCAGATTGTCGAGTGGTCGCTCGATAGTGGTACAAGCCGTGATAAGGATGAGCGCGATGAGCCCCATCCCTAAATTCCCCTTCATGGAGATACTCTTGAAAAAATGCTTAAGCTTGTTCATTAGCTACAAAACCGATTTCCTTCTCAATCTGATAATCATTTCTTCTAGGACTCTGACGAGAAACCAGATCACCGATAAATCCTGCAAGGAAGAACTGACTACCCAGAATCATGGCAACCAGAGCGATATAGAAACTTGCATGGTTGGAGAGCAGGTCGCCATAAACACCATGGTAGAGGTCGATGCACTTATCCACCATCAGCCAGCAGAGGGCGATGAAACCCACAAAGAAGATCATACTTCCGATGAAGCCAAACACATGCATAGGTTTCTTGCCATAGTGGGTAAGGAACCAGAGAGTGAGCAGGTCGAGATAACCATTGAAGAAACGGTTGATACCGAACTTGGAGGTACCATATTTACGAGCCTGATGGTGAACCACCTTCTCGCCGATCTTGTCGAAACCCGCATTCTTGGCAAGGAAAGGAATATAGCGATGCATCTCGCCGTAAACCTCGATATTCTTAATCACCTCTTTCTTATATGCCTTCAAACCACAGTTGAAATCGTGGAGATTGTGAACACCCGAAATCTTTCGTGCGGTAGCATTGAAGAGTTTGGTAGGAATAGTCTTTGACAGTGGATCGTATCGTTTCTGCTTGTAGCCCGAAACGAGATCATATCCATCCACAGTAATCATCTTGTAAAGTTCAGGAATCTCGTCAGGAGAATCCTGAAGATCGGCATCCATCGTGATGACCACATCCCCCTTAGCCTCCTTGAAACCACAATAAAGAGCAGGACTCTTACCATAGTTACGGCGGAACTTGATGCCCTTCACATTTTCGTCTTTCTCGCTTAAGTTTTCGATTACCTTCCAGGAATCGTCAGTAGAACCATCATTTACGAAGATAATCTCGTAAGTGAAATTATTTTCCTTCATCACACGCTGAATCCAGCTGTGGAGTTCTGGCAATGATTCTGCCTCATTAAAAAGTGGTACTACTACTGAAATATTCATTTGATGAAATATTGTTATTTAGTTATAATTTCGTTGATTATTTTTGCTTTACCGCAAAGTCGCGCTTCATTACGGCAGCGATGATAGGCGATAGAATAATGCCTATCATTATCTCCGTGATCCAGAAAAGCGAAGCCCATCCTGCAGGTGGCATCATAGAGAAACTCTCGTTAAGCAGTTTAGCCTCGGAAGCAGGAAGGTTGTATAATTGAATAGCAAGTTGCGATGCTTGTGTATAGAGTGCTACAAATTCCGTCATATCCACAAATCTGAAATAAAGGAATTGCACCACAGAAGTCAGTAAACTTGCATAGAAGAATGAATCAACACAATAGAAACAAGCTCTTCTGAAAGAGATTTTTCCCTCCAGTGCGTAGTCGCGGAACGATTTCAAGCGGAATGCGACAAAGAAAGGAGTGGAGATGGTTAGTATATTAGAGAGCAACCCGAATATAGGATTACCTGCTGCATTGACGTTTAGCAAAAAACTTGCTATCCATATCAATCCAAGAAAAGTGCCATCTTGACGTGCGAATGCTCTTGCCTGAGCTATATCTGTTGGATTTATCATTTTATAATTTTATATTTGGATGCAAAATTACTCAAAATCCTTGATATTAACAAAAAAAAGGAGGATAAACTTAACGTTTATTCTCCTTTCTTGAGCCTCTTGTCGGATTCGAACCAACGACCCCGAGATTACAAATCACGTGCTCTGGCCAACTGAGCTAAAGAGGCGGGTG
>CAJOPE010000097.1 GCA_905236815.1 uncultured Prevotella sp. | reverse complement strand
TACTTTAATTTTTGCACTATAAAGATACAACAATCTTCGCTAATCACCAAATTTTCAGACAGTTATATTTCGTCGAACTCACGTTATATTAAGGTATCAAGATTCTAAAAAAGAATACTATAATTTAGAAAACAAAAAAATGGGGATTCTCGTTTCACGTTTGCTTAAAGAAAATGTTAAGTAACTAGATTCGTATTATAATAGGAATTAGTTAAAGTAAATAATTTTTATTAAATGCATGAGTGTGAAAGCATCAAACCTTCCACCCATGCTCTCTTATTCCTAAATGACTAGACCTCCCAGCCTGGCATTTCACCTTGGATCTTGATGGCTTTCATTTTGTTTTAAGTATGAATCTGTTAGCTCATTATAATGCAGGCAGTATTTGATTAGAAGAATGAAATGTTTTGGCTTTTCTCTTGCAATTCTCTTATGTTATTGCTAAATTTGTATCGTTAATTCAGTATCGAATGAAATACTAGGTAATAAATCTAATGCAGAATATACCACCAAATTTTGCTCAGATTGAATTCGATTTATGGAATAATCCTCGTCGCATTGAATTCATAAACAAGATTCTTTTGTGTATATTTGTCATAGTTCAGTTGGTGTAGATGAATTATTTGTAATAAAATATTCGATACATGAAGTGTTATGGACTATTTATTAATTATGATAGTATGAAAAAGATAATTTGTATTCTTTTCTTTATTAATGTATGTTGTTTAAACTTAGCATCACAAAGTTTTGTCGACAGTGTGGAAATTTCAGCAATCAAATCATCATATAAAATGAAAGAAACGATTGTATTTGATTTCTTAAACAATGGCAAAACAGAGGCTTGTGTTTCTCTTTCCTTAAAAGAATATTATCATGGGAGATGTGTATCATACATTCCTGACGTCTACGGATATTTAAGCGGGCTTAAATATGATGAAAATATCAAACAAGGATGCCTGGCGTTAGAATTGCCAAGTATGAAAAAAATAACATATAAATTACCTGTGAATAAAAAACTATTTAAAAGAAATAGATCATACAAGTTTATACTAACTTTTACTAATAATGAAATTCATTCTTCGACAGAAACTATATATAAAAAAATAGTTGTGAAGTAATGGATTTTTTAATTCTAAGAAAAATTTTGAATATTCAGCGGAAACTTAGTTGCTAACTAGGTTTCCGCTGAATTTTTATACTGCATTTAAGTTTCTTATAATCCGCAAATTTGGGCAAAGGCGCATGTCTGGCAACGTTGCTTGTCATTTGTCGGAGTAAACGGAACCTCTGCATCAAAAATCTCATTTACCGTTTGATGCAATAGCTTGCCGAAATCATCCTTTATGTCAATAACATCTGTGAGACGCTCCTTGTCTATATAGAGCGTAGGATCGTAATCCTTCACGCCGGCATGTTGGATGAAGAGCAAAGAAGGACTCACCGGATTACTCTCAGGATTCAGCTTCTTGTCGTATCTCACCAACAAACTATAGAAGATGGTTTGCAGGAAATAATCGCTATGCTTTTTCGTGAGATTCTCACCGCTGAAGATCTCCTCTATGGTTTTAACCTTCATGCTAGGGGAATTGCCTGTTTTATAATCGATTACACGAATTCTCTCACCGATGCCCTGCTCATCAACCGCATCTAGTCGGTCGATAATGCCATGGATGCCCAATACTTTGTCATTGCCCTGGAAAGCTACCTTTATCTTACTATTGATAGGTTGCTCCAAGCCAAGAATAGTGAAAGGTGCCAACTGCTTGTCGATGGTGAGCAATTGTTTTACATAGTTGATGATCACCTCTCGATTGATGAGTTGCAAACCATTATATTCAGGCTTATATCCGCTATGGTCAACTTTGAAAAGCTCCTCACGGAAAGCTTCATCCACTAATGGTTCTATCATCGCCTCTGGATGCTTCAGCGCATCCTCGATTTCGCCTGGTTGGATAGTGAGTGGATTCTTGATAAGAATTTTCTCCTTTCCATTTCGGTCTTTTGTTATCTCTACATCTTCTGGTCCTGCGAATTTCAGATAGAAGAGCTCACAGGCACGATGGAAGATATTTCCGAAGATACGATTATCGATTGCATCCTCATCTTCTTCCTCTGGCTCTCGCAAACCGAGTATGTACTCATAATAGAAGCGTATCTGACATCGGATATAGACGTTGATGGCTGATGGCGATATTCGTTCCTTTTTATCGAGAATCTCAAGGATATGCTCGTCCTTTTCGATAGCTTGCTCTTGGGCAATTACCGGCTTCTGTCCAGCTCTTAGTGACTTTCGCTTCACCTCATGCTTACTTTCCACCATCAGCTGGAGCATAAAACGACTCATTTCACCAGTATGTCCATCCTCGGTGGCATTGTTATAGGTGAGGGTGATGTCGCCTGCACGCTGGATGAGGGAGTGGAAATAATAGGCATAGATTGCCACCTTGTTATCCACCGTGGTAAGTCCGAAGGCTTTTCGGATGGAGTAAGGGATGAAAGAGGAATCGTTCACGCCCTTCGGAATATTGCCTTCGTTGCACGAGAGTACCAGCAAGTGGTCGAAGTCGAGGTTTCGGGTTTCGAGCACTCCCATGATTTGGATTCCCTCGGCTGGTTCACCGTGGAAAGGAATTGTGGTTGTTTGAATCAGTTGTCCGATGAGTCGTTGCCAGGTGATGAGGTCAACTTCTAATCCTTCATTCACCACTAAATCCTGCAAACGGTTGAGTAGGGTGTACATGCGGAAAAGACTCTCGGCAAATAGCGGTGAATTCGCTTCTATTTGTCGTTTTTCCTCATCGGCTTTCTTGGCTTCCTCATGACTGTTCACGCCGATTTTTTGCAGAATGTCGAGCAGCCATTGTCCGAGCAAGGCATTCTGATTTCCTTCGCCACTCTCGCAATCGCGGAAGAGGAGCATCAATCCCTCATCGTTGTCGAGCACCATACTCTCTCTCGATGGATAGAAACGCTTTTGCTGCTTCAGGTTCTCGATGAGTTCGCCGATTTTAGGACTAATATATTGACTATAAGGGTGATGCAGCACTAGGTTAACATAATGCAGACGATAGCGGTCGGTACCTGTTTTGTGTCCGATAGTTTGCATTTGGATGAGAAGCGACACCAGAGAATAGAAAGGTGATTGCTGCAAAGGATATCCCAAAGTGATATTCACCTTTTCCACTTCCTCAGGAATGCAATGGATAACGGTTTGCAGCAAACTTTCATCGGATAGTACGATAGCTGTGCGTCTTCCGGCCTTATAGCGCTCGTTCTCGAGCAGCCATTTGCTGATATAGCGGGCTTGAATATTTTCTGTAGGCGCACTGATATAAGTGATGTCCTTCTCCTTATTCAGATTATTGTAGATTTCATCGTCGAGATTATCCAACTCGTTTGGGTATTTGGCGAGATACTGACGGATGTAATGTCCGGCCTCATTCGGCGCCTTACGCAACCCATTTACTGTAGGTTGCTGCATAAAGTATTTGTCGAAATCCCAATAGAATCGGGCTTTTCCTTCTTTTTGCAGATTTGAGCAGAGTTTTTGCTCCACCACTTGCATCATGTTGAAACCTACAAAGAGGTAGGTGTCGTATTCATAGTTGATTTCCTCGCTTTCAACGACATTTCTATAGAGAGCACCTTCATAGGCGAGCTTCTCCTCGGCGAGTGCCGCATTGAACTGATGGTATATATCGCCGAAGTGACTCCATAGGTCGAGGAAACGCTTCTTGAGTTCGCTGTTATGCTCTTCGCTGAAGTTACTGAAAAACTTTTTCAGCATTTCTTTCTGGTCGTCGCTGAGGTAGGAGATGTCATCAAATTCATGGATATCCTTCAAGTTGGCGAACACCTTATCGGCATCTGCCATATTCTTGTCGAGGTCGTCGAAGTCGGCAATCATCAACTGCCCCCAACCATAGAATTTGTCGAGTGTCTCGCTTGTATTTACTATTTTGCAATACACCTCGTATAGCTTGCAAATCAACTTGATAGGATCTCCCACTTGAAGTGAAGAATGAGTGCGGAATAAATCGCTAATCGTGATGTATGCAGGGCTCCATAAAGGTTGATCGGTGAGTCGTGCTAATTCCTCGTTCATAAAGAGAGAGGCACGTTTGTTTGGAAATACCACAGCTATACGCGAAAGGTTACTTCCATATTTCTCGAGGATATCTTTTGCTACGTAATGTAAGAATGTTTTCATTTTCTTTCTCCTTTATTTTTCCTTTACTTCCACGATGTCGTTCTTGTAAACAAACCATAAATAGCCTTTCACGTTCTCGTGTCCCATATTCTTTAATAGGTGCATGTATTCGCGCACCTGTTTGTGATATTCGTCATTTGGCTTACCAAATTTGAAGTCTACTACAATCAGCTCGTTTCCATCGGTCATTACGCGGTCAGGGCGGCGTTCTATAACCTTTCCATCTTTAACATGCAAAATGGTGCATTCGTTATAGATTGTCCATTTATCGCTGAACCATTCGCGGATGATAGGTGATTCAAAGCGCTTCCTTAATAGTGATTTAATGCGGTCGGGGGTGTTGCTTCCGTCATAGAGCACACCATCTAACTCCAGTTGCTTCAGTGCATTAGGCACGTCGTTCACGGTTCGGATAGTAGAGAAGAGGTTGTGCAGAATTGTTCCTTCCTTAATGAATTGCTTCTGGTTGTCCTCTTCCTTGCCTTCGATGAAATCACGACTTTTGTTACTCTGTCGGAATTCTGCACGTTGTTCGAAGTTCTTGATTTCGATCTTCTCTGATAGCTCTTTCTTGATGAAGACATTGCTTGATTCCTTCTTCTCTTCATCGGTTGCGGTGTCGAGTACGCCGTAATCAAATTCCAAATCCAGCTTACTGTCGTTTTCTCCCATGATTTTTCCGCCCATTTCATCGCAGATGTTCATCACCACATTCTCAATAAGGGCACTTCGTTGGTTAGCGTTGCCTCGCTTACCATATACAAAGAGGTTTCTTCCTGCACGGGTGAAGGCTACATAGAGCAGATTGAGGTTGTCCACCACATTCTGAAGATGCTCGTGGTAGTAATCCTGCTCATAGATAGAGCCTTTCATACTCTTGGCGGCGAAGTCGATAGGTACTAATGGCAATTGGTTGTATGGGGCAATCTCTGGTTGGCACCAAAGGGTGTTGCTCTTTTCCAGCTGCCAGTCGCAGAATGGCATAATCACGTTATCAAACTCCAATCCTTTACTCTTGTGGATGGTGATCAGACGAATACCGTTGATTTCATCGCTTTGAATGGTTTTCTGATGGATGCTGTTATCCCATTCGTTCAGGAAACTAGCGATGTCGGTGGTGTTGTCTTGCAAATAGCTGCTCAATTGGTCGTAGAAAGCGCAGACATAGGCGCTTTCATCGCTGAGTTTCTCCAGTTCGAAGAGGCGGAAGAGTTTCTCCACCAAGTCGAAGAGTGGCATTTGCGCGAGTTCTTTCAGCACACTGTTTCCGGATGCTTCTTCGGTAGTTTTCTCTTCGATGAAATCGGCAGGAAGGGTGATCAATCCTTGTTCCTCAGCTTTCTTCAGATAGGCTTCGGCAAGTACGTTTTCTGGTTGAATCACATAGCGAAGGGCGATGATGATTACGTTTACTGCAACGGAGGCATCCAGGCGGAAGGCTTCGTCGCTCACCAGGTGTCGCTCTGGACGGTTCTCCATAAAATAATCGGCAATGTCCTGAATAGTGCGGTTGCTTCTCACGAGGATGGCGATGTTTTTCTCCTTCACACCTTGCTCAATGAGATGGTCAACAGTTTCCATTGTGAGCTCCATCATATCGTCTTGATATTCTTGCGATGTGAGGAGTTTGATGCTTACCAAACCGGTGGCTTCTTTCTTCTCAGGGATACCTTGCTTCACATCCTCATAGGCGGTAATCAACTGTTTTGCTTCTTCTTCCTTAATACCTTCAAGTCCTTGAACTTCAAGTTTTGCCGCATTTTCAAAGAAGTGATTATTGAAGTCGATGATATTGCGATCTGAACGGAAGTTGATGGCGAGATTCTTGCTTTCGAGCGACGATTCAGGGAACTCTTCATTGATGTTGTTGAGCAATCTCCAGTCGCCCGAGCGCCATCGGTAGATACTCTGCTTCACGTCGCCCACAATCATGTTCTTGATTACCTTGTCGCTATGCGAAGCTGTTTCCTCTCCGTTATGACTCATCGTTTCCTGGAGCAGTACCTTGAAGTTTTTCCATTGTATCATACTCGTATCCTGGAACTCGTCGATCATCACATGCTCTAGCTGTGTACCGATTTTCTCGAAGATAAAAGGAGAATCACTGTCCTTGATGAGAGAATGGAGCAGATTTTGAGTGTCGCTGAGCAGGAATCGATTGGCAGTTTCGTTCATCGAGCGTACTTGCGCCTCGATGGAATGGAGCAAACGAAGCTGGTTGAGATGCTTTAGTGTTAGGTCGGCGCTCTTCAGTTGTTTTACGAGCAACGGACGCTTGCTTTCCACCAGATTGATGAAGTTGAAGAGTTGATCGGTTACGAGGTCGAAGAGGGGATTGCCAGGTTTGGCATCCTTCTTTTTCACCCATTTTTCCGGATCTTGCATACCATCGGTCACACGTTTTTTCAGCAATTCATCGTCATCATATACGCCATTGCGTAATTTCAGAAAATAGCCGCAGATGCCCGTCTTTCCATTCGAGAAATCGTCCACAGAAAAGCCGTTTTCATCGAGAAGGTCGAAGAAGGTTTCCGCAAACTGTGTTAGCATTTCGCGAGCCTCTTTACGCTTTTTCTTCAACTCGGCAGTGTAGTTCTTGAAGAAGTTCTCGTCCTTCATCACCTCGTCGAGTTGTTTGCTGTGATCTTTATAGAAATCCTTAAAAATATTCTGACCGAATTTCTTGATTTGTCCGATCACATTCCACGACTTGTCATCAGCGATGTTGTCGTTGATGTAATCCATAATCCAGTAAAGGAGGCGGTTGCTGGTGTCGAGACTTTCGATAAGTTCATCTACTGCCTGCTCCTCAATTTGATAGTCGTTCAAACCGATGCGGAGATTGGCAGTAAGGTCGAGTTCTCGAGCAAGATTTCGGAGCACACTTTGAAAGAAAGTGTCGATGGTTTCCACCCTGAAATAGTTATAGTTGTGGATGAGGTTACTTAGTGCAACTCCCGCACGTTCAACTACTTGTGCCTCGCTTAGTTCGGTATTATTCATCACCACCTCGAGATAACCTTTCGAGTCATCCAGTTGGTTGGCGATACCATATAGCTGACTAAGGATACGCATTTTCATTTCCTCGGTAGCCTTATTGGTAAAGGTCACCGCCAGAATATTTCGATAGGATTGAGGGTTCTCAATCACCAGCGAAATATATTGTGTGGCGAGGGTAAAAGTCTTACCCGATCCCGCACTAGCTTTATATACTGTTAATGGTTTCATTTATATTGAAATATTTTTATAATGAAATCCTGAAAGATTTTTGTCCTCCATTGATTCCATTTTTAATTCTATGTTGTTTGGCTGCTTATAGGGCAGTTCTTGTTGGAGATTACCATCCTCTGAAGAGCTCAAGTCCGAACTTAGCGCCAAAACCCTCGTAATGACGGTTGTTGAACGCCACGAAGGCAGCCATTGAGAAGAGGCGAGTGGTGAAGCCATATCCCCATTCCGTGTATGGATGCAAGCGCCTCACACTCAGTGCACTCACATAGATGCGCTCCTTCTCGATAAAATGCCCCACAATAGGAAGCCATGCCGAGAAAAGGAATGGGGTTTCGTAGCTCAGGTTGCCTCTAACGTAATAATCTGATACATTATACCAATGTTCATTCAGTAACTCAAATTCCCCCGACCAGTCATCATTCCATCCATCTGGCAAGTAGTTGCGGCGGAAATTGCTATAGTCGAGAAAATACCAATGATTCGATTTCCTCGTGTAGAAGCCACTTCCCACGCGCAGTTGCAATGCCTGCATACGCTTCATTCGATGGATGTATTGCGCGTCAAACTCCCATTTCTCATAGTCGATGTTCGCATTCAATGCACCCTTGAAACTCCGCTCATAGTTGCTTGCCACTATAGGACCGCTCCATCCCCATGGTCGCCATATCAGCGTCAGGGTAGGTGCCAGGGTGGAGTATCTCACAGGGCGTCCCGCCTCTCTGAAGGCTTGTTTGTTTATAGCCGTACGCTTATGGTTGATGATGCCTGCCTCAAAACCCCAGTGACTTGCGATATCATAGTGCAGGTTCACCTTCTGGTAGAAATCCTTGAAATAATCCATTTCCATCTTTGTCCAGTCGATGCTATCCTTGCTCGTTTCCTCAATCGCCTTCGCTACCTCCGAGTTTGTAATGCGGTTGCCGTTACCCACCATCAGCTGTATGTAGCCATGGTGCTTCTCGTTGAATTGCAGTGTCGCCGGTATGTTAAAGTAAAGCTGATGGCGCTTGAAGATATAACCCGCTTTCAATCGCAGTGAGAACTTCACATTCTCGTTGAAATCGTAGCTATTACGCATATCAAACTTATAATAGTAGCCTTTGCTTGGCGAATATCCCATATAGAGTGGGTTGAAAATAGGGTAGATGCGGAAATACCCCTGTTTGTTGTGGCCATATCTTCTCGACACGCGCGTCAGCATATTCTCGCCAATCATATCCCAGAGCACCCTTTTGGCGAAAGTTTCCTTTTTAGGAGGAAGCATTGCCTGGATGGAGTCGCTGCGATGGCGACCCTCGAAATAGCGGTTGTAGGTATTCTGCTCTTGCAGGGATAGCTCCAGTGGCCGAACCTTCTCCATCAGCGATGGATCTTCCGAGTTCCGGATGGAATCGGCAATTTCGCAGGGAACATTATAGAGTGCCGAGTAGTGTGCCACCAGTTTGTTGCCCAGAAGCTTGAATCTCGCGTCCAACTCCACCTTCTTCGCTAGTAACGTTCTTCCAGGATCGTCACTCATATCGATGTTGAGCTGGAATTTCGTCATATCATATTCGCCGTGGAGCCTAGCCACTAGGAGTCGCCCCGTCTGACCATCCACGATCGCTTTTCCCGAGAGCAGCTGAGTGTTGTTCAACTTTGGCTTGATAGTGATTTCCACGTTGTCATCCATAAGTTTCAGCACCCGATAACGATAAAATCGCCGATTTTCGGAGTTGAAAGGCGAGAGGATGTCGTGGCGGATCATAGTTGGCTGATACACCTCTGGCTCCAGATAGTTGAAGAGCACCGACATAGTGCTGTGATGGTGAGGCACTGTCGAGAGCGACACCATCGTTTCCTGGCGATAGCTTTGCTTGTTGTAAAACTCCACTCTGCTGAAATTCTCGTTCACAAACTCCCGTTCACCTGTGCGTGAGATGGCATACATCGTAGGTACGCCCATCATGAGCAGGTTGCGCTTTCCGATGGAAAGGTAGCTTTTCTTATAGGAGTAGGTAACGACATTGGAGTCGCATTTCACGGTGGAGGCATAGGAAAACAAACGACTCAATGTCACCTTCTTGAGAGAGTCGTTGCTGGCCGCCGAGGCATTCTGCTGAATTCCCCACAGCATAAAAACTATAATTCCTATCTGTGCCTTCATACTAAACCGTATAAATGCAAAGATAGGAATTTTAAAATAAAAAGTCGATTTTTTAGCCGAGATATTTCATTAAAACTCGTATATATCCCGATTCTCTCAACTTAGCAATACTCTTTTCACGAATCTGGCGCACTCTCTCTCGGGTAAGACCGAGCTGATCGCCGATTTCCTCAAGACCCATTTCATGGCATCCGATGCCATAGCATTCTCTCACGATGGTAATCTCACGGTCTTTCAGCACATTCTCCAGCACCTGATTCAACTCGTAAGCCATACTCTCGTGATCTACCTGGCGGTCGGTTCTTGAATCCTCACCTCCCGACATAGTATCGGCCATAGAGTTCTCATCATCGTCGCTGAAAGGGGCATCGATACTCATGTGATGACCATCAGCCGCCATACTCTGGCGAATTTTTTCCTCGTCCACACCAGTGAGATCGGCAAGTTCCTTAATGCTAGGTCGGCGCTGATGCTCCTGCTCAAACTTGCTCATCTCCTGTTTCACCTTGCTCATACTTCCCACCTGGTTCAGTGGGAGGCGCACAATACGGCTCTGCTCAGCGATTGCCTGCAGAATGCTCTGGCGAATCCACCAAACTGCATAGGAGATGAACTTGAAACCACGGGTTTCATCAAATTTCTCTGCCGCCTTTATCAATCCGATATTACCCTCATCGATCAAGTCGGTGAGTGTAAGACCTTGATGCTGATACTGCTTTGCAACAGAAACAACGAAACGCAGATTTGCTTCTACGAGTTTGTTCTTGGCTCTTTCGCCTGCACGACCACCTTTTTTGATTGCTTGCGCTAATTCGATTTCCTCGTCGATGGAAACCATAGGAGCACGACCAATTTCTACTAAGTATTTGTCAAGTGCTTCACTGGAGCGGTTAGTGATACTCTTTGAGATTTTTAGCTGTCTCATTCCAAATTGTCTTATCCTTATCTATTCACGCTAATTACCTGTATGTCAAGCGGTAATATGCCATAATTTCTAAACTAGGCAAATATAAACAAAATATGGATAAGTTGTTAGTATTTTAACCTTATTTAATAGTGTGGGTCTTTAAAAACTCCTCGTAGCTGCTCTTGTAGCCGTTGAATACGTCGATATCTACTTCTCCCTTGATGCCATTTACTCTTCCATCCTGACCTAATTGCCATATTGCCAAGTGGATGTCGGGTTTATACTCGCCATAGCGGGCAATCCATACCTGGTAGTTGTGCTTAAGGTCGGGTGCGTGCTTCAAGTGGTGATTCACAAACATCTGACTAATATATAAAATAGGTTTGGTGCCGGTTGCTTGCTCCACCAATCTCAGCCATAATCTCACGCGGGCAAAGAGCTCGGTGTCGCCACCCATCTTCTTTATCTGTGCTGGTGATGGCTCTACGTCGAGCACTGGAGGCAGATCACCCTTGCGAAGATGTGATTTCTTCAGGAACTGAGCCACCTGCTTCTTTACAGGCGAGGTGGTGGAGAAGAAATGGTAGGTGCCCACACGGTAGCCGTGTTGCTTGGCGCTCACATAATCCTTACTATAATAAGGATTCAGAATAGAGGCACCCTCGGTACTCTTGATATAGATGAACTGGATAGGGTAGTTCACCTGTCCGCTAATGCGCTTTTTGCTTTGCTTGCCTAATGAGGTGATGCGAAGGTTATCCCAGTCGATGGAATATTTCTTGCGCTTGATAACATGCTGATATTTAGAGATGTCGATACCGTAGATTCGCTCAGAACTATAAACGAGTCTTTCGCCACGATATACATCATTCTGCCATTCACCCACACGCAGAGGCTTTTTTCCGCCAATGGCGAATCCGAAGCCATTGCGCTTGCCATGCTCCCAGTGTCCCTCGTAGTAGGCACCATTGCGGTCGAAGTGCTTACCATGTCCATGAGGTAGGAACTGGCGGTTTGTCTCACCTGTATAGAAGCCAGCAGAATCTCGTCTCAGCGAGAAGTCGATGCTGTGGCGCTGGGTGGTGCTCATCATTCTTGATAGGCGGATGGCCAGACTTCTAGGCTGGCTCTCTGCGAAATCTGGTTTGATGGAGTCTTCTGTCTGCAGAAGGTAGGCGCCCTCATCATCCACTTTCTCGAGCAGATTTGCCTTCTTGCTCTTCCATAATCCCGAACCATCCCGATAGATGGCGATATAGTTTACCTTGTATTCTACTTTGAGCGGTGCCTTGGTATTGATCTTGCTTAATTTCTCCGAGAGCTGGTCGAGATGATCCTTGAATGCCTGTTGGGAGAGCGAGAACTTCTTTATCACCTCGAAGCCCTCATCCGTAACGTCGTGAGAGCGCTCATAATAGTTCAGCTCCATCAGCTGACCCTTCAAGTCGTGGCGCACACTGTCGATAGAATCCTTCGCCACTTTGAGAATCTGTGCCGGAGTAATATCCTTATAGCGATTATGCTCAGGAGCCTCGTCGAGCACTGCGATGAAGCGGCCCTTACAAGAAGGAATCAGCGCCATCTGGCTTTCCCAGCAACCCGAGTTCACAACTGTGTCGTGTCCCCATTCCAATAATTTATGTTGACCGTCGGAGAGTTCGTAGTGATAGCATGCGTCCACCCTGATTAAGCTACGATACGCCTCGTTGCGCGGAGCGTTATAGCAAAGGATGACCCACACGGAAATACAAATAGCCAGGGTTAGAATTGCAACGATCGACAATTTGTATTTTAAAAACAAATAAATAAATCTTCTTCTTTTAAACATTGATTTTGTCTTTATTGGCTTTCTCGAAAGCCTATGCAAAGGTAGAAAGAATTTTTGGTAAATCCTAAGAAATTCTAAAGAGATTTTAGGAGTTTCTGTGTGAATTTTATTTCTTCTGAAAATAAGATATTTCGCTTAGGCGAGTGCTGTGTTTCTTACTAAAAAACAATTGTATTGCCAGATGGAAACACAAATGCGGCAATTATTCATTAAAGATATATTTTTTGCTTTATTCTATTGCGTTTACAGATATAATTTTTATTGTTTAATCGCATAACTATATAGAACTATGGACGCAATATCAAAGAGTCACGGAAACAACAGGTTTATTCGCAAGTTAGAATCCATTCATGAGATGAGTTACCACTTTATATGTCTCTTCTTTTTCTCCCTCTGCTGGGTGGTGATAAAGACGATAGCTTTGTGTGCTCATAAGTCGGGAGTTTGAATATAAAAGAAAAACGCTGCAAATATTGAATTTGCAGCGTTTTTTGTAGTCGATAGGAGAATCGAACTCCTATGCCAAGATTGAGAATCTTGTATCCTAACCATTAGATGAATCGACCATTTTTGAGTCAAAAAAATTCTCGTAGCTAGAGCGAGAACCAGTAGTAGTCGATAGGGGAATCGAACCCCTATGCCAAGATTGAGAATCTTGTATCCTAACCATTAGATGAATCGACCATGGTTATTACATTCTTGAACTTCTTGACACCCTCTGAGCGGAAGGAGGGGGATTCGAACCCCCGGTACGGTAACCCGCACGTCAGTTTAGCAAACTGGTGGTTTCAGCCACTCACCCATCCTTC
>CAJOPE010000096.1 GCA_905236815.1 uncultured Prevotella sp. | reverse complement strand
CGAAATGTTAATAGATTGTCAATCAGTATATTGCAATGTTTGATTATTCGCGAAAGCCGGTAAAATGGCAAGTGGGAAACTTTAGTTCTATTATTTATGCGTTCAGCACTAACCTGAACAGATGAAGGAATCCCATTTATTGTTTTTTTCTGATTTCTTATATTCTCATCAACTATTTCAAGCAGTTTTTGGTTTTGTCCCATATTTGCGTAGCGATAGAGGTCGTTCACATTCTCACGTCTTATAAGGTTTAGTGCCTTACCCATACGCAATTCAGCTATCAGATTCACTTTATCATCAAGTCGTACTGCTTGCTCATGCAAGGCATCATTCTTGTCTTGCTGATAAAATTCCTCGACAAGCCGCTTCAAAATATAACCATTCGAATTAAAAAGTTCGTTGACAGAAACATAATCAGTTAAGTGAAAATATTCTTTCAGTTCAGTTCCTTTAACCTTGATGATTTTCTCGTTTGCCCATTGATCCCCCCAAAAGATAAAACCGGTCAGAATCTGTTCGGGAGTGCATCCCTTATAAGAACGCTTACCCGAAACTTTCCTGGTAAACTCATAGGCATAGGTTTGAATTTGACAGATACGGCTATTGTACTGCATATACATCTCACAAACATGACTTGCTACAGGAGCAGGAAACACCGTAGTTTGAGCACTTAATGAATTATTTCCTACCACAAATAAGAATGTGATGGCAACAAATCCTTTTTGCATCAGTGGATGTTTCAGAAGCTTGCGGAAAGTTCCCTTTGGATCTATCAACAAATAAATGAGCGAGAAAAAGAGGAGAGCATAACCTACATAGGTTACAGGGATTCCCCAAGGGTCGCAATTGAATCGCAAAGTACACCCCTCACCATCTTCGTCATAGGTGCTCTGATAAAGTCGAACACCTTTATAAGTTAGAATATGATTCATAGATACCTGCCCATTCACTTTATCCTTTCCATCAATAATAGTAATGAATGAAGTATAATTGCATGCAGCATCGGAACCTACATACTTTTGAATTTTAAAATCATTGAGTTGAATCAGGAATGGTAAGGCATTATTAATTTCACCAACCTTTAGATGAACAGTGCCCTTTGAAGAAGTGACATGTGTAAGCAGTGCTCCAGCAAGGATAACAATAAATGAAAGGTGAAGCAGCACGATGTTCCATTTACGCAGCTTCTGCTTGACGATATAAACAACACCAACTGTTGAAAGCAAAATCCATAATAATGAAAACCACCAGGAACCATATAGATTATCGGATGCATATACTGTTCCCACATACTTCTCGGTCACTGTTATAAAAGCCATGACAACAATAACCAGAAGATAAAGTATAGCAACAAATTTCTTAAAATTCATAATGCTTTGTTTAGAGTAAGGTCTAACAGACATTAACTGTCCATTAGACCTTGATATAATTAGATAGAGCGAAGGAATTTCACTAATGCATCACGATCAGCTTTAGGAAGATTGTAGAACTTGGCTGCAGCATTATAAGCATGACTGTTCTTGCTATAACCATGCCACATGATAGCTTCCACCTCATTACGGGCACGACAGTCGTGTAAACGATCTTCTGCACCTGTATTTACGAGCGAGAGTCCTCTACCCCAAAGTGGTGTAGTGCGACACCAACTTCCATGAATATCATTTTTCATATAGAGTTTGTGCTGCATCATATCCGTATATGGATAGATGGTTTGATTAGGATAACGAGGTAAGGGCTTGTCACCACACACAACAGGTTTCCAGTAATTATCCTCACCTGTCTTCCATGATGCACGATGACAGCTTGCACAACCTATCTCATTGAACAGTTGTTTGCCACGCTGAACATCCTTATCATTTAGATTGCGAGCGCGGGGAATAGCTAAGCCGCGATGCCAGACCATAAAGTTGTAGAACTGATCTGCTGTCTGATCGGGAGTAAAATTGTGCCACTGATTATCAAACTGGTTGGTTTTTGGATCCAGAAGGTTTCGAACAGCATCAGCAATCCCCTTCTCTGTACCATCAGCATAATAAGGTGATGAAGAATCAGCCTTAATCTTTGCTATTACCGTTGGATTTTCACTCATTGCCTTAGCCCAGGCAGAAGTAGTATAAAGATAAGGTCTATCAGGGCGACTTACATTTGTTATATTCCAAATTGCATTTGCTCCAGGGCCATCCTGCAGAGTACCACGTGTGAGGGCATATGTGAATCTTTTCACAAACTTTGCATCCTTCGCATCACTGTTATCAGCATATTTACCTGTTGCTGCCAATTTTCCATTCGATACACTATACCATGCACCTGCCGCAAAATCATCAGCTTGAGAATCCCAGAAAGAGGCATTCACATATTCCGACACATCTTTTCCAGAGCGTTTGAAATAACTGACAGTCTTGGCATATTGTGCGCGGATAGAATCATTTGGAATTGCATCAAGCAATCCTGTACCAATTACACCAATAGTAGACTCCAAACGCACTGCATAGTTAGAAGGCAATGGACTGGTATTGAATGCCGATTGAGCTATGGTTACTTCCGGATAAATAAGGTCGTAGGTCTCACCATCTGCAAACTTCATTGGTAATCCACTCTCCATAGCAGTGACATGTTTCCACTGAATATTGATGCCTTCCTCAGAGATAGGAGGAAGAAAAGGAGCAGTTGCCTGTGTCTGAGGCATTCCAGTTACCTCAGATATATAGGCACCATCGTTGGAGCCTTCACTGTCTGGATGATAAACCACCAGCAGATAACCATTACCATTAGCATATTTGGTAGAATACTGTGACTGCCACTTGCCATGACCATAGTTAGGATGGCAGTCGAAACAACTGCTACGAACTGAGGCTGGCCCCAATCCCTTGAAGGGTGCCTTTGTTTCACTATAGTTCTGTTCAAACATCTGTTCACCTGCAAAGAAGGCATCAAAAAGTGCCTTGTCTTGATCTACTACAGGAGCCTGATCAGAATATGCATTAGAACCTATGTTCTCTGTAGTTCCCAACTTGCCACCTGGATACCACTCGTCAGCCGAGAAATTTCCAGTAGCCTCACCAACATAATTAGCCTCAGGCATCTCATTTGTTTGAATGCCTGAAGCCTCATCGCCACAGCCAACCAGCAGTGATGCTAGTATAGCTGTTGCAAACGAAGAATATAAATGTTTCATCAATATTAAGATAATTTCAATCCATCTGATTATTTCTGTCGAACAATCCATGCACCTGCTGCATTGAGTGCATCATCAAGTGCCTGCACCTTTTCAATACAAGTCTTTACCTGAGCATCACCAGGAGCATCAATGAAAGCTTTTCCACTGTTCTTTGCTTTTTCCAAAGCTGCAACTGCATCATCTATTGCAGTAGTCAGATCATTATAACCCTCATACTTATGTTCCTTCAGATAATTCATCAATGAATTCTTTGAAGGAGAGCTTGCTGTAATATCTCTAGTTCCATAGAGTGAATTCTTGATAGAATAGATATTATCCTGATAGTCCTGGAATGAACGCTTTGAATAAGGAGACTCGATATAATCGCCCGCATCCTCTGCTTCACCTTGACCTGTTGCAACACGATATGCCTGACCAAGTTTTTGTGTATATACCTCCTGACATATATTGGAACATCCTCCTACGAATATATTCTGCATGGTTTCCTGCCAAGTGGCAAACATTCCTGTTGATGAGGTTGCACCAACTACAGAGGAACCATAGGAAACACCTTTGCTTGAAAGTCCTGCATAACGAGTTCCATCAAGGATCCACTTAGCTGAATTCACGATATTTGAGATGGTTGATCCAGCCTTCTCACCCATCCAGCCATAAGCTAGAAGTGAGGTCATGTTGCGAAGATCTCCAGATACTGCAGCAGCAAAAGCACACTCATCAATTGTCTTTACAGATGTGAGGCCTTTTTCTGTTTCATTCTCTGCAGTGAGTGCTGCTAAAGCTCTATTAGCACCTGCACGGAATAAGACAAACTCCAAACCGTGGAAGCCTAATACAGAATCGAAATCACCATTCTTATCATAGACAAACTTGTCTGGTTGCTCGCCATTAATACCAGCAATCACACTCTTGTCATTGAGGGCCTTTACCAACTGATCGTGGTCAAGTGGCCAGGAATCGATATGTGGATCAATATCATTATCAGATGCAGCCCCATAGAGGAATGCCTCACTCTGTTCCCAATACTTACGAGCAGCCTTGAAAGCATCACAGGCTGCATCAATATCTGCTTGGGTAAGTTTACCTGACTTGCGTTTTAAATAGAGATTCTGACAAGCTTCATATAATGTCTGTGTGTTTGAAGCCAAGTCTGCATAGGTTGGTTCCACAACTGCACTGATATAGTTCTCTGCAATTGCCTTCATCTCAGAAGTAGTTGTTGCATCGGTTTCACTATTGTTATCGTCATCACTACAGGATGTGAAACCAAAAGTTAATGTGCCTAAAGCTGCTAAAAGCAGCGCATTCTTAAAAAACATTCTCATTTCTTTTTTTATTTGATTCATTCGTTGTTATTTTCTTTACAGGTAAAAGCCTTCGTAAACTACACCTATATTGATGGATGGCTCGTTATTATATCCGCTCTTGAATTTTCGAAAATTATATTCGGCCTTAATTCCAATTTCTTTTACGGGATAATAGTTTAGTCCTGACGCAAAGATTTGTTTATTTGTCCACTGCTTTGTGGTAGCATTCAGATAGGAATCGTAATACTCATAATGTCCAAAGACATATAGTTTTTTATTATCATTACGTAGTGACGGTATCTGTGAGAAAATATCATATCCTGCTTCTATCATGGATGCTACGGCATGAGAGCCAAAGTATTTACCATTACCTGATTCGTAAGGTTTCACTAACGAGGTATTCGGATAAACGTAGCCTGCTATTTTCTCGGCATCACTTACATAGCCATAGTCGATATTTCCACGGGCAATCCAGTTGTGTGCATTATAAGTAAAATCAAGTGTACCAATATATACATTTCCCTTGATGTTCTTTGCATCACCAGTTTCCATGTCATGTGGAACAGAATTATGCATCGACTGACCATAATAGCCACTTATTCCTATGCGAAGCCCTGGAACAGAATAGTTGTCTACTCTTGCAGCAACAGCATATTTATTAGCAACATCAAACTCAAAAGGAGAAGTTGTTCCTCCCTGAATCCAATTGCTCCGGTTGAAATGGAAAGCATCCAATCCTGCAAGCAATTGTGCTTCATAGCGGAAATTGCCTGCGCGCCCCCAAAGAGAAACTCCAGTCTGGTGCCAGGTACAAGGAAGAATTGTTCTTTCACCCTCAGGACGATAAACAGTGAAGAAATTAAGTGGTTCATGCTTAAAGTTTGTCAATCCAATAGGAACAACGATATGTCCCATTTTGAGATGAAGGGCTTTTGAAAAATTCTTTTGTAACCAGAACTGTTCCAGTTCCACCTCTCCTCCTCTCTCTGTTTCCGACTCAAATTCAATTGCCTCATCAGCTTCATATTCTATGGAAGAGCCTGTACCACTATGTTCAAACTCTATCTCAGTTCCCATTGTCCATCCCTTTCCGAAGTCATAGCCGAGATAAATCACTGCATGCGGGATATCAAACCTTCCATGACTCGGGTCATTTTTATATTTCTGGGGATTTGTATACCGATTACCATTATCGCTGTAGAAATTACGACTATAGGCTACTTCGCCATAACCTCCAACACTGAGCCTATTTCCACCAGCATGATTCATTACTGAATCTGCTGCATTCGTTTGAGCCTCCGCTGTAGAAAGAGTCATTAATCCAGCAACAAAGCTAATACCAAATTGTTTTATCATATTCAATTCTTCTTTGTTTTCCTTTCGCAGAATCGCTGACATTGTGCGCAGATATCATATCCCAACATTGCTCCAAGGATAAAGTCTTCTTCTGGTGATAGCTTACATAAGGGCTTTGTCACTATAAGACGGATAGCATCCAAACATTCCTTTTTACCAAAATAGAGATTCAATCTATCATTGCCAACAGGTTGCAGGATGTATTCAATCCCTTGATGTTGAAGTCGCCCAAGGGCATAGTCTTTGTATTTCTCATTAAAAGTGAAGAGTACCATATTTCGCACTCCTTTTCTATACTCATAAATATGATTCGAAAGAACCTTCAGATCTACAGGCATATACTTTTAGATTTTTACTGATTATAAACTATAGGGATGGTTTGATACTTTCAATCCAAGCATCAATACGACTTTCGGTTTTATCGTCTTCATTGATTTCATCTAATGCAAGACCTACAAATTTACCATCAATCACAGCCTCACTGTCATCAAAACTATATCCATATATCGAAACACCAGGAAGCACATTAGCTCCAGCATCAACAACTGCATCATAAAGTTCTTTCATTCCTCCACAGAATGTATCGCTATAACTTTCGCTATCACCACAACCAAAAATTGCAACGGTTTTGCCTGCAAGCCCAATCGCCTTTAGTATATTTATACCATTATACCAATCATCTTGCATCTCGCCTGCTCCCCAAGTTGAGGTACCAAGAATAAGGTTTTCATTGTTATTGATAACCTCATCTGACAAGTTCTGAACATCAATTGCTTCAGCTCCTATTGCACTTGCAATTGTAGCAGCAATGCTTTGGCAGGTTCCTGTAGATGAACCATAGATTACTATTGTTTTCTTCATAATATATCTGTTTTACGTTATTTTATCGCAATTAGGAAATGAAACTTTGTATCATTTTTCCGATTGCAAAGGTACGGTCAATAGTATATCTATGCAAT
The DNA here is from genome assembly GCA_905236815.1 of uncultured Prevotella sp. Taxonomy (GTDB): domain Bacteria; phylum Bacteroidota; class Bacteroidia; order Bacteroidales; family Bacteroidaceae; genus Prevotella. Next base: position 33,598 of record CAJOPE010000096.1, on the reverse strand, counting down.
ACCTAAAAATGATGGTTTTAAAGTTATACTATGAACTATCCAGGATAATTCATGAATGAAAAAGAAGCATAATACTTTGGAGATACGACTAACCTATATAATTCATGTAAGGATAAACTCTCCCCACACAAATGGGGAGAAATGCAGGAGAACAAGCCTTGAAGAGGGTGAAAAAGAAAAGACCTTCACCACAAAACTGGCATCTAGCGCCAATTAAGTGGTGAAGGTCTCTCTGAGATTAAGCGAATGTTTGTGTTCTAATTTTCTATTATAACTGTTTTTTGAAGAGAATGGAATGTCACATTCATATATACTCTATGAAACGACATTCTAATTTCTGATGCAAAAATAGGCACAAAAGGCAAAATAGAGTTGGCAATATCGGCCTAAAAATATGCAAAATCGGACATAATGCACTTTCTGTATTGAATTATAGATCCAGAGTTAACAAAATATACAATCAGACCCGTTGGCGGAATTAAATATTGCAAATAGCCAAATAATCACGCTATATTTTTCGTTCAATTTAAAAAAGTTCCTCCATATTTTGAGATAAGTCATTGGATATCATAAAATTAACTATGGAGGAACTTTTCCACTCCCTCTTAACATCGACAGGTGATATAATTGGGGATAAATCTTCATTTCTACTCTTTAGCATGACGAAGGATGGAAGAAGGATTCGTCTGCCTCGAGGCAGATTATAGTCTGCCTTAAGGGCGATAATAGTCTGCCTCGAGGCAGACTTTCCAACAACTATGTTTTTGATACCTCATATATGCCTTCTTAGCACTCAATATAGCTCATTTCAGAAATAGCATAAATCAGCTGACTTTATAGCTATCTGACATTTTTTATGAGTTAGCGCTCATATAAAACAAAAAGTTCCTCCATTGTTAAGATAATGTATTTCAATTACTTAGATTAAAAAGTGGAGGAACTTTTTAAAATGTTTTAATTTTTTATATAGGTGATAATGCGCCTATTTTATCCATACGAAGATTAATTATACAATAAATTAATTCCGCTAACGAGTACTATCAGATAAAATTGTGCATAAAAAAAAGATCACCACAAGATCAATACTTGAATCTTGTGGTGATAATGCAAATGTTGACGTGAATGAAATGTTTTATGCTTTAAACTGTTTAGCTTGAGTAAATTACTGTCCAAATTGAGTATTATTACTGTTTCATATCAAATTGAGTATCTTACTGCTGTATCTCAAAAATTGAGTTCCTTACTGTTTTCTGATGCAAAGATAAGAACTAACACGATATGAAGATTGGTAATATCGGACAAAAAATGTGCAAAATCGGACAAAATGATATTGGGGTATAGAATGTATCCTCTATGGTTAACATAATGGATATATCCCACAAGAGGATTAACGAAATTTATAAGGAATTTTGCTTTCAAAGAGAAATATTTATGTACTTTTGCAGCCGAGTTTTATAATCATCACACAAATTAAAATGAGAAATTGCTTGTTGCTATGCCTAGCGGGCATAATCAGCCTCCCGGTTTCTGCTCAAAAGAAAGACTCTATTTCACAACTCAACAAATTGCAACACCTCGATGAGGTCGTTATCAACTCGCGCTCGGCGAAGCAACGCGTTGACAATGTTCAGATTGGTCAGGAGAAAATCAAGATTAGTGAATTAATGAATGTGCCTAGCCTGATGGGCGAGCACGATATCTTTAAATCGTTGCAGTTGCTTCCCGGCATCAAGTCGGAAAGTGAAGCATCGAGTGGTTTTGAGGTGCGTGGTGGTACCTCATCGCAAAATTTGGTATTGCTCGACAATACCCCTATATATCAGGCTGGACACTTGATGGGTATGTTCTCGAGCTTCAACGACAATGCCCTCACTAATGCTACCTTATATAAAGGAATGATTCCTGCCCAGTATGGTGATGCCACTTCATCTATTCTGGATGTGATGACGAAATCGGGTGATATGAATACCTATCACTATGGTGGAACTCTAGGTCTGCTTTCAGCGAAAGCCTATGCAGAAGGTCCATTGATTACGGATAAGTTGTCATTTCTGGTGACTGCCCGACGATCTTATGCCGACATCTTCCTAAAAGCAAGTGAGGACTACAAAAACACCCGTTTGTATTTCTATGACATGAACGGTCGATTGGATTGGAAAGTCAGTGACAACAATCGTCTTTCACTAAGTGCATTTCACGGAAAGGACTTGATGGAGGCAAAGGAACTATCGAGCATTAACTGGATAAATACCTCACTGAATTTGAAATGGATTCACTATTTCGGAGAGAAGTTGATTACCAACACCACAGTCTATTTCACCCATTACAAGAATTATATGGATATGGATGGTTTTGGTCTCAGTGCTGCCGAAAGAGGATACATCAACCACTATGGATTGAATCACAACTACCAGTGGATGCCCAGCCAGGACTTGAAGTTCAATTTCGGATTACAATCGGTACTTATTGACTTGTGTTCGGCAGAATGGCGTATTGGTAATCTCACTCAAAAAGAAACCCGAAAGGCATGGGAAAATGCCGCATGGGTAAATGGAACCTGGACACCTGTAAAGCCTCTTACCCTCTCGGCAGGTATTCGTGTGAACAGTTTCAGCGCATTGGGTGGCTCACCATACTATCAACTGAATGAAGACGGAAATATAACAGATACCTTGCATTATAGTAATGGTGATTTCGTGAAGACTCATCTCACAATAGAACCTCGATTCTCGGCTAACCTCAAATTATCCGAAACTCAAAGTCTGAAGTTGGGATATACACTATCCTCTCAAAACATCCGAGCTGTGAGAACCAGTTCATGGTCGATGCCTTTCGACCGATATACGATGAGTAGTAATCTCATAAAGCCAGAAATCGCCAGTCAGGTGAGTCTTGGCTATGCGCAGATGCTGGATCAGGGTGCCTGGGACTTCTCGATGGAAGGCTACTACAAGGATATCGACAATGTTTACGACTATCGCGATGGCAAGTCATTTACCTCTGAAATCGAAATAGAGCGATTGCTGCTTGGTGGAAAAAGCCGCGCTTATGGTGCGGAAGTGGGTATTCACAAAAACCATGGAAAACTGACTGGCTGGTTGAGCTATACCCTTTCGTGGGTGGAAAACAAGATTGAGGGTATCAACAACGGAGACTGGTATACTGCCAACAACGACAGAAGACACGACCTGTCGCTCGTACTCATGTATAAGCTTAATGACAAGTGGGACTTCAGTGCAAGTTGGAAATACAACACCGGACAAGCCCTCACTGCTCCAAGTGGAAAGTACAAGGTAAACGGACAATATGTATATTATTACAAGGAGCGTAACGGCTATCGTGCTCCAAGCTACCACAGACTCGACGTTGGTGCCAACTATACCGTAAAGAAGCCTACCTATACCGGTATCTGGTCGTTTGGCATCTACAACCTCTACAACCGCATGAACCCATTCATGGTAGGATTCAATAATGACTCCAAGACCCCATCGGGCGTTCAGGCCTATCGTGTTGCCCTATTTGGCATCATACCTTCTGTGGCTTACACCATCAACTTTTAATGAGAAACGAATATGAAAAAGATACTATCCATTCTCTCTCTAATTGCAGTAGTCCTTACGATGAATTCCTGCAAGGAGAATATCGATTTTGACTATCATCACATGGAACCTGTTTATGTGGTAGAAGGCAATGTATCCAACCATGGCGCAGAAGCTGTGGTAAGCATGACACAGGATATGGAAGACACCACTGAGTATATTCCTGTAAGCAATGCAACCGTATTTGTAAAGGGAAACGATGGCTCATCCACTACGCTCACTTCCCTGGGCAATGGAAAATACGCCTCTACTGATGGTTTCAAAGCTGTGAAAGGTGTGACTTATACCATGACCGCCAAGGTGGGCGACAATACCTATACCTCCTACTCTACTATGCAGGACAGTGTAGCGATAGACTCGCTCAACTTCAAATGGGAAAAGGTGATGAACGAACGAGTGCTTTGTCTACGACTGGCTTATCAGGATATCAAGGACGACACCACCTATTATCTGGTAAAGATGTACCGCAATGACAAGATCTACAAATGGGCTGTCTCAAACGATGCAGGCTATCGCGACTCTCTCATCGACCGTTCGCTTACCTGCATTGGCGAAAAACAGTTGAAAGACCGTGATGAGGACTCTTTCGACAAATTAATAGATGAAGGTGACCGCATCCGATTGGAACTAATGGTAATCGACCGACGCACCTTTGACTATCTGATGAGTGTCTCTTTAGGAAAAAGCAGCCGCACCAATCCATTCCTTAACTTCACTGGTGGATGCCTCGGCTATTTCTCTGCATGGGGAATTGCCTCAAAGGAGATCATCTATAAATATGATGAAGTGAAATAAGTTTGGAATCTAGATAAGAAAGAGGGTATGCCACCCAACAAGGCAGCAAAACAAATTTGCCTTGTTCGTGACATACCCTCTTTTTATTCTCCCAAAAAATGGGAAAGAAAAGGAGGAACGATAGACTTCTATTCCATCCTCAAATATTATTCAGTCTTCTTGGCAGAAGCCTTTTTAGCTACAGCCTTCTTGGCAGGTGCCTTCTTAGCAACCGTTTTCTTTGCAACAGGCTTTTGGGTCTCAGCCTCAACTGTGGCCTCAGCAACAGCTTTTACTTCAGCTTTTGGCTCATTCTTCTTGGCAGTTGACTTTTTCTTGCCTTCATATTTCTCGCGGAGCTTATCGCTGGCAGCCTCAATTTTCTGAATCTTTGCCTGCAGACGAACAATCTCCTTGTCTTTCATCTCAATCTCATCTCCCTGATTTTTGATAGTGGTGAGCAAACCATTCAACTCATCATTATCGATTTCCTCAGGATAGAGTTTGTTTACTCGATTGATGAAATCACCCAGAATATTCATATAATTGGTGAAAGCATCAAAAGGACTGCTATAGATACCTCTGTCCAAACCCACATTACTTGGCTTGGTAGTCATGAAACGGAAGTTATTAGTTGCCTGCAGATAATCCCAGTCCTGATTGATACGGGGATCATTGGCGATAAGCAAACGGTCGGCGATGCTATAGAGCTTATTGAAAGCCTCACGCTGCATTTCATTACCCAACCAGCAACTCACATCACGCTCCTCGTCCACCCAACTCAAGGTATCAGGAACATTCAACACATCAACAGCCTTGCCCTTCATACACAACTCTGTAGGAGTAGAGAAAGAGATACCCTTTGCCTTTGCCTGAGCAGGTAATGCCTTGAGGAATTCAAGAATATTACTGCTTAGTGGCTGAGCAATACCAAGAGCTGAAAGCTCCATAAAGATGTTCACAATCTGCTCTTCTTCTGGCAATCGTGCAATCTTATTCACATAGGTGTCAGCAAAGAGTGGATACTCATCCCAGTCACTGTTGTTGAATCGCAAAGAAATATCATCACTCAACTCCACGTCACGAAGCAAGAGTTTGAGATTAGGCGCCAATGCACTACTATAAATATAATGTGGTGACTTCCATCCCAATACATGCTTTGCTCCCTCGGTGAGCATTCCCTTGAATCCCATCTCAGCAGCCTGCAAGCCAATATCATCGCTATAGATAAGAGAAGAGTTACGGAGCACCTGTGGAGTCTGTCCGAAATATTCCTGCATCTTCTGCATCTGGCGCTTTACCTCTGAGGCAAAGCTATCCTCATTCTTTAGTGAAGCCAGACCGTGAGAATATGGTTCAGCAAGAAACTCCACACAACCGGTTTTGCTAAGTTCAACCAACTTCTCAAGCACCTGAGGTGCATGCATCTCCAACTGCTCCATTCCCACACCAGAAAGTGAGAAAGCAACTTTGAACGCCTTACCATTCTGCTCTATCATTTCCTGCAGGGCATTCAAGGCTGGCATATAGCTATTCTCAGCTATATAGTTAATGGAACGCTCATTCTCAAAATCATCATAATAGTAATGATCTGTTCCAATATCAAAGAAGCGATAGCGCTTCAAATGGGTAATTTGATGTATCTCGAAATATAAACAAATTGTCTTCATATTAATTCCAACCTAAAGTTCTTAAATATAGTTCTTTTATCCAGCGGCCCACTTTCTCCCAAGTAATCTGATCAACCTCATTCTTTCCATTCACAGAAAGATAGTTGAACAGACTCTCGTTGGAGCAGATGCTGTAGATGGCATCAGCCAGTGCATAAGTGTCCCAATAGTCCACTTTGATACAGTTGCTGAGAATCTCGGCACATCCACTCTGTTTTGAGATAATGGTAGGTGTTCCACATTGCATAGCCTCAAGTGGTGAGATACCAAAAGGCTCGCTCACAGATGGCATCACATATACATCACTGTCTTTCAAGCATTCATAAACCTGTTTACCTCGCATAAAGCCAGGGAAGTGGAAACGGTCGGCTATGCCTTTTTGAGCAGCCAGATAAATCATCTGATCCATCATATCACCAGAGCCTGCCATACAGAAACGAATGTTGCGAGTACGCTGCAATACCAGATTAGCTGCCTCAACAAAATACTCTGGACCCTTCTGCATCGTGAGTCGGCCAAGGAAGGTTACCACCTTTTCCTTACCATGATGGTCTGGTCGAGGAATTGCCTGATATTCCTCACTCAATGGATAAACCGCATTGTGAACGGTGAAGACTTTCCTTGGGTCCTGATGATACTGATTGATAACGGTCTGACGTGTCAATTCGGATACACACATAATGCAATCCGCATTGTCCATACCATCTTTCTCTATGCTGTAAACTGTTGGGTTCACATGACCTCTGCTTCGATCGTAATCCGTAGCATGCACATGAATGCAGAGAGGTTTTCCACTCACCTGCTTGGCATGAATACCTGCTGGATAAGTAAGCCAGTCGTGTGCATGAATGATGTCAAAATCGAACGTGCGGGCAACGACACCAGAAACGATTGAATAGTTGTTGATCTCATCGTGAAGATTGGCAGGATAACCTGGCTCAAATTCAATACACCCCAGATCGTTGAGCTGCATATAGTTGAAATCAGCATAAAGATGATCACGAAGCCTATAGTAAAGATCAGGATCCATGATATTGCCAACTCGATTCTTTACATAATCATAATCGACATCACGCCATGCCACCGGCACAGCATTCATCGCTACTATTTTAGAATAGGTATGATTCTCATCGCCAAAAGGATGAGGAAGACAAAGCACTGTCTCGATATCCCCTTGTGCATGAAGACCTTCAGAAATTCCAAAATTGGCGGTAGCAAGTCCACCATATACGTGAGGAGGATACTCCCAGCCGAACATTAATACTTTCATTTGCGCTCCTCCATCTTAATATTTATATTTCTCGAGTAACTCGAGTGCTCTCAAAATCTCTCCTACATTCATTGCAAAAGAGATAGCTCCTCTGCCAGAATAAGGTGGATTGCCATCAAAAAGTTCGCTGATAGTTCCTATGCAATGATAAGACATCTCGTCTTCATATCCCACCATCTGTCGCTCAAGGAAACTCAGTCGAGTGCGCTTATAGAGTTTTAAGCATGCCTCCATATAGAAGCCGCCCAGCCATGGCCAGGCTGTTCCCTGGTGGTAAGCCAGATCGCGCTGATGCTGAGGACCCACATAGATAGGGTTGTAACCACTGCTCTTAGGAGAGAGTGAACGAAGTCCCTTTGGAGTTAGTAACTCACGAGTACAAAAATCGAGTACCTTCTTCTTCTGATCCTGATCAAGAGGAGAATAATCAAAGGCAACAGGGAATATCATATTCGGACGAACACTCCAGTCGACATACTTTCCATCTACATAATCATAGAGATAGCCATACTCGTTAAGGAAGGTATCCAGGAAGCTCTGCTTAACTTTAGCAGCAAGTTCCTCGAGATGCTGAGCTGCCGACTCGTTGTTATCTATTACAGCCAATGACTGACAGAAGCAGAGGGTGTTATACCAGAGGGCATTTAGTTCAACCACATAACCCGTTCTAGGAACTACGGGAAGGCCATTGGAAGTAGAGTTCATCCAAGTCATCGCCTTCTTTCTTCCGTCAATACGAAGCAATCCATTCTCATCCATCTTAACATTTGGATGGTTGTTGTTCTCAACAAAAAGAATGAGCTTTTTCAAGAACTTTCCATATTTCTCAAGGCAGCGGTCCTTGCCCTGTTCCTTAGCATACTGCTGTAATGCCCATGCACACCAAAGAGGAACATCCGGCTGCTCTATCTCATAGAACTTCACGCTTAGTGGCTTGTCATCCATAAATTCATTCAAGCCCTTCATCGCAGTCTTCATAACTTCATCAAAGTACTCAATCTCCTCGATTGAAAGGGTAAGACCAGGAAGTGCCACAAAAGTGTCACGAGCTCTAGTCTTGAACCAAGGATAGCCTGCAAGGATATACTTACCCTCAGGACGCTCAATATGGAACTGATGAGCTGCATTGATAAGGCAATGGAAGAAATTATCACGAGGAGAACGACTGTCAACTTCCTCCTCGAACAAGGTCTTTAATGTGCGAGTTTTAATTTCGGAAGTTGAAGCAGAAAACACAATGCTCTCTCCCTTTTTGATATCCATCTCGAAATAACCAGGAACATAGAGATCCTCATTAGAAGCATATCCTCTCTCCTGCTCCTTGGTATATTCTACCCCTCTGTACCAGTCTGGCTGGAATATAAATTCATTCTTCTTTGAGAACTGCATATAGAGGTCGGGATATCCCGCGTACATACAAGTTTTGATACCATTGTCGGTAGCAAAATACTCACGACTAGCATTACCGTTTTCGTGTGTAAACTGACGAACACTGCGGAAAGCCAGGAAAGGACGGAAACGCAAAGTAGTTGCAGAATGAGCATCAACCAATGTATAACGAATCAGAATACGATCCACATGATGCTGGAACACCACCTCTTTCCTCAAGATAACGCCGCCTACTCGATAAAGCGTAGTAGGCACTCTGTCGCAATCAAATTCCCGAATGTACTTGTGTCCCTTAGGACTGAAGTTGTTTCCTTGATACTTATGCAAGCCCAGATTGAATTCAGCACCATGCTGAATAACCGTGACATCGAGAGAGCTAAGCAAAACGTGGTTCTCGTCATCAAGTTCAGGTACTGGTACCACCAGCAAACCATGATACTTTCTACTGTTACAGTCAACAATCGTAGAGCACGAATAAGCTCCGGAACGGTTGGTCCGCAGCAATTCCTTCGGTAGAGAATCCTGCAGATTTGTCATTAGAGCCTTTTCGAATTTTAAATAACTCATAGATTTATATTAAGGTTTTAATTTTTGTTGATCATTTGTGCACTCAAAGATAATAAAAATCGTAAACAAAACAAAGTTTTTTCAAGATGTTTTTAAGGAAAAACGAAAAATATATGTTCTAGAATACTATTTCGGTCAAAAATAAATATTTAATTGAAAAAAAATATGTAAATTTGCAAACAGATAGGTAATGTATTTAGGGAATGACTACTAAATTTGACATAAAGAAGGAGAAGGTTGCCAACGATATAGCTTCACTGTGGCAACCTATATCAGAAAAAGAGTACAAGTTACTTTTGGACAACCTAACCTTAGAGTTGTTCCGAAAGAACCAGATGATCTATGGAGATCTTGAAAAACCAACTCGAGCAATGATGCTTATCCAAGGTAAGGCAAAAGTCTACAAAGATGGTATCAGTGGTCGAAATCAGATTCTAAGAGTTATCAAACATGGCGAGTTCTTTGGTTTTCGTGCTCATTTTGCAGGAGAAGACTATAAGACGATTGCAACCGCTCTTGAACCAGGAATCGTAGCTTGGTTTCCTTTAGATGTTCTTGACAAACTTATCGAGGGCAACAACAATATCTGTAAATTTTTCTTGAAATATCTGAGTATCGAATTAGGTAATTCAGATGACCGTATTGTAAATCTCACCCAGAAACATATCCGAGGCCGCCTTGCAGAAGCGCTGCTTTTCCTTGCCGACAGCTATGGACTGGAAGAGGATGGCTATACGCTTAGCATCTATCTTAGCCGAGAGGATCTTGCCAACTTGTCGAATATGACAACCAGCAACGCAATCCGTACACTCTCCGCATTTGCCAATGAACATCTCATCGCCATCGATGGTAGAAAAATAAAGCTCATCCAATTGGAAGAGCTCAAGAATATTTCTCAAATGGGATAAAAAAAGAATGTAGAATGTAAAATTATTAGTACGACTGCTTAATTTTACATTCTACATTTAATATTTTACAATCCTATCAAGCTGGAATTAGAAAATTAATGACTTCTTTTTCCACAGTTACCTTAAAAGGACCTACTGGGGATTTCATTAATCTTCCATCAATTCCCACCATAGCATTATTGGTAGATTCAAAATTCACCTCCTCTGTACGATAAGGGTGTACACTCTTGTGATTAAGGAACTTACCACGAACAAACAGATAGATTCCCTCGAACAGCTGGAACATCTCTGGATGATATACCACCGAAACATCCAACCATCCATTATATGGAACAGCATTCGGTGTCTGACCATAGCCTCTAGCACTTCCCACACAAACCGTCATCACCTTTCGGTCGATGGTATCTGTGTTGATTTTTATCTTCATCTTATATTCCAGGCGCTGGAAAACCAGCAACAAGAAAGAGAAGAAGAAGGAAAGTGTACGGGAACCTAGGAAATGACGGGTCTTTCGGCGCAAGTTCATGATAGCGGCAATAAAGCCCACATTCACACAATTAAGGAAATAACGATGACACTTCTGATGCTCTCGATTGGTATAGCGGATACATCCCAGATCAATCTTGCGAACCCTACGAGACTTGAGCCATTTCACATTCTGCTCCACCTCGTTCTCCTTCATTTCCCAGAACTTGGCAAAATCATTCATCACTCCGTGAGGAATTACACCCAGGGCAATCTGGTCACGAGTATCCTTGTCAACCGCCATTAAGCAGTTGACAGCATCATTCAGGGCAGAATCACCACCAACGATCACGATTGTCTTGTAACCGTTATTGATAAGCATCTTCACCAAACGATCGACACTACCCGAATTCTCACTTTGAACGAGATCGTAATCCACCCCGTTCTCCTTCAGTGATTTCTCTACACGATCTCTAAACTTCTGAGAACCATAGCCACTTTTAGGACAGTATAATATTCCCCACTTATCCATATACATAATATCTCTTAAAGCCTTCTTACTGTAGAAGGTTATTAAATGTTCACTATTTCTCTCACCCGAGCCACTTTTTCCTCCATCGGAAGAGCTGCATCTATCCAATTAATGGTAAAGCCACGGCGTTCCATTCCCCTGAACCAGGTCATCTGGCGCTTGGCAAACTGATGGATTGCGATTTCCAACCCCTTGAACATCTGCTGATAGTTGGTTTTCCCTATCAGATATTCCGTAACATATTTATATTCCAATCCATAATAGATAAGATTCTCTGCGGGAATACCCCTGTCGAGCAATCCCTTGATCTCATCCACCATACCATTATCCAAGCGTTTCTTCAAACGGTCGGTAATTTTCTCCCTTCGGGCATCTCTATCAATATTTACTCCTATTATAATAGAGTTGATAGCAGGAAACTCTCTTTCAGGTGTAGGATGCTCAAGGTTATAACTTTCTATTTCAATGGCACGAATGGCACGCTGGCAACTATCCACATCCGTTTTATTGTGCATCGTGCTGCCAGTCTTCTGCTTCAATTCACGAAGCATCTCTGTCAGTTCCTCCAGATTTTTTCCTTCCAACTGCTGACGCAATTCCGGATTCTGAGGAACAGGCGACAAATGATATCCTTTCAGCACAGACTCAATATACAGTCCTGTACCACCACAGAGAATTGGCTTCACGTTTCTCGAAGTAATATCCTCATACGCCTTCAGGAAATCCTCCTGATACTGAAAGAGATTGTATTTGGTGCCAGGTTCACAGATATCTATAAGATAATAAGGAATCTGACGGCCATTTATCACATAGTCCTCCAGGTCCTTTCCTGTACCAATATCCATACCACGATATACCTGACGACTATCGGCGCTGATGATCTCAGCATCAATGTCATAAGCAAGATGAGCAGCAAGGTCGGTTTTACCACTTGCTGTAGGACCTAGGATGGTTATCATACGATTCACTATTATTTATGGCAAAAATAATCAAAATATTGGAGACCCGCAAGAAATAAGCACAAAAAAGCCGCTCTTCCCTAAAGAAGAGCGGCTATATCTTGAATCTAAGTTGATTCTACTATTATGCCAACTCAGCGAAGTACTTGATAGTACGAACCATCTGAGAAGTATAAGAGTTCTCATTGTCGTACCAAGAAACTACCTGAACCTGGTATGTATCATCGTCGATCTTAGATACCATAGTCTGAGTAGCGTCGAAGAGTGAACCGAAACGCATACCGATGATATCAGAAGAAACGATCTGATCCTCGTTGTAACCGAAAGACTCAGTAGCAGCAGCCTTCATAGCAGCGTTGATACCCTCAACAGTTACGTCCTTACCCTTAACAACAGCGATGAGGATAGTTGTAGAACCTGTTGGAGTTGGAACGCGCTGTGCAGAACCGATCAACTTACCGTTGAGCTCAGGGATAACGAGACCGATAGCCTTAGCAGCACCAGTTGAGTTAGGAACGATGTTGCAAGCACCTGCACGTGAACGACGAAGATCGCCCTTACGCTGAGGACCGTCAAGAATCATCTGGTCACCTGTGTAAGCGTGGATTGTTGACATGATACCACTCTGGATTGGAGCATAAGCGTTCAAAGCTGCAGCCATAGGAGCCAAGCAGTTTGTTGTGCAAGATGCAGCAGAGATAACGTTATCGTTAGTTGTCAAAGTCTTGTGGTTTACGTTGTAAACGATTGTAGGAAGATCGTTACCAGCTGGAGCAGAGATAACTACCTTCTTAGCACCTGCTGCAAGGTGAGCAGAAGCCTTCTCCTTTGATGTATAGAAGCCAGTGCACTCGAGAACTACGTCTACCTTGTTAGCAGCCCATGGGCAGTTAGCAGCGTCCTTCTCAGCAGAGATCTTGATCTCCTTACCGTCAACGATGATAGAATCCTCAGTTGCCTCTACAGTGTGCTTACCCTCGCCGAACTTGCCAGCGAAACCACCCTGAGCTGTATCATACTTCAAAAGGTGAGCAAGCATCTTAGGACTTGTAAGGTCGTTGATTGCTACAACTTCATAACCTTCAGCTTCAAACATCTGACGGAATGCGAGACGGCCGATACGACCGAAACCATTAATAGCTACATTTACCATGTTTTTATTTTTTATTTAAAGGGTTAAAATGATTTTTTTCATTTACGCAGTCGCAAAGATACAATTTTTTTTCTATATTTGCAACCGGATTGAGTATTAAATTATATAAAAAAAGTGCCATTCCCGATTTCAAACATAGAATGTTTCGCATCATTCGAAAGAGTGTAAACTCGATATTACAAATTAAATAACATACATGCATAAAGATTAATATTATGAGTAATTTCATCCAAGAGTTTAAAGACTTCGCAGTTAAAGGCAATGCCATTGATATGGCTGTCGGTGTTATCATAGGTGGCGCATTCGGTAAGATTGTGTCTTCCATTGTTGACGATCTCATCATGCCTCCTATCGGCTGGCTCATTGGTGGTGTGAACTTCACCGACCTTAAATTCACTCTCCCTGCACAGGAGATTGAGGGTATCAAACTGGAGGCTGCTACTATTAATTATGGTAACTTCATCCAGAACTTGATTAACTTCATCATCATCGCTTTCTGTGTGTTCATGCTTGTTAAGTTGATCAACAAACTGGCACGTAAGAAGAAAGAGGAACCTGAACCAACACCAGAACCACCTGCTCCTTCTAAGGAAGAACAGTTGCTGACTGAGATAAGGGATTTGCTGAAAAATAAGTAATACCCCACCAAGCCTCCCAAAGGGGAGGATGTTCTTATAGCTGATGAATGCTAATTATATAATGTGTAACGGTTGTTTCATATAATGTGAAACAACCGTTTGCATTTTATTCAAGTCTGATCAATCATGCGAGCGTCTCCTATCGGATAAGGAGACATATGGATAACCCTTATTCAAGCAGTTCCATTTATATGGCCTTCAAAAAAAATAAAAATAACTTTTCATTTTTTCATTTTCTTAATCGCAACTTATTGGCTGATAGAGACTTTGGCTGAAAGGAATTTTCTCGAACTATTTTTGATAAATGAATCAAGCAACTCCACGCAAGGTCGATGTGCTGAAATGTTAAAAAAGCTAACTCAATGGTTTAGCTGGTCTAAACCTATGGTTTACGACCTCTAAATGGGGCATTTACGTTGGCTATCTCAATAGTATTCGTTAATCATCAGATTTCAAACAGCCCAAACATATTCCTCGAACTCACGTTAAATAGAAACAAGAGATCAACTATTGTAATACAAAAGATTATTTCTTACCAACAAATCAAAAAGCAAAAAATTGCTTTCAGCCAAAGTCTCTATAAGCCAATAAGTTACAATTAAAAAACAAAAAAATCAAAAAGTTATTTTCATTTTTGTAATATCGAACACATATCATCAAAAAAAAATATATTCAAAATCTTATCAAAGTTATCCGATACCTAACCAGGATAAGTCATGAGGTGTCAAAAGGTGTCACAAATGGGTGTCACTATCTCCATAAAATGCAAAAGAAAATAGGCCTTAACCCAAACGATCAAACGTTCGAATTAAGGCCTATTTTATTGATAATCTTTTGGTTATATAGAATATCACACCAAGCAATCACTTAATCAACTTGGTATGAAAATCACCAATTTTTACTCCCACTCAATTGTCGAAGGTGGTTTAGAAGAGATATCGTAGCAAACACGATTCACGCCCTTCACCTTACGGATGATTTCATTTGAAACATCAGCCATGAAGTCGTATGGAAGATGTGCCCAGTCGGCTGTCATCGCATCCTTGCTGGTTACAGCACGAAGTGCAACTGGATGCTCGTAGGTACGCTCATCACCCATTACACCTACAGACTTGATAGTACTCAAAAGTACTGTTCCCGCCTGCCATACATTATCATATAGACTTGTTCCATCTGGCATTACATAATCGTGCATCTTCTCGATATAGATATCGTCGGCATCCTGAAGAATGCGAACTTTCTCACGAGTGATATCGCCGATGATACGGATTGCAAGACCTGGACCTGGGAAAGGATGACGGTTAATGAGACGCTCTGGCATGCCCATCTGACTACCTACACGACGAACCTCATCCTTGAACAACCACTGCAATGGCTCACAAAGCTTGAGTTTCATCTCCTCAGGAAGACCACCTACATTGTGATGACTCTTGATAGTCATACCAGTAATGCTCAAACTCTCAATACGGTCAGGATAGATAGTACCTTGAGCCAACCATTTAGCATCGGTAATCTTTCTAGCCTCAGCATTGAATACCTCAACGAAATCACGACCGATAATCTTACGCTTAGTCTCTGGATCACTAACACCCTCGAGATCCTTGAAGAATTTCTCGCTGGCATCAACACCGATAACATTCAAGCCGAGACCCTTGTAAGCATCCATCACCTTCTGGAACTCATTCTTGCGAAGCATTCCATGGTCAACGAAAATACAAGTAAGGTTCTTGCCAATAGCCTTATTTAATAAGGTAGCACAAACAGAAGAATCCACACCACCAGAAAGACCGAGGATTACACGATCATTTCCAATCTGCGCCTTCAGCTCTGCGACAGTAGTCTCAACGAAAGAAGCTGGACTCCAGCTCTGCTTACTACCACAGACATCGACAACGAAATTCTTCAGCAACTGCTTACCCTGGAGAGAATGTACCACTTCTGGGTGGAACTGTACACACCAAACACGCTTCTCTTCATTAGCAAAAGCTGCATACTTCACATCAGCAGTAGAACCTGTTACCTTGTAACCTTCAGGAATGGCAGTGATAGTGTCACCATGACTCATCCAAACCTGTGAGCCTTGCTCAAAGCCCTTGAATACTGCTACGTTCGTATCTACAGTTTCCAAATTGGCACGGCCATACTCGCGAGTACCAGTCTGTTCAACTTTACCACCCTGTGAGTGAGAAATGAACTGAGCGCCATAGCAGATACCCAAAACAGGATACTTGCCGATAATCTCGCTCAAGTCAATCTTGAATGCCTCCTTATCATGTACAGAATAAGGGCTTCCAGAAAGGATGACACCAATAACAGAAGGATCATCCTTAGGGAACTTGTTGTAAGGCAAAATCTCACAGAAGGTATCGAGCTCGCGCACACGGCGACCAATCAGCTGAGTGGTCTGAGAACCGAAATCGAGGATAATAATCTTCTGTTGCATTGTTCTTATTATATTAATTGATTTAAAAAGTCTTCAGCCTGCTTCAGAGTTTCCTGCTTACCCACGTCCATCAAGCGCAAGTCATTCTTAACCACACCCTTGATGCCTGCGCATCGGCAGTTGTCGAGATAGAAGTCCATAATTGGGAACTTCTCCGGATAGTTATCCATCAATGGGAAAAGCTGAGGCGAGAAAGTATGAATGCCCGAGAAGGCAAAGATGCGATAGTGCTGAGTGAGGTGCATTGGCGCATCTGTAGCCTCGATAGGATACTGAAGCAGAGAAAGTTCTTTCTTCACCTCAGGATAAGGGCTCTTGATTTCGCCTGTTTCAATATTCACCCATCCCACCAGCATCATCTGCTGATTGAACACCAGATAGCGCTTGGTCTTTCGCCAGCTTACCAACAGGGTAGCTCCAGCCATAAGATGAGGAACACCACAATCTGGGCACATCACCTTACGGTCCATTGAATAGAATTTCTTAAGATCTACATTACTCAGAATATCGACATTATGAATAAGGACAGGATAATTAGAATCAAAAAGGCTACGAGCCTGCTTGATACCACCACCAGTTTCGAGCAACCTATCGCTCTCATCGCTGATGCGGATATCCAGTCCGAAGTTATCGTTCTCCTTTAAGTAATCAAGAATCTGTGAAGCAAAATGATGCACATTGATAACAATTCGCTCTACACCAGCCTCTTTCAACTGAAAGATGACGCGTTTAAGCAGCGGCTCTCCCCCTACTCTTACCAAGGCCTTCGGCATGTGGTCGGTAAGAGGTTTCAAGCGGGTACCAAGCCCGGCAGCGAAAATCATTGCCTGCATCATAATTGCTTGCAAAAGTAATACTTTTTAATGAGACTGCCAAATCCTTTGATAAATTTTCGTAACTTTGCAGCCATATGAAGAAAATTATCGCTTTCTATTTTAAGATATACCTGTTCTGGCTTCTTCTCTTTATTATCGAGAAGCCTTTGTTCATCATCTGCCACCTTTCACTTTTCGAGGGTTGTTCTTTCATGGATTGCTTGCAGGTGATGGTGCATGGCTTGTGGCTGGATACTGCTATGGCTGGCTATTTCTCGGCTTTTCCATGTCTGCTGATGTTGGTTGCAGTCTGGACTAGCCACCGTTCCTTGGCCATTATCCTTAAAAGCTACAATGCCATCGCGGCTCTTTTAGCCTCAACTGCCTTTGTTCTCAACATTGCTTTATATGGATATTGGGGATTTCCGCTCGACTCTACTCCTTTGCTCTATTTCATGACATCCCCAGGTGATGCTATGGCCAGTGTTTCTATCTGGATTAGTCTATTGGGAATAGTTTTCATGCTTGGAATCGCCTATGGCATCTACCGACTGGTTTCCCTCATCCAACTACCTGAGGCCGACAAGCAATGGCAGGCTTGTGCTTTAGGTGTCGTGCTCACTGCCTTCCTCTTTATACCAATTCGAGGAGGATTCAGTGTTGCAGCCAACAACACTGGAAAAGTTTACTTCAGCGAGAATCAGCGATTGAATCATGCTGCTGTAAACCCACTTTTCAGTTTCATGGAATCTATTTCCCACGAAGAAGACTTTGCTGACCAATATCGCTATTTCGAAGGCAAGGAAGCAGAGAAAATCGTAACTCCTCTCCTCTATACAAAGTCGGTGAATTCGGATACCTTGTTAAATACGCGCAAGCCAAATGTCATCCTCATCATCATGGAGAGTTTCTCCTCTAAACTAATGAAGAGTCTAGGGGGTAATGGCGTTGCTGTTAATCTTGACAAACTGGGAAATGAGGGTGTTCTGTTCACAAATTTCTATGCGAATAGTTTCAGAACCGACCGAGGTCTGATAGCTATTCAGAGTGGCTATCCAGCCCAACCTACGATGAGTATTATGAAATATCCTCATAAGACGGAAAGTCTCCCTGCCATCGCCCGCAGTTTCTCGGATTTAGGATATAGCACCAAATATTTCTATGGTGGAGATGCCAACTTCACCAATATGCGCTCATACCTGGTAAGTTCTGGTTTTACCGATATTATTTCGGATGTAAGTTTTCCTATCCAGGACAGATTAAGTAAATGGGGAGTACCAGACCATCTTGTCTTTGAGAAAGCGCTCAAAGATATACAGACGGACAAGAGTAACAAGCCCTCATATCGAGTCATCCAAACATCAAGTAGTCACGAGCCTTTCGATGTGCCTTTCCATAAATTGAAAGACCCAATACTCAATGCGTTTGCCTATACCGATGACTGTATCGGTAAGTTCATTTCTGGGCTTCGCGCACTACCAGAATGGAAGAACACATTAGTGGTATTAGTTCCCGACCATCAGGGATGCTATCCTGAGAATCTGAACGGTGATCAACTTGAACACTATCAGATACCTTTGATTATGGCAGGTGGAGCTATTGCAAAGCCTAGAAAGATCGACACCTTCGGAAGTCAGCAGGATATTGCTGCAACCTTACTTGGTCAATTAGGTATCGATCATAGTAAGTTTAGTTTCAGCAAGGATTTGCTTGATTCGAACGCCCCTCATTTTGCTTTCTTTGATATGCCAGACCTCTTCGGATTTGTGACAGCTACAGATGCTGTGATCTTCGATAACAAATCAAAGAAAGCATTGTTCAAACAAGGCAAGAACTATAAAAAGAATGAGGAAAAGGGCAAGGCTTATCTCCAGACTATCTATGATGATATCGCCAAGAGATAATCCCTACCCTTTTGAGTAGGATCTCCTACTGCAGATAAATATCCATAAGTCCGATTACCACATCATTCGATAAAGTGCGAAGGGTAATCGACTTCAATTTCTTCTTAGAATTCAAAGGCATCGACAGATATTGGCAGGCGCCACCAGGAATAGTTCGATTCACCTTTTTATCTATTCCCAAAGCATCGGCAAGATTTCTGCTGATGGTATGAGTTGCAAAATCCTCACGGTAAGGTTTGCAACCAGAAGTAGTGAATGCTTTACCATCTTCATAGTAATCCTGCTCGATCGGACACCAATTATAGGGATTTACTAAATGCAGGGTATCAGTTGTATTATCGGAATAGGTAGCCACCACAATTCCGTTATCAATCTTACTCTGCATATGATTGGTACTTCCCGCCATCTTAAGAATAGCACGATTCGCTTTTCCCTTCAACTTCACGACAATGCTATCCGGATAATTATCCCAAAGAGATGTATAAACTATTGGTTCCTCCGACAGTATATCAGCAGTTTTCTTGGTGCTGCACCAGTCACCAATACCCTGGGTTGGGATTTCAAGCGTAGTGACTGAAGGTCGGGGAGAAAGATACTCATTCTTATAGATATCATTCACCTTAGCATTATAGTATTTGTCCAAAGCCACTTTCACACCTTGAACAGGGAAAGCAATGCTATCCAGGCCCATCGAAGATGTTGACGGACTATTAATGTCCTTCAGATCGCTCTTTGCAGATGCAATAGGCAGTTCAACTATAACATCCATATGCTGAGGGAAATTTGTCATTATATCATACACCTCAGCCTTGCCATTTACTTTTCGATATTTATAAGAGAGGTAAGGTAGTTTAATCTCCGCCTTATCCCAACTCTCAGGAAAAGCAGGCCGAATGTAGCATTTTCCCTCAAGGGCATCAGGAACGATACCGAACAAGCCCTGGACAATAGCTCGGGAAGCTATACCAATAACATCAGCAAAATCTCGATAGCACTCTCCTCTTGCTGCATCATAATAGCTTAATTGTCCGAAGTTACCAGGACTTTGTCCACAAAACATATTATCGACGACTACAGACTTCAATAGGTTGAAGGCTTCTTCTTTTCTTCCTGCCTGAAACTCTGCTAATGCCATGTGATAACATTCAGCTGGGGCCACATTATTTATACTCCATTCATAAGGCTGCCAGGAAGAAGTAGCTAATACATTTCCGATTGTCTTGTTGCCAACCTGTACTGGAATGTGAGGGATTTCCCTTTCTACATAATCAACACAACTATCCCAGAGTTCTCTAGAACCTACCCCACAATCGATTGGAGTATAGATACTCCACAAGGCAGCATCCTCATGCACCCGCTTTAGGCCCATCGCATCTTTATATTCTGCCCAATGGCCCTTTGTCGAAATCCATAAATTCTCTTTCATAGCCTTCAGAATGGCGTCAGCCTCATCCTGATAAGACTTTCCATCTACACCTAACTTCCGAGCTATCTTTGCAGCAAGTAAATTGGCACGGTAATTATAAGCAGAACTATGCGTTACTGCTCCAGCATTATAATAGAGGGCATCACTTGCCCATATACAGGCATAAGCATCATAAAGATGATCACCATCCGGATCGAAATTTCTTTTTTCCCATGCAAGGATATCCTTGATTACTTTCCAATATTCCCTTAACTGACTATCCGAAACACCATACTGGATATGCCATAACAGCTCGTCCAAATAAACCAAGTCCATATCATAATGACTCATCTGGTCGGCCTTTCCTGGCGACTTGCAAATATAACCATTCGAATAGATAGGTGTCCCCCACTTCATCAAGCCACGCGAAAGATTGTGTGCAGAATCCTGCATAAGCAGTGGATACTTCACAGGAATCTCCGTCACCATACTTTTTGCGTAATTGGCGAAATGAGAATTCTGACGTTCCCACATTCCCAAGACATCTCCAACATAAGCACCTCGCCAACCTGCAAGCGGTGTTCGCCAACCTACCGATCCATGCACCCATGTATGGGTTACCTTGTCCCAAATACCATTGCTGGCAGACTGCAACGAACCACCTAATGTATTGATGATGCTATCGGGAGTGGAAATATAGATATTTCCTGCAAATGGAGAACTATTTAAGCTCATATATAACTTGCTAAAATCCTCCAACTTCGAGAATTTTCCTGCACCATTCAAACTAAGAAACAAATGCTTCTGATTGAGATCATATAGATAAGTCGTATCAACTTTTCCAGGATCGAAGGCATCTCGACTACATACACCAATATCACCATTACGGAAAAGTTTCTCACTTTTCGTTTCGCTTACGACAACTTTCAACTTTGAATTTCTCTTTCTTCCTGGCTCTATCGTAAAATAATAAGCCTCTTCACCTGGCAGAGAAGAAACAAGCAAATACATCTCATTAAAATCAGGAGCCTTGCCCAAACTATAGGTTCTCAACTTATTATACCAACTAGAACGACAAGACAAAGAATCCAAAGGTATTTCATTACCATTTTCTACCAAGAAGAATCGGATATTCCGTTTTACTTTCTTGGAAAATATCGCGAAAATAGGTCGATCGGAAGTCTCCAAGCGAAAATCTGTGAATGTTCCATAAAGCGCTCGGGTATATTTGTTATTCCCGTTATCACAAACAATAGCACCATCTTTGGCGTAATAGTTCATCTTACGCAGTTGGGCGGAAGATGATATCGAGAACAAAAAAAGAAAAAGCAGGATTAGTTGTCGCATAGTTTGTTTTGAAAAAGGCTGTCTCATCAATGAAACAGCCTTATGATTGTGAACTTTAAATTATTTCGCAGGAAGAACAGAATGTATACTCTGCTCACGATGGGTGATTTCCACCTCCACTCCAAATTTCTCGTGGATATGCTCGGCAAGATGCTGAGCGCTATACACAGAACGATGCTGGCCACCAGTACATCCAAAACAGAACATCAAGGAAGTGAAACCGCGCTGAATGTATCTTGCAACATGATGATCGGCCAGTTTATACACAGAGTCAAGGAAATCAAGGATTTCACCATCATCCTCAAGGAAACGGATTACAGGCTCATCTAGACCTGTGAGTTTCTTATACGGCTCATAACGTCCTGGGTTGTGAGTGCTTCGGCAATCGAAAACATAACCACCACCATTACCAGATGGATCCTCAGGAATACCCTTACGGAAAGAGAAACTATAGACATGAACCACCAAAGGTCCCTTGCCATCATATTTTGAGAAAGTAGCAGGTCCATCCAATGGGTTTGCCTGATAGACATTGCTATCTGTGGTTTTATAGCCATCAGCACGACTCTTGGCAGGCTCCTCAATCTGGATAAACTGAGGCATCTCTGTCAGTCGGCGAAGCATATCCAACATATAGGTATATGGGAAAGCCTCCTTGTGCTTATCCATCAAATCCAGAATATCACGTAGATTCTGAATAGCAGGAGGAATAGAGTCGATGAAATGCTTCTTACGCTCGAAATAGCCTCTGAATCCATAAGCACCTAAAACCTGAAGTGTGCGGAACAATACAAATGCCGACAATCTGCGGGCAAAGTGTCGGGTAGATGGAACTTCGGTATAATTCTTCAAGCTATTATAGTACTCCATTATGAGTTCTCGACGCAATTTGAAACTATAATGAGCCGACGCCTGCCAAAGGAATGAGGCAAGATCATAGTAGAAAGGTCCTTTACGTCCACCCTGGAAGTCAATAAAGTACGGATTGCCTTCATTGTCTAACATTATATTGCGCGCCTGAAAGTCACGATAAAGGAAACTATCCATCTGCTCCGAAGTAAGATCCTTGGCAAACAAACGGAAGCTAGCCTCTAGCTTTAACTCATGGAAATCCAGCTCTGTAGGTTTGAGAAAGCAATACTTGAAATAGTTCAAATCGAACAATACACTATCGGTATCAAACTCAGGCTGTGGATAGCAATTTGTCCAATCCAGCTCTCTTGCTCCACGAATTTGAAGGTTAGGCAACTGGCGAATCGTCTTGAAGAGCAAATCCTTCTCTTTCTGATTATATCTGCCGCCAGCATCACGTCCACCTCTGATAGCATCAAAGAGAGAAACATGCCCAAGATCAGTCTGGATATACCTCAACTCATCCTCACTCACTTTCAGCACCTTTGGAACAGGGAGCTGACGCTGATTGAAATGATTAGCGAGATAAACAAAAGCATGATCCTCATCACGACTCGTTCCAACTACTCCGATGAAAGTTGCGCCGTTGCTATTTGTAATTCGATAGTATTCGCGATTACTTCCCTGACCAGCCAGTTTTTCTATATTAGCAGGTTCCTCACCTGCCCAATCCTTGTATAATTCGATTAATTTCTTCATTACTTTTGAGATTGTTTCTCCTTTTCCTCTTCCTTTCTACGTTTTCTCACACCCAACCAATAATCAATATTAGCAGCCACCTGGTCTCCTGCGAAAAGCAGCAGCAGAATAGCAAGTGTGATTGGAAGCGGATGAGACAAAGCTAAACCGCCTGCAACTATAATATAGATGCAGACTACTAAAATCAGAAAAAAGATAGCTTTTTTCCAGTCAATGTTTATTTTCGGTTTCATAGGGGCAAAATTACAAAATAAATTTGGAATACAAAAAAAAATCGGATGTCATCACGACAACCGATTCTCAAAAAACAAACTACTTAAAAACTAATCTACTAAAACAAATCAAAAAAATATCTTTTTCGGATTCAATCCGATACTTTTCTTGTTTTCTGTTGCAAAGATATAGGAAATTCGAATAAGTTCAAAACAAAATTTGAAAAAAATTCGTTCCTAACATCAAAATAATCAAAATTTAAAGCCTGATATCAGATTTTAAAAGAAATTTGATAATTCGACTTTGCAAATTAGTAATTTGTCTTTTATTTTTTTATCTCCAATATAATTCTTATTTTACTACAATCTTTTTTCCCTTATGAACATAGATACCTGTTGCTGTTGGAGCGGATGTCAAACGTACACCTTGCAGTGTATACCAAGCCTCATTATTCTCTGCATTCTTCTCATCAAGTGCATTGATAGCTGTCAGTGTATTGTCAGCAGCCTTAATTGGAGCCACATAATCATCCACTGCATCAGTTTCAAAATCGATATCATAAATACCATAAGGACCAAAATCACCTCCAAGATTGAGGTATCCCTTATACATCGAGAGATTACCACCTGAGCATCTCCAGAAAGCATACTTACCTTCCTTGAAAGTAAATACATAATATTGATGGAGTTTGCACAAATTCTGAACAGCATCCATATTGAACTTTGCATCGCCAGAACCCTTCAATAGATTTTCTTCTACTGTGAAAGCAGTCTCAGCATCCTGATCCTCATAAGGTTTCACAGCATAGCAGATACCCAGTTTTTCACTTCTCAGGAGAACTCCAGAGTATGCAGGAATAATTTTATGAGTGACATTCATGTCCTTTACAACCTTGTTCTCGGCATCATAGTTACCGAATGCAAAAGCCTGAAGTGTATTATCAGTTTGCTGATAATTGTTATTTGGATCGTATGCTACGAAATCAGCAATCATAAATTTCTGATCGAGAGAGAAAGTAAGATAATAATCTTTCATCTCCATGAAAGGCTGAACATTCTCCTTATTCAGTTTTGTAGCGTTCAACATAGTATTCCACTCAGCAACAGGAACAAACACCTTACTGTCGGCATCGATATTCTTGAAGCTTTCATTTCCCCATGCCGTGATCTTCTCTGCACGAATCCACAGAGCATCTATCTTACTTCCTGCAAAAGCATGTGCTTTAATTGTTGTAACGCTAGTTGGGATTTCGAGAGTTGCAGCCTCAGCATTTGCAAAAGCATTTTCTCCAATTGTTGTCACTTTATAGGTCTTGCCAGTTTCTGCATTTGTAATTTTTGCAGGAACTGCCACATTTTCAGCATTCAACTGAATTGCTGTACCATCTCCCACCTGAGCTGTAGAATTAAATTCACTTACTACTGTGAAAGTTACGGTAACTGTGCTTTCCTGGTTACCACTATTCAAATTAGCGGTAAAGGTGTCACCATTTGCTGCCATACACATAGCAGGCAAGATAGCCAATAGGCTAACTAGTAAATTCTTAATCATAATTGCGAATAATATAAGTAATAAAACGTTTAAGTATGGGCCTCTTTTTCGCCCTCAAATAATAATGCGTGGTAAATATAGATATTATTTAAATAGGTTGTATCTATTTTTATGTTAAATATTTTAAAAAGGGCAATAATTTCTCGTTTTATCAAGAAATTACTGCCCTTAAAGGATAGAATTACTTCACTACATATTTCTTTCCGTTTCGGATATAAACGCCAGCTGGTAAGTTTTGAGTCATAGATGCATCCTCACATACTTTTACACCATCCAGGCGATAGATGCCTCTTGCTTGTGGCGAGAGTTGTTCATCTACCCCTCGATCAACATAAACTTCACCAACTGCCGTGAGAGTTCCTTCTTCTGAGTTAACCTCATTGTTGCTCCAATCACCTAGTTTAGCATAATTGGCATTCTTCTCAGGATTCTTCATATAAGCGCGATAATGACCAATCTTTGCTCCATCAACATTATTTCTATAGAGTTTACCATCACTCGCACCAATGAAATAAGAATACTGAGGCATCTCCTCACCATTGTATGTACCTACGAATTCAAATCCGTTGGCCGCAAAGATGACACGTCTCTCTGAAGGTTCAATATAAATGGTTGAAGACTGACCATTTAACTCTGAAGTAGCATTGTTGTAGGTTTCTTCGAGGGTAACATTTTCAAACTTCAACGAAGTTCTTATATTGTCTCCTTCTGTCCATCCAGGTTTCACAAAGTAAGGACGAGCTGCTTCTATCATCAATCTGCTATGCTTGGTGAATATTGCTGTTCTTCCATCATTTTCTGTT
Organism: uncultured Prevotella sp.; assembly: GCA_905236815.1. GTDB lineage: Bacteria > Bacteroidota > Bacteroidia > Bacteroidales > Bacteroidaceae > Prevotella. Next base: position 7,582 of record CAJOPE010000096.1, on the reverse strand, counting down.
CTCGTATAAGTAATGAGGTTGGCATTAGGTCCAAATATCTTTTTGAATTGCGTTTCGCTCACACTAAACGGCAAACAGATGGATGCCCACTTATTGTTGGTGAATGTGCGTTGTAAGGTTACATCAGCTGTTTCACCATATTCATAATCGGCAGCATTAATACTTTGGTTTAACGACATATCATCACTCAATTTCAACTCTTTCTTAGTTGTTGTAGAAGCAACAGGATATCCCGTTGGCAGGAAAGCAAATCCACAAAGTCCGAATTTACTGCCATTCTGGAACACAAAGTATGACTTACCAGCTTTCACATTCACAGCATAACGTACATAAGCCTTGCTGATGAGTGTGTATCCACCAGAAGTAACAGGAATCATTGTCTGACGTTCACCTTCATTACCCCAATGATTCTTGATTTGCTGTACTGTAGCAGTCCGGCTTGAGCTGTTATTAAGACTGAATTTCGACCAGTCGTAAACAACACCCTCTTCCGTCGTATATACACCATCCGAATAAGGAACTCCATTTTTCCATCCCTTATTCACAACATTCTGATCATCCTTTGCTGCTCTTACCAAGCCTTCTGTGTAGGTACCCATTTTCTGAGACTGCTCCGAAGTAGGCGCCAGATAATTTCCCACACTGTTAATATCATTAGTAATAGCTGCTGGTCGACCAGACTCATCTACTATATAAAGAGGTGTCCACTTCAATTGGACATTCTTGATATTAGAAAGCGATTCTGTCTTACCTGTATACTGACAAACTCCATTCTGAACCAAATAGATAAATAAAGTACCCGACTCTTCTGGTTCAAACTTCAAGAAAGTTCCATAGCAAGGAATGGAGAATGTATTTCTAAACATCGCCTGGCTATTGTCTATATTATACCAATTATAACTGTTATAACCATTGAAACATTCATCCAAAGGATTATTGTTGCCATAGGTAGACCAGCTAAAGCCATCCAGATATTTATTATATTTCGCCAAATCATCTGCATCCACCTGTGCCTGCATATCTGACTTTGCCGTAAACTTATCGGCATAATTCTTACCCGACAGGTTGGTGTACTGCATTCCTTCCTGCCATCCTCCATAAGTCATGGTTATCTTTGTTGGAATGTTATAAGTAGTAACTACATCACCAGGTGCAGCCGAGAAATCATAGGAGTCTTTTAATTCTCCAGATGGGTCCAGAGGATTTGTACTCAGCTGATAAGTCGGAATATCTGATACTAACAGCATATAAGAGGCTGTCTTTTTAATGTCCGACTTTGTTGAGGAAGTCACACTACCAGTTATCTTGATATAATCAGGAACAGAAATACCCTTTGGTGAAACTACTCCCGTCTTCTCGTCTACAACCACTTTATCCACCTTTTCAGAGCTATAAGTTACATTAGCCACCTCATCATTAGCCAAGAAAGGCAATTGTCCCTTATAGCCATTCATAAAGGTTGCAGCCTTAATTTCCGTATTTTTTGTTGTATTTTCATCATAGATATAAGCTGGATCAAAGCCTATACCATGTGCTTTGAACATACCCGTAGAACGTGTATATATATAATACTCACAATCTGCTAACAAAGGGAATCCAACTGTGTATTCACCCACATAATCTTTCTCACTAACCGTAAAGACATGCGGAGTCAGTGTTCCGTTAAGTTCCTTCTTCAGAATCGTATATTCTGCACCTTTTTCGAATCTACCATCCAAACGAACAAAGCCATTTACTAACGGGATCAGTTTTATAAAGGCACCCGATACAGGAACATTATCTTCGTCAAGTTGAACTGGCGAAGTAGAACTTAGAATAAATGGTGCGCCATATGTTTCATCTTTTCCATCGCAGATTTCCATACGTCCATCATCTTCACGATTCTTTACGCCCTTTTGAATCGTCCAGACATCATCTTCTGAGTAGTTACCAAACTGAGTTATCATACCAGGTATTCCCTGAATAGTAAAACCACTTGCCAGTTCTGCTTTAGCCCCATCCGGCGAAATAAAATGCAATTTTCCTGTATGCTTTTCTTTACTATTATATGCCTCATTAGAACTGATAATCTCATAATAATCCCTTACATCCTTTCGATCGGCATTGATATCTATGTAGTAGAAACAATTATCCTGATTATCAGGATCACCATAATGCACCTCTCCATAATTAGTTTGACTTGTATTACGGATAGCTAAAACCTTCACTTTTACGGTTCCAGCACTTCCAATTCGAATATTTGATTCCGATGTAGGATTATCATTCCAAGTATTTTTTATCATGGAATTAGATCCACCTTTATCTTCTATCTTATACTTAATATCAAAATATTTAGTTACATCCTTACCTAATTCCGTTATCACCTTAACAACAGGCTCTACAAAATAGTCATCAGCTTGATTATAAATATTACCAGCTTTTGCCGAATTAAACTGAGGTGAAACCACTATATGAGTTCTCACACCATCCCCAACATGGAAAGCATAGTTCTTGGAAGTGCGATGACCTATATCCCACTTCACCATATTCCAAGGACGGATTACATAAGCTATCGTCCAGTCACCTTTCTCCAAGAAGGTTAGTGACCACTTTCTTTCATTTCCCCAATCTTTACGGGTTGTTCGACGAAGCCACAATACATGCTGTATAGTTTTTGTCTCACCTGTTTCATCATCTATATAAGTATAATCATCATAGTATGCCTCTGGTGCAGCATCCGTTGGCCAGTTTCCTACTTTGATAACAGGACCTTTAGCATTACCTGTTGTTTCCTTTGAATACACAATGTCCGGATGAGAATCATAGTAATCTTTATCGAAGAAAGCAGGAATAGCATACGAATAAGTAAATCCGTTATCCCAGTCTCCATAATGCAGTGTTTCTGCATTTCCTTCCAATTCATTTCCAATCTTACCCGTTACCTCAAAACGCTCCGGGAACACGAAGGTATCATTCTGACCAAAGTTTACCGAACCTGGATCTGGTGTCAATACGAGACTCGGTTCTCGCTGCTTCACATCGATATCAAAGTAAACGGGGTTACTCATGATATAGACAGGATTATTATAAAAACTTCCCTCTCCTACTACATTATACATTTCAGGAATAGCTTTGGAAGTTTGATAAATAAAAGGAGTTACTTTTATTTGCGTTCTACCAGGATAACCCGGCTGGAAAAGTTTATTCTCATTTGGAGCCTTCACTGGATTATACAAACCGAGGCCTGTTACTCGTCCACCTTGCTGACCTGCATATTCACCATCCTTGGCAATATAATAAGTACCATACTGTCGTCCATTAACAACACCTACTGTATCGGCATCCGAAAGTGGTGTTCCAGTCTTTACTATCTCATAAGCCAGATAAATAGAATTCGACAAGTCATTTCCTTCACTATCCTTAATGGTTGGAACAGGCATCACTCTCTCCGTACCATCAGGATATTTATAGATATGATAGATGCTATCTGCATCGTTCACCTCTTCACCAAAAATATCCTGGTAATGATCAACTGTTCTCAGCCGATTATTATAATTATTAAAAAACTCATCAAAAGAAGTCAAGATATCTCTTTTTTCCGTAATCTCAATGATGTTGAGAGGTATCTCCTTAGTAAAGGAGCCTGTATAATTCTTAGCATACTCATCCTTTACCTTAAAAGTATATACTAATTTCAGATCGCCCTTTGAAACCTTTATCAGATTTTCGTATGCTTCTTTACTTAACGTGGACTGTTCTCCCTCAATATAATACTGGACCACCTTGGCATCATTCAAATCAGCCAACTTGGCAGTAGTACCACCACTTATAGCTAAATCATAAGTATAATGATCGGTTACATTGAGCGTACCACCCGTAACATCACTGGTAAGGTTGAAAGCAGGAGCTTTCACATGCTGAGTATAAAGAATCACATTCTCGTACTTATTTGTTGATGTAGAAAACTTGCCGGTTTTCTTTACACCAATGGTAATTGCCGATGTAGGAAGCGGAGCATCAGGTACTATTGTTGCAACTTTTACTTTATACGAACCAGAAATCGCTTCATATAAAGACTCATATTTCGTCTTAGGAGTTGCCGTTACATTCACCGTAAATTCACCGGCGTTTTCACCAATAATCACCTTTCCATAGCTTATGGTTATAGAACTGCCCGTTATATCATCGGTTGAAATTTTCATTCCATCCTTCGTTCCTTCTTTTCCGCCAGCTATTGAATAGGTAAAGTTGAAGCGGCTGGTCACCACCTCCTCTCCATGATACACCCAGATATCAGGCATAGCAAAATCATACATTCCGGGGTAAGCACTAAAAGTCGGAACACCCTCAACGGTTATTCCTCCCTTAACAGTCATAGTAAGAGGTGTTCCCTCACCATAAACATTAGTGAAACATAGCATCAACATAGCAAATGCCAATGTCATTCTAATTCTTGTAAAAACACTCATGGCCTAATAAGTTATAATCTGTTTAACACGTATCAATTATCGCGATTTTTCGCGTATTTCTCTACCTTTATTTTTTAATGCAAAAACTATCTGTAAAAAGACAGTTTAATTATTTTCATCGTCAAATATAAAGAAATATCTAATAGGTCCAAAGAGTTTTAGCGTATTTTTTAAGTTTGAACTATATTTTTTAGTACTAAAGAGATTTGTGTGGGAACACGAAAAAAAGAAAAGAAGATAAACAAAAAAAAGGCAACCGGAATCTTATCCGGTTGCCCAATATTATGTCCCTAAAAATACCTCCTATAGGGAAGGCTTAGTGGGGAATTACATACCCATTCCTGGAGCACCTGCTGGCATAGCTGGAGCTGGTTCTGGCTTATCAACCATTACACACTCTGTTGTAAGCAACATACCTGCTACTGATGCAGCATTCTCGAGAGCTACACGCTCAACCTTAGCAGGATCAACGATACCTGCCTTGCGGAGATCCTCGTAAACATCCTTACGAGCATTGTAACCGAAGTCACCTTCACCCTCGCGAACCTTGTTAACTACTACAGAACCCTCACCGCCTGCATTAGCGATAATCTGGCGAAGTGGCTCCTCGATAGCACGACGAACGATGTTGATACCAGTCTGCTCATCAGCATTGTCACCCTTCAACTCCTCAAGAGCCTTCTGAGCGCGGATGTATGTGGTACCACCACCAACAGTTACACCTTCCTCGATAGCTGCACGAGTAGCGCAAAGAGCATCGTCAACACGATCCTTGATCTCCTTCATCTCAACCTCAGAGTTTGCACCTACATAGAGAACAGCAACACCGCCGCTCAACTTAGCAAGACGCTCCTGAAGTTTCTCCTTATCGTAAGAACTTGTTGTGTTAGCAATCTCATTCTTGATCTGAGCAACTCGATCCTGAATGTTCTGCTTCTCACCAGCACCATTTACGATAGTAGTGTTATCCTTAGAAACAGTAACCTTCTCAGCAGAACCCAACATCTCAAGAGTAGCCTGCTCAAGCTTCAAGCCCTTCTCCTCGCTGATTACAACACCACCAGTAAGTACTGCGATATCCTCGAGCATAGCCTTGCGACGATCGCCGAAACCTGGAGCCTTAACTGCACAAATCTTCAAACCTGCACGAAGACGGTTTACTACCAATGTTGTCAATGCCTCAGAATCAACATCCTCAGCAATAACCATCAATGGGCGACCGCTCTCTGCAACTGGCTGCAGAATTGGCAAGAACTCCTTCAAGTTAGAAATCTTCTTATCATAGAGAAGAATGTATGGGTTATCCATTACACACTCCATCTTGTCTGTATCAGTTACGAAATAACCTGAAAGGTAACCACGATCGAACTGCATACCCTCAACAACGTCGATATGTGTATCGCGGCTCTTGCTCTCCTCGATAGTGATAACACCATCCTTAGAAACCTTGCGCATAGCATCTGCGAGCAACTTACCAATCTCAGGATCGTTGTTGGCAGAAACTGTAGCTACCTGCTCAATCTTATCGTAATTGTCACCAACGAGCTCAGCGTGCTCCTTGATGTAAGCAACAACATTAGCTACGGCCTTGTCGATACCACGCTTCAAATCCATTGGATTTGCACCTGCTGTAACATTCTTCAAACCTTCTGTTACGATAGCCTGTGTAAGGATAGTAGCAGTTGTTGTACCATCACCAGCATCATCACCAGTCTTAGAAGCAACGCTCTTTACCAACTGAGCACCAGCATTCTGGAACTTGTCCTCGAGCTCTACTTCCTTAGCTACAGTAACACCATCCTTAGTAATCTGAGGAGCACCGAATTTCTTCTCGATAACTACATTGCGACCTTTAGGGCCAAGTGTTACCTTTACTGCGTTTGCCAACTGATCTACACCCTGCTTCATCAAATCGCGGGCATCTACATCATATTTAATATCTTTAGCCATAATCTTTTAAAATTTTAAATGTTGAATTTTGAATTCGGAATTATTAATTCCTATATATAAATCCTCCCTTTTTAGGAGTTAGGATGAGGGATTAATCCTCAACCACTGCGAGGATATCGCTCTGGCGCATCATAAGATGCTTTTCAGCGTTCACCTCAAGTTCAGTACCAGCATATTTTCCATAGAGTACAGTGTCGCCGACCTTCAAGATCATTTCCTCATCCTTTGTACCCTGACCTACTGCTACAATCTTACCACGCTGTGGCTTCTCTTTAGCTGTATCAGGAATAATGATTCCACCTACTTTTTCTTCAGCTGGTGCAGGAAGTACCAGCACTCTGTCTGCTAATGGTTTAATTGTCATAATACTTATATTTTTAATTATTAATTTAACATGGATCCTTCTCTGAAACCAGAGAGAGGGATTCGCAAACCTGTTTGGTTCGCCATTCGACTAATAAGAAGCGAAAAGTATGCCAAACTTGAAAAGTGACATCTTTGTCAGTGTCATACTGACGAACTGGCAGTAATTTTCCCCAAAAAACTTTTTAAAGAAAATTTTTCTCTATCACATCGTTTGTATCCATTTGATAATCTGCAAGTTCCTGTGACAGTGGATTTCCATTTCTATCTCAAAGCATTATTATCCAATAAGATTTCCACATGAACCAATACTAACAGTATAAGTTCACTGTCACAAGAAACAGTTACAAATCAACAAGTTACAAAGCAAATGACAGAGAAAATATTTTTTCAAAAAAATATTTTCATAAATTTTTGTCACTAATATCATTTACAAGAACGGCCATATTGCAGTTCAAAAAGGCCGTTCTTGCATCGCAATTAACGTGAGTTTGATGAATAAAAACTCCTCGCAAGGTCGATGTGTTGAAATGTTAAAAAAGCTAACTCAACGGTTTAGCTGACCTAAACCGATGGTTTACGACCTCTAAATGGTGCATTTACGTTAGCTATTTCAACTATATACTCTAATCACCAATTTTTCAAACTGTTATATTTCGTCGAACTAAAGTTAATTAAGGCTGTCTTAGCAGGCAATATACCATATAGGAATTTACCGTAAACAACATCGTTAGTTAAGCGTAAGCATCCAATAAACTACACGTTGTAATAAGAATATTTCTGTTGTACTTTTGCAGCAGAAACATTCATATTTATACTAT